>CAZAWQ010000141.1:0-32961 GCA_964488585.1 uncultured Roseivirgaceae bacterium
TTCGATTGCCGCGATCTTATCGGGATTGTCGAAGCAAAAGAAAACAGCCACATCCTTTGGGTTGGGAGGGTTTTTGGTTTCCAATATGTTATCGGCAGACAGCTCTATTGTTGCCGGAAATGATCAGGTATCATTTAATGATCAGGCTGAAATAAGGGATCTGTTTATATTAGGAGCCGGTATTCGGGGAGCACAAAGAGGAATTAAATTTCATGTACTTGGATGCGAAGTGAATTTAGACATTTTTTAAAATTTTCCAAATTCTCAACATCCTCATTAGTTACTTTTCCCAATATTCTTCTGATAATTACGGATTTAATTAAATGTGGATTTTCCTGGCAAACGGATCGATATACCATCATATCCTGCTGCCCAGTGTCGCCAGCCAGCACAAACTTCTTTTGAGGAAACATCCGCATGATATTTTCAATAGATCTTTTTTTGTGTTGCTTTCTTTTATCCTTATCTTTTTGCCAAACTAACTCACGCCAAAAACTTCTCAGATCATTTAACAGGAGTACTCCTTTGGGTAATTGGTTCAGCTCCAAAAAGTCATTCAGCAAGTCGTACAAGTTCCACTCGCTGTTTGAGAGATATATAAAATCTTCAGGAAGTAGGTTTTCATTTAATTCTTTCAAGAGATGAAGTATCTTTCCTATCTCATTGACCGGCCTTCGGCTGTATGCATTTTTGAACACTAAATGTTTGAGTTTCAACCAGGTAATAGTGGCGCGGGAGTGCAGCAATGTATCATCGATGTCCGAGATCACCGCCAGGGAATGATCGTCCATAACTCGGTATTCGCCTTTATAAAGTTTGTATTCATCTTTAAATCCAACTTGATAAGGGTACCACCCGATATTGGGTGTTTCGATCTCAGCAAGGAACTCAAAATACCCCCGCTCATCAGTTCGGACGAAGCATTCGATGCCCCTTATCTTAATTAGGATCTCTACATTCTTTTGGGGTCTTAAGGTAAATCGGCGCCAGGTATTTAAAAGGTTGAAAAAAGATTGATGATATGGCTGAGGGTCTTTTATTTTAAAACGACTAAAAGCATGGCCCCTTAAAACAACTTGTTGATGGTTGCCAAATCCACGATATGGAACAATCTTTTGCACAGCAGATTATTTACAAAAAATATGTTTATAATGTTTATTTTGTCAATGAAATCTTGCGAGGTAAGTTATTGAATAGCTTCTTTGGTATGAAATAAACTATCAAAATAAATAATATGAAGATCCTGATCGTTGTCAACCCCATTTCAGGCGGTGTGAATAAAGAGCCATTTCTAAGGCATCTTGACAGAACACTTAAAACATATGGAATTAAAAATCATGTGTTTAAGACTACCGGTAAGAATGACCAGATAGAACTTCAAAAGATTCTAAAAAGTTACCATCCGGACCGTGTGCTATCGCTGGGTGGCGATGGCACCACTTTATTCACTGCTCAGAATTTACTGGAAACTGAATGTCCCTTTGGTATTATCCCACTTGGATCTGCCAATGGAATGTCTACAGAGCTAGGCGTTAGTTCAGATCCTAAAATTGCCTTGGATGATTTTTTAAAATCCCATATGGTTAGAGGGTTGGATCTGATCCTGGTAAATGAGAGATATTACTGTTTACATATAGGGGACATTGGATTGAATTCGCGTATTGTGGAAGAATTCTCAAAGGACAAAGAACGAGGTATGTTAACCTATGCCAAGCATTTCATCAAGGAAATCGAAAAGGCCCCGCTAATTAAATTCTCCATTGAAATGGAGGGTGAGACCATTTATACGGAAGGGTATATGTTGGCCATTGCTAACTCCCGAAAATACGGAACCGGAGTAGTACTGAATTATTATGGTAATCCACTGGATGGGCAATTCGAATTAGTGGTAGTAAAAAAAATAGATAATTCAACACTTTTAAGGGCTGGACTGTCCAAGTTTAATGAACACTATGCCAAGGACAATCAGGTCGAGACTATCAAATGCTCATCTAAAGTAACCGTCAAATTTGATTCACCCAAAACCTTACAATTGGATGGTGAGATAATTGGTGAAATGACGGGATTTGAAGCCAGAGTATTGCCTTCTGTAGTTAATTTGATTACTTCTACTAATAATCCTTTTGTTGAGATATGAACCAAGCCTTTGGGGCATTCGAAAATGAGATTAGAGATCAAAGTCGATTTAGAAAGCCCTGATATTCATATAAATTACGGTACTAAGGTAATTTCCGGGTCAATGAGCATCCGAAACAGACTAATTATCATTTTTCTTCTACTTCAAATTCCCGTATTCGGTCAGAATTTACAATATCTGGACACTCTCAAGGCTGTGGACATAATAGATACCCTGTTCATTGACAGGGACATTAACAACTGGTCGTTGAGACTTTTTACTAATTACAAAGATCAAAGATTAGTGATATTGGATGATAATCAATCCTTGAAATTCCAGCCCAACAACGCATCAGGTGTTGGTTTTGGGGTGGCCTCTCGTAAGATTATATTGGACATTGCTTTCAACATAAAGAGTAAAAACCGGGAGCCAACAAAAAGGTTTGATATGCAAGGTAAGTTTATGGTGAAAAACAGCCTCTTTGAGTTTTTTTTCCAAACCTACCGGGGATTCAATACAAGTAATGATTCCAATGCCCCGGAGTTTTTCCGAAATGATCTCAGATTCTCAGCAACAGGAATTAATTACATGTATTATTTTAATATTCAGAAGTATTCGATTGCCGCAATTCTATCAGGGCTGTCCAAACAAAAGAAAACTGCCACTTCTTTTGGGCTGGGAGGGTTTTTTATTTCTAATATACTGAAAGCAGACAGCTCCATTGTTGCAGGGAATGACCATGCATCGTTTAATGAGCAAGCCGAAATAAGGGATCTGTTTACCTTAGGAGCCGGGATAAGAGGAGGGTATTCAGTCCAGTTTGCACTTCCAGCCAACCTTTTCGCTTCCATTACTATTGCACCTGGAATAGGTCTTAATTACAAAGTAGTTAATACTGAGACCTATAAATACAAGCCTTCCAATCCGTTATTTTATCATTTCCACTTTTCAGGCTCCTTTGGATATAACAGTGCCAGGATTTACCTGAGTATAAGATTGGATAGTGGAGTATATATGACAGACCTGGATTTTGATAACCGCGGTATATTTAGACTGAGCAATGGGAAATTTGCACTTGGGTACAAGTTGATGTCCAAACGTTGATTCCAATGCTGTTTCATTATTTTCTAATGGTTTGGCCTTATGCTGAAAGCAGAAATGGCAGATTGCTAATCAAATAAAATACTCAAGATTTCCATGAGTTATTACTTTCTCCCCCATCCTCTATCTACTCGATAATGAGGCGATAAAATTTCAACTCCAGCCACATTGAACTCCTCTAAAATGTGTTTATGCATTTCTGAATATATGCCAGACATTTTACTTGGTTCCTTGGAATATGCGTTCAGTTCATATACTACATAAAAGTCATCAAGTTTGTGCTGTCTTACGAAAGGTGGTGTGGATAAATCAAGACTCGCTGTTTTTTCAGCAGCTGATATCAACAATTCATTAACTGTTTTCCAGGATACATCATACCCGATACTCACTGTAGTATGTAGCAGTACACGTTGATTTCCAAATTCACTGCTGAAATTATTAATATGCGTGGTTAAAATCCTGCTATTAGGAATAGAGACGACAACCATTTTCGCTGTTCGTAATTTTATTGCAAAGGGGGAAATTTCAGTTATCTCCCCAGTGGTATTGTCGATTTTCACCCAATCTCCTAATCGGAAAGAATTCATATACGTAACGACTATCCCCGCCATGTAATTGGCAATTACAGAACTACCTCCAATAGTAATTAAAGCACCTAGGAAAGCAATGACACCCTTAAAAGCTAAAGACTTATACCCGGGCAGGTCTGGCAATATCATAATCAGCATTAAAGTGTTTAATAGAAAAACAATGATACTTCCGGTAGTGCGGGCCCAATGAGGTTCAAATCCCTGTATATTTAATTTCTTTTTGTCTATTTCCCTGAAAACAGACTTCACCATGCTAACTAGGTAGCGGAATATTATCACCGTTATTAGAACGGTAAATAACCTCGGTAGATAGCCGGTTACGGCGATAAAAGTATTCTTTAAGGGCAGAAATATAAATTCAATTAATTTATTGGCGACATCTTCGGTACCGGGGAGAATACTCAAAGTGAAAATGAGTGAAAAGTAGATAATCAGTAGAATGATTAAAATTTGTAAGCAAGTTATTATACCCGTTAGGAAAAGTCTTTGTTTCCCTATGTTCAGCAATTCGAAGGACCGGAATTTGAATGGTTGAAAACTGAACTTTTTGATGGTGCTCTTCAAATAGTTTGTTCCCTTCTTCACAGCCCAGATCTCAATTCCCATTAAAAGGAGAATCGCCAATGCAATGAGGATGTCTTCGGCATACTCAAGACCAATCTGGTAACTTAATTCTTTCATCAGATAAGAATCAATTGAGAGTTCGGAAGTCAAAATAGCAATTGAAACTTATAATCTTCCTACTCAGGACTAAATTTCTTAGTAAATCAGTATTATGGAACTGACCAACAGTCAACAATTCCCACCCGGGGGCGCCGGCAAAAAACCCACAGCGGTAAGATTCATGAATATTTTGTTAAGTGTAATTGGAGCTTGTCATTTGCCTGCCTGCCTGTCAGGCAGGCTGCTTACCGATATAGTCAGTAGTTATAATGATCAATAATTGGCTGCCAATGGCTTCTTATTAACGATAATTCGTCAGGGTTTTGGTTGTATTGGTTTTTTGTATAACCCCTGATACCATCCAGATACTTTTCAAAAAATGGCTCAGCCTCTTGGTATCCTGAAAGACCTAAACGGTGGTACACTTTATTGAGTTCAGTTAAGGGTCTTTCCTCAAGCTCCTCGTATTTGATTTCAATGAATTCGTTTTTTGGCATCTGTGACAGGTCTGCGATCAGGATTTTCATCATTCTGCTGTATGTTTTAAAAATAATGTTATCCACTTCTACATGCTGGTAATCCTGAAGCGAAAGTGCTGGAAATAGTTTTTCAAAGTAATTCCTCATGGATGGGAACACCCGGTAAGGATTGCGATAAATGTGAATAAACTTAGCCCCTGGCCACATTACCCGCAGCAAAGGGATGCGGGCTGTATAAGCTGGATTTCTGATTAGAAGCTGACGTTCTCTCTGATCGAGGTATACTTTTCTAAGGTATTGATTAGAGGCCTTTTTCCACCGCCCGATGTCTTTTTCAGAGCAGTAGTCAAAGAATACCCCCTTTGAGAAGTTTTCAGAGAATCGCTTTGGGAAATACAACCCGTGTAAAAACGATATCGGGACCATATTGGCCAGGCCAAACTCATCTTCTTGCGGTGAATGGGCATCTACAGATACCCTGTCTATTAATCTGTCAGGGGGAATGGATTTTTCCAACCAGGGTTTAAATAGTCTTCCTATTAATAACAGATCGTTGGGAATCCCGGTGGCAACAGGGGAAACAAAACCGAACTGAGGAGATTGACTAAATAAATTACAAATATGAGTAGTACCGCTACGCCAGTGCCCCACAATGAAGATTGGAGGCTTCATTTCCATGCGCTTAAGTTTATTATGGTATACGATTTTTTCTATCAGTGACAGCGGTAGCCGGGCAGTTGCAGAGAACAAAGCTGCCAGAAGTTGCGGCGAATACTTCCAGGATACTCCGCCGTTAGTCCATATGAGTTGCACCAGGTTGGATAAACTGCTGCCGAACAGCGGATGGGAGAAGGGTCGCTTGGATGTTGTGCCTGGGTCCACTCAGTTTAAACGGGATGTCGCATTTATAAATTAACAGGAAATTTTCAAGGAATACATGGTTTATGTCCGTCCCTTCTTAAAATCCCAGTAAATTTCTATTAATTGTTAAAGGTAGTAATCGGTTACCGCACTACTTCTTTAAATGAATCGCAGTATCATGAGGACACAGGGTTTTTCGCTGGTTACCGGAGGACTAGGCTTTATAGGCCGACACCTGGTTCTTGCTCTTATCAGCAGAGGTAAGCCGGTCAGAGTATTGGACATAAATCCAAACACCGAGCAGTTTCCGGGTGATGTGGATATTTGGCAAGGCTCGATTCTTGACAGAAATCTTTTAGCTCAAGTTCTGGAGGGTGTAACCGATGTATACCATTTAGCGGCCATTCCACACCTTTGGTCACTAAATTCCGACGATTTTTTCGAAGTAAATGTCAAGGGTACTCAGATTCTTTTGGAGGAGGCAAAGAAATTCCCCGTTAACAAGTTTATTTATACATCCAGTGAAACCGTATTGCGAGCATGGAGGCAAAGAAGTTCCAGACCAATTGATGAAACCCTGACATTGCCACAACCAGAAGAGCTGCCAGGCCCTTATAGTCGATCTAAACTACTTGCGGAAAAAGCTGTGCAGGAGGCCGTATTGGAAGGATTACCAGGCGTGGTCGTTTACCCAACCATTCCCATCGGATCCGGTGATGTAAACCTGACTCCTCCTACTCGAATGATCAAAGATTTTTTGAATGGAAAGACCCTGGCTTATATGGAATGCAACTTAAATCTTATTCCGGTAAAAGCGGTAGCTGAAGGCCACATTTTAGCTGCTGAAAAGGGGACCATAGGCGGGCGATATATATTGGGTCAGGAGAATATAAAAATGAGTCAATTTCTAAGATTGATGGAGAAACACATTGGTAAAAAAATGCCCAAAAGAAGAGTTCCGTATGCACTGGCTTATGCTGCTGCCCATGCGATGGAGTTTATGGCCAGATTTAGTAAGAAGATGCCTCCGGCTTCAGTTGAAGGCGTGCGATTGGCAGGTGCCAATATGGTGTTTAACTCCAGTAAATCCCGCAGAGAATTATCGCTACCCCAGTATTCAATCCCACAGGCGCTGGCAGAAACAGCGCAATGGCTTCAGGAGAATGGACATCTTGACTAGGGACGAAGGTTTATGCCACCATTAGAAACCCGGCGAGCCCCTGACCTGGGGGAAATCGCCGAAAAAGAACATCTCCCCATCTCTATACTGCCTTTGGACGTTGACGATGTATCGATGTTTTAGAACTCGGCGCTTAGAAAACTAACTCATCGGAGGATTGTGAACTTTCGCTGGTAGGTGCCAAAATTTCCATGTTTAATGATAAGTATATGAACACCATTATTGATCCCGCTGAGATCCAGTATAAGATTTGTTTGTGATGACTTGAGCTTATAAACTGTTTTACCGCTAATATCCACTATCATGTATTCTCTTGGCTTCTCAAAAAGTTCTTGATCACCAGACTCTCGGGATGAATAACTAATATTGATCTTGTGCAAAGCGGGGTTGGGAAAGATATTTATGGTCGGACAGTCCATACAATCATCCGGAATGACCGTTACAAATTTGTATTTTTCATTGCTCTCACCACACAAATTGGTTTTCCATACCCGAACATTTCCGCTTTGAGCATCAAATCCAATCCAGGTTTGAATACTACTAGTGTTGTCCCCTCCTTCCGCACCAAGAAAGCCCCTAGGAATTGCCCAGATAAATGTTTCATACTCCTCGCCTTGATCTGAGAGGTTAAACCAAACCAGAGACCCTTTTGATACTTCAGAAGGACCGATTAAATCTCCTATAATATCAGATGGCAAACCCTGGGTTCTATTTACAACCGAAGCCATGGTATTTTCAAGATTCTCTCTCATCAAGCTCACCTGCTCATTGGAGAATGCCGACATGCAATTGGGTACAGTGTAAGACATGAAATTGTTCATATTTATGGTAGGGTTGCTGCTAACATTGCAATCCGTACAGTTGTTCACAAATTGACAAGTATTTGGATCGACACACTCTCGGTTTCTAACATAATCAATAGAGGTACCTAGACTAACATCAAAAGTATGTGGCAATCCAAGGACATGGCCCATTTCGTGACTCGCCACATTTGTGGTGACAATCTCATATAATGTTGAACCTCCCGTACAATGGGTAATTTGACGAGTACCGCCAATAAACATTACTGACTGATTGTTTGTTGGAACAAATCCCCCCCCATTTATTGGGATTTTTGCGGGTAACAGATAAAGGTCGATTGCGTCTGCATGTTGGAGAGACTCCTTATCTTCAAATATTCCGGTTAGTATAATTTCCAGTATACCCGGATCTGCGTTAGCATCAGTGTATATATCTGTAAACCAGTTTCTTGCGCCGACAAGTACAAAATAAAACCCATATTGATTAAAGGATGCATTGAGATTTGCCATAACCTCGGTATCGATAGATGAAGTATATCCGTTCCACCCATTTTTGGTTCCTATTACTCTATGGAGATAAATATTAATCCAATAAATTTTGCAGGGTTGTATTGTTTGGCGTCCTTTATAAGATTCTGTTTTTTGCTTATTAATTGAGGGATTGGATAGACAAAAACTTTGACTCCTGGCCAATTTTGATGTTGACAATACAAATATTATTATCCAAAGGATTTGCCGAAATTTCATTTATTATTTCTAGAACCGCTAATTAAAAGATAGATAATTATACTTTTAAAATCAATTTCATTTGGAGCATTCCAATTCCCGAGTTCAGAATAATCTTTGTTTTTAGTTAACTTACTATTTGTATTTAGATCACCTGGAAGTAACCCAATGCAGATCGACCAAATCCATAATTAAATTGAAATTAAGCATATCGATAATCCTATTGGCAATATTGAGCAGCCACGCCATTTGGCCTCAAACCAGAAATGATAGCACTAAAATAATTAAAGTGCTCTCATTCAATATTCTTCACGGAGCAACAACCAAAGGTGATTTTGATTTAGACCTAATTGCTAAAGTGATAATTGATGCGGATCCGGATTTAGTGGCTTTGCAGGAAGTTGACTTTAAAACCAATAGAGCTAAGAAGTATGATTTAGTGACTGAACTGGGTTGGAGAGCGAAAATGGTACCCATTTTTGCAAAAGCCATGAATTATGACGGTGGCGAGTATGGCGAAGGAATATTATCCAAATACACCTTTCTCCATAGCAGGAATGTTGCACTGCCTTATACTCCAGGAAATGAACCCAGAGCGGCATTAGAAATAGTAACTATACTGCCCTCCGGTGACACCATAGCCTTTGTAGGAACCCACCTGGATCATTTGAAAGACGATAAAGATAGGGTAGCCCAGGTTAAAAAAATCAACCAAGTATTTTCTTCAAATAAATATCCAACTATTCTGGTTGGAGACTTAAACGCCATACCAGGAAGTACACCCATTGACATCCTGGAGGAATTATGGTCTGCCTCTTATGATAAAAAGCAGCCAAAGCCTACATTTCCCTCAAATGGACCTACACGAAAAATTGATTACGTGATGTTTTATCCAAAAAATAGCTGGAGGGTGCTTGAAACAACGGTTATACAAGATTCCATCGCCTCAGATCATTGTGCCTATCTCGTGACTTTGGAGCTCTTAGTTAAATGATAACCCGCGCCATGCTCCAAACGCTATTCACTATCCCCTGTCTCCCCCTTTTTTGGCAGGAATGCCGGCAGCATTACTAGTGTAGCCAGTAGTACAAATAACACTCCAAAAGTGAGCAGCAGCCCCATGCTTGCGGTGCCCCGATGGGGAGAGAAAGCCAGGTTTCCAAAACTGAATAGGGTAGTCAGGGAACTGAATAAAATGGCCCTTGCAGTACTGGTCTGCAGCAGACTGCGACCGCTTTTGTCGATTTTAGCCCGGTGAACAATATGGACTCCGTTATCCACACCTAACCCCAGTAATAGAGGCAGGGCGATAATGTTGGCAAAATTAAAATCAATATTCAGCACCACCGTTAAGGCCCCGGTAAAGGCCCCAGCCAGCATCAGTGGTAACAAAATGAACATAGTGTCGCGAATATTTCGCAGATAAACCAGCAACAACACCGTGATGGACGTCAAAGCAAAGAGTATGGCCTGTTTGAAGGCCCGCACTACCGTATCGCCTGCAGCCAATGTCACCACCAGATCACCGGTAGCTTCAGGAGCGACATCCTGTACCTGAGAAGAAAATGCCCGTAATTCCTGGCTGCTAATGATTCCGGCAGCCGGCAAAACCTGTACCCGTAATATACCATCTGTTGATACCCAACGGTCTTTAAGGTTTTTGGGTAAGGACTCGAAGGAAACCGTATCTGCGTCCAAGCTGGTCAGTAATCCGCGGATGGTATGGGGTAACGAAATCAATAAACTTGATTGAAGATTCTCAATAAGTTGTTCTTTCCCTGATTGATCCAAGCTAATGAGGGTGTCTTGGAATTGAAGGAGGTGCTTACTGAATTTATTGACCATTAAATTTTTCGAATAAAATGGACTGGCAAGCAGGGCACCGAAATCTTCAATGGCTTTGATCTGTTGGTCTTGTGGTACCTGGTCAAAATGGAATGAGATCTTAGGCATTTTACTAAAGACCCCTTGCAGCTTGTCAATTATTGCCAGTTTTGGGGTTTGGTTCTTCGGAATAAAACTGTAAATGTTCAATACCCGGTCTACCGTGCTTAGCGATTTTAAATCTTGTAGGTATCTCATCGATGCGGTACTGTCTCTGGCCAGAATATTAAGTGTCCAGGGGGTAAAATTTTGACTGGACATCAGTTCCCGGATAGTAGCCACGGATTCACTTTTTGGGTCTCTCAGATTAATGGGGTCATAGTCAAACTTAATTTTAGGCAGCAGCCATACTGCTCCTAAAGCCAGAATAATGGTGGCGATTCGAATTTGGATGCGGAATTTCTCTATTAACGGACCGTCGGGTTGATTTACGATATTTATCTTTTTGCTGGACAGTGCCGAGAATTTCCAAATTAAACAAGGAAGAAGGGTAAGGGTAACCAACAGGCTGATGAACATACCGGTACCTGCTATTATTCCTAATTCCGAAACACCGGCAAAATCGGTAGGGACGAAAGCATAAAATCCTATAGAAGTAGACAGAGTGCTCAATACCAAAGCCGGGGCAATGTCTTTTATACTAATGGTGATGGCCTCCCTGGAATCAAGTTTTTCCTGCCCCAGTTCGCGATAACGGAGACAAATATGTATGGCGTAATCAACACCCAGGCCAATGTATAGCACAGCAAAAGCCACCGAGATCATATTCAGTTGACCCACCGCCCAGGTGCTAAAGGCGGCTGTCATAATCAAACCAACTATCAGGGTGAGCAGGGTCGCGGCAATTAGTCTAAAAGACCTGAGGCCTAACCAAAGCACCAGACTTACCATTATCAACGCCAATATGCTGGCTTGTATGGCGCCGTCCATGACACTTCCCATTTCTTCATAGGTCATGGCTTTTTTCCCGGTTATCCGAACGGTTACCACTCCAGTTCGATAAGAACTAACAATCCGTTTTGCCTCCTCGATGGCGGGCTTTACCGGGCGCAGTTTACTGTAATCCAATACAGGCTTTACCTGAATAAAACTATAACCTGCATCATAAGAATCAGTAACATCACCCATCAAGTTTTGCCAGGACATCTGGGTTATTCGTCCCTCCATAGTGGCCACCAGTACACTATCCATTTCACCAAAGAGCGGGGTCATCCCTTCAAGTTGCTGCCCCGAACTAAACCTTACCATCAATCCCAAAAATGAAAACAGTCCCTTCAAGCTGTAATGCTCATTAATGAAAGAAATCATTGGTCTGGCCTTGAGAACCTTCTCCGATAAACCCGCTAGTGTGGTGCTGTCTAGATATAGCAGTTGGTTCTTCTTGAAGAATTTCTCGCCGGTGGGTTGATACACCGATTCAAAGAGCTCGGGCTGTTTTTTTAGATCCCTGGAGATAGAATCTGCTATAGTGAGCACCAATTCAGGGACCGGACCGGAAACCACTATTACAAAGTTGTCTTCGGTTAAAGGAAAGGCCTCTTTGTAATGATCTCTTATCTGTCTGAATGGTAGCTTTTCATCAAACATCTCAGAGGTATTACTATTGATTCTCAGGTTCTGTGCGGTGTAAAAAAAACCGAAAACCGCTGCTACCAGATAGACCATGATCACCAACCAAGCGTATTTAAAAATTAAGTTGGAGAATTTCTTTGCCAGATCAGTGGAGATCCTAATCATAAGGCAGGAAAATGGACATTGACATAAG
Source organism: uncultured Roseivirgaceae bacterium (assembly GCA_964488585.1). Classification (GTDB taxonomy): domain Bacteria; phylum Bacteroidota; class Bacteroidia; order Cytophagales; family Cyclobacteriaceae; genus SZUA-3. The sequence goes on from CAZAWQ010000141.1 coordinate 12,166, forward strand.
GTTTATACCTTTCCCAATTTAACAAAGAAATGAATAAGGTTTCCAGGGAGAAAGATTATTGACTAATTTAATCGGCATGGGCAAGAAGGGTATTTATTGGTTCCTGTTGAGCACGGGCTTGCTGCTGGTTATTTTAAGTGTCTACACGGGAGTCCGTTTCAAGTCACTTGGCGCTTTTGTGGAAGTTAAAGACCGCTTTGAAGGGATCTGTAAGGTGGTGGCGGAAGTTCCCGGACCCGAAGCACTGCAGTTGGACCGTGAGGAGGGAATTTTGTATTTCATTAGTAATAATCCCTGCACTGGCCCTAATCCCCGTGGAGGTATCTACTTCCTCAAGCTAGATAACCCAAATGCATTGGCCCACCAATTCAAATTTGATCAACCAAAGGATTTTCATCCGCACGGTCTCAGTTTCTTAAGGGACCGCGGGCCAAAGCCTACCCCATCGGGGGTAGCCTTTGACATATGCACTAAGGCGACGGCCCGGGACCATCAAGGGAAAAAATACCTGTTCACCAACAACCACAGAGAAGATGGCTCGCATACAGTGGAGATTTTTATGGTCACGGGAGCGGGTGAACTGAGTCATGAAATTACTATCTCGGGCACCGAATTAACTTCACCAAATGATCTGGTGGCGGTTGGATCCAGGCAATTTTATGTTACCAATGATGGTCGGTCTCACGATGGTACCATCCGTTCAATCGATACATTTCTGGGAAGAAAGACTGGAAACGTCATGTTTTATAATGGAACTGAATTCATAAAAGTTGTGGATAACTTATATTTTCCCAATGGGATTGCCTTCAACCGAGGATCAAACCAATTATTTGTGAGTGAAACTTTGTCAGGAATGCTTAAAATGTACCAAATAGCTGATGAAGGCTCTTTAGAGCATGTGGATAACTTTTTTATCGGTATCGGTATAGATAATATCAATATCGATGAACTTGGACAACTGTGGGTGGCCCTGCACCCCAACTTATGGGCTCTCTCAAACCATATGAAGAATACCAATAAATTATCTCCTGCACAAGTTTATAAAGTCAATTACCGATCGAAAGGTAAAAAATTGATATATAAAGAAACAGGAGCATTACTTTCCGGTGTTAGTGCTGCCATCAGTTATAATGATGATCTCTACCTGGGAGCTGTCTGTGACCGCAAACTGGTACGGTTAAGAACTAAAGATGCACGCAACCTCTAACTCGAGTGCCCAACACTCAGCTCCTTGCCCAATAACATTTATTACTTATTTTTACAGATTCTCAAATTTCCTAGTATCAATTAGCCAATGCACAATTCGGCAAACAATATCTTCTTCAAATCAATTGTACCCTGGTGTCTTTTACCACTACTATTATTTACCTGTAAACAGAAAGTTGAACAGATCTACCCCAGCAAATCGATTGAAATCAATTCCGATTACGCCCAAACTCTGGCTGATGATATTCAGTATGAAGTCTCCTTGAATATTGCGGATGGATTTGAGCTTTCGTTATGGGCTGCAGACACATTGATCGACGATCCAATTGCTATCAGCATAGACGACCACGGCCGAATTTTTTATACCCGCGCCATCAGACAGACCCATTCTGAATTTGACATCCGGTCCCACAAAAACTGGATGACAGCCTCCATTTCTTTTGAGACAGTGGAGGAAAGGAGGGCTTTCCTAAGGGAAACTTTTTCTGAAACCAATGAAGAAGGCAGGAAATTTTTAAAGGACTTAAACCAGGACGGCCAATTGGATTGGAAGGACCTTACTTTTGAAAAAGAGCAGGTATGGTTCGTTGAGGACGCAAGTGGTGATGGTTTTGCTGACCGTACCCAACTATATCTGGAGGACTTTAATCAGGAGATCACGGACGTTGCCAACGGACTGGAAGCGTATAACGGAGAGGTTTTTATTGCGGTAGGCCCCGACCTGTGGAGAACAGGAGACCGGGACCATGACGGTATCGCTGATGTGGTGAATTCAATCAGTCATGGTTACGCGGTGCACATTGGGTTCGGGGCTCATGGAATGTCAGGGGCTAAAATCGGACCGGATGGTAGAATATGGTGGGGTATTGGCGACATAGGGATGAATGTGGTAGATCAGGATGGGAAAAGATGGAAATATCCCAATCAAGGGGTCATTGTACGATCAGAATTAGATGGCAGCGGATTTGAAGTATATGCCGCAGGCGTACGAAATACTCATGAATTTGCATTTGATCAATATGGCAACCTGATTTCAGTTGATAACGATGGCGACCATCAGGGTGAACGGGAACGGCTGGTTTATTTGATTAACGGCTCTGAAACCGGTTGGCGGATTAACTGGCAATTTGGCAAGTATACTGACCCGGACAACAACAGCTACAAAGTATGGATGGATGAAAGGATGCATGTCCCACATTGGGATGGACAAGCTGCTTATTTTTTGCCTCCCATTACAAACTTTGTTAACGGACCTACGGGCTTGGTGTATAACCCGGGAACTGCTCTGGATGAAAATTGGTATGATCATTTTTTTGTGGCAGAATTCCGCGGTACACCTGTTAACAGCCCGCTCCATGCTTTTACCTTGAAACCCAACGGGGCTTCATTTCAGTTAGACCAAACCCAGGAGGTTGTTAGAGGTTTGCTGCCCACCGGGGTGGACTTTGGACCGGATGGGGCTTTGTATTTTAGTGATTGGATAGATGGCTGGGAACCTAAGGGTCAGGGAAGGATTTGGAAACTGGATGTGCCTGGGAAATCGATTGACCCGCTGCGACAGGATACAAAATCACTACTGGCAAAAGATTTTAAAGAAAGCTCCATTGATGATTTGGAAGCGAAGCTGGGTCATCAGGATATGAGGGTGAGACAAAAGGCCCAGTTCGAGCTGGCCACCAGGGGCAAGAACGGCATCAAGACTCTGCTTAGCGCAACTGTTCAACTGGATAATCAACTTGCACGAGTACACGGCATATGGGGAGTCGGGCAGATGGCCAGGAAGGGGAGATCGGAATACGCCGAAGAGCTGATACCCTTATTAAAGGACCCAGATTCTGAAATTATAACTCAAGCGGCCAAAACTTTAGGAGACGTCAGGTATCAAGAAGGGGCGGAACATATATTGCCACTACTTGACCATACTTCATTGCGGGTACAGTTACATGCTGCAGAGGCCCTGGGACGCATGGCTTACCAGCCGGCTCTGGATCCACTTTTGGCCATGCTTGAAAAGAACAATGACCAGGACCTTTGGCTAAGACACGCCGGCATGGTGGCACTTTCAAGATTGGGAGATGATGCTTCCCTGGAGGCGTTAAATACCCATCCGTCGAAAGCACTGAGGATAGCTGCGGTGGTGGCTTTACGAAGAATGAAGAGTCCTCGTATCGCGGTTTTTTTAGAAGATTCTGACGAATTCATCGTTACAGAGGCAGCACGGGGAATTAACGACGATCTGTCGATCCCAAATGCACTGCCCAGTTTGGCCAGGGTTCTAAGTGAACCCAGATTTCAAGTAGAACCACTTTTAAGAAGGGCCATTAATGCCAACCTCCGGGTAGGAAAGCAAGAAAATATAGATATGCTGATTTCCTACATCCAGCAAGATTCTGCCCCGGCTGCTATGAAAGGCGAAGCCCTGCAAACCCTAAGTACCTGGGGTAAGCCTTCTGTATTCGACCGGGTGGATGGCCGCTATCGGGGATCTTTAAAAAGAGATGATGCCTACCTGAAAGAAAAACTGGGGCCGGTTTTAACAAAACTTCTGATTGATCAAGAGCATCAGGTTCAATTAGAAGCCGCCAACGCTGTTGGTAAATTAAACATAGTAGAAGCAGAGGAAATTCTTGCCGGCTTAGTTAAGCACCATACAAACGCCGGTGTACGCAGCGCTTCCCTTAATTCTTTGTTTCATTTACAATCGCAGTACTTGAACCAGGCGTTACAAACTGCTTTTAAGGACCGTGATGAAAAAGTCAGGTCTGCTGCCCTAGCCATTTTGCCCCAATCAAATATTCCAGAGGAACAGGCAGTAGGTCTTTTTCAACAGATTATGAAAACAGGCACCTATCCAGAACAACAGGTTGCGCTGAACTCATTGGGTACCATGAAACAACCGCGGGCTGTGGAAACCTTGGGTGCTTATCTCAATTGGCTACAGACCGGTCAGGCACTACCGGAGATCCAGTTGGATATAATTGAGGCTGTTAAAGTACAGGGAAATGAACGATTACTGGCAAAGCTGGATGAATATGAAGCTTCAAAATCTCCAACGGACCCGCTAAATCCCTATTTGGAAACCCTGATCGGAGGAAGCTTGAACAAAGGACAGGACATATTTTGGACCCATCAAGCTGCCCAGTGCGTGCGTTGCCATACGATTTTCGAAACAGGCGGAACCATGGGTCCGGGCCTGTCCGGCGTGGGTTCTAGGTCATCAGCTAAAGAATTGCTAACCTCCTTGGTTAATCCCAGTGGTTCATACGCTGAAGGGTATCACATGGTAACTTTAGAATTAAAAAATGGTGAAACCGTAACCGGACTGGTCCAGTCAGAAACAGTAGATACCTTGAAATTAAAAATTGGCAACCAGCAACTACGTGAGATTGCAAAATCCAACATTATCCAGCAAAGAAGTATTCCTTCCAGCATGCCCCCAATGGGCCAGGTGTTAACAAAAAAGGAAATTAGAGATGTATTGGCCTTCCTGGGTACGTTGAAAGGACATTAGTAATAAGTTTAATATTTATTTCTCGGATTATATCCTAGTCTGAGGTAAATTCTAAGCGGACAATGAAAAGAGTGCAGGGCTGAATGGTTAATTTTGAAATGAGTACCATGATAAAGTTAATGCAATGTAAGAAGACAATGCTGACCAGATGGGAATAAAATTGATAGTTAAACTTCTTTTGGTTATTTTTTTGGTTACCGCCTGTAGTCAATCAAGTACCGATACCAAAAAATTGCGGCCCAATATTATTTATATTCTTGCAGACGACCTGGGTTATGGCGATTTGTCTGCACACAACCCGGAATCCGCAGTACAGACTCCTAATATTGACAGGCTGATCAAAGAAGGTATTAGTTTCAGTGATGCCCATTCAGCATCGGCGGTTTGCACACCCACGCGTTATGGAATTCTAACCGGTGAATACTGTTGGCGCTCTTCATTAAAAAATGGAGTACTTTGGGGTTATTCGCCGCCTTTAATCAAACCTGACCAGGTAACCATAGCATCATTTTTAGAAGGCCATGGTTATCGCACCGGCGTAGTGGGCAAATGGCATCTGGGCCTGGGTTGGCAGCCAAAGGATACTGCTAAACCCATCGAACAATACGATTGGAATTACCTGCATAATCAACAGTTGGGAAGCAATGTAGACTACTCCAAACCGGTTACCGGTGGGCCAAATCAATTAGGGTTTGAGTATTCATATATATTTCCTTCTTCTCTGGATATGACTCCATATTTATATCTGGAAAACGGACAGGCCACTGAGCTACCAACAGCTTACACTGAGGGCAAATCCGAGGAGGCAGACGGCAGGGGCGTTTTCTGGAGAGCTGGGGAGATGAGTCCGGGATTCGACTTTGAAAATGTACTGAGTCACTTGATTGCCAAGGGGCTTAATTTTATAAGAGGGCAGGAAATTGACCAGCGTCCATTCTTCCTGTATTTACCTTTGACGGCCCCACATACACCCTGGCTGCCCACAGAAGAAACCCTGGGGACCACTGATGCTGGGAAATATGGTGATTTTGTAAAACTGGTAGACAACAAAATTGGGATTTTATTATCACTACTCGATGAGATGCAACTCACCAACAATACACTAGTGATTCTATCATCAGACAACGGCGCGCATTGGACGATAAAAGACAAGGAAATGTATGACCATCGTCCCAATTATGTTTCCCGGGGTCAAAAAGCTGATATCTATGAAGGAGGGCACCGAGTACCCTTTTTATTCCGTTGGCCAGGGCATGTGCTTGCTGGAGTGGTTTCAGATCAGTTGTTAAGTACTACTGATTTTCTAGCCACCATCGCCGGGATAATTGGTGAAAATATTCCACAGGGTGCGGCGCCTGACAGTTACGACCTGTCGCCGGTATTGCTAGAGAAAGAAGTAAACGGTTGGGTCAGGGACCAAATGATCCAGCATTCTATAGATGGGTTGTTTGCCATCAGGCAGGGCAACTGGAAATATACCCCTGTGCTGGGATCAGGCGGGTTTAGTAAACCCAAATTAATTGAACCGGCACCAGGTGAACCGAATGGAGCGCTTTATGATCTTTCCAACGATATCTCAGAAACCCGGAACTTAATATCACAGCATGCGGAGCTAGCACAATCTCTGCATGATAAGCTGGAAGAAATTACCGGACAGCAGTTCTAGCGTTAAGTTAAACATACTTTAGCCAAACCAAGTCACTGAATTTAACACTAGTCAAGTTCGCTGAGGCGAATCTTTTTACCTTGTTTGGCTGAAAACATGGCTCCCTGTAATATGGCCATTACCGTTAGATTGTTTTCCAGGCTGCTGAGATCGGTAGGCTTGGGTTTAATCTGTTCTCTAATTACCGCCATAAAATAAGCAAACGGATCGTCCAAGGGTGCTGACAACTCAGGAGCGGTAAAGGTGTACTCACCTTCTTTTTCCGAACGCATAATCCTCATATCGGTGCCATTAAGGCAGATGATGTAGCCGTCTTCACTATAGACCTCAAGGTCTTTTCGGTTATAATTCCAGTTCCAACTGGCCTGAATGATGGTTTGTGACTTTTCATAAGTTAGTATGATGGTTGCTTCATCATCTACTTTTGGATAAATATCCGGTTTTATTTGCTGGGTAACGGCAAAAACTTCTTTGGGCATTTCTCCGTTATGCAGCCAGGTTGAAAGATTGGCACCATAACATCCGAAATCTGTCAGGGCCCCGGCCCCGTTCCAATACGGATCAGTCAACCATTCCAGGAATTCAGGATCAACACCTATTTCTTTAGGACCGGGATGCCCATCATGTACTACGATCTTTCGGATTTCACCGAAGACTTGTGGCTCTTCACTTAAAAGCTTTAAAGCATGATGGTTGCTTCCATACCAGGTAGTTTCATAGTTGGTCAATAGGTGAATATTGTGCTCTCTGGCCAGTCTGGCCATTTGCAAGGCTTGGCCCAAATTGACAGCCAGTGGTTTTTCCACCATAACGTGGATGCCTCTGGGGGCACACAGTTCCACAACTTTAAGGTGATCCCTAATGGTATTGAAGGCTGTTACCGCTTGTGGCTTTGTTGCATCCAACATCTCCTTAATGGTGGGATATACCAGGGTCATTGGCAGGTTGTATTGTTTTAAATATCTTTCGGCCAGTTCCCTGTTGGGTTCAGCAATGCCCACAATCTCAAAATCACCGGTGGAGGCTCGGTTTAAAATCCAGTGCACATGTGAATGAACCAGGCCTATTACACCAATCCTCATGGGAGCGGAATCGATCTCCTGTGCCAGAGTTTCGATGCTGACAGCCATAAACAGCAAATAGAAAATCAATTTTCTCATTTCAAATATTGTCCATGTAGATCAACTCAAATTAAGGAATCCCCTAAAATAGCAGTATTTTACATAGCAATTTATAAATTCAAATGAGAATATTGCTATCTATTATTGTACTAATTACCGCTACAGAAATGAATATCCAGGGTCAAAACTCGCTTCCATATTATGAAATTCCCACTCATCCTGACACCTATAGTGCCGGCAATGTACTGGGACGTTTGGTCGACGGTTTGGGTTTTCGATATTATTGGGCTACTGAAGGCCTTCGGGATGAAGATCTTCTATATAAACCCAGCGCCGAGGGACGCACTATGGAAGAAACCCTGGATCATATATATGGATTATCACTCACTATGGTAAACGCGCCCCAGAGTATAGTCAATGAGAGGCCTGTAGACCGGCCCGAGATGACCTTTAAAGAAAAGAGAGCTCAAACTTTGATGAATTTTCAAAAGACCAGCGAGCTTATGAAGACTGGAGGTCCGGATGAGATGGAAAGCTATAGGATCCTATTCAAACGAGGTGAAAACCTGTTAGAATTCCCTTTTTGGAATTCGATCAATGGCCCCATTTCCGACTCTTTGTGGCACACAGGCCAGATAGTCTTAATGCGGAGGGCATCTGGTAATCCCATTAACCCAAAAGTTAGTGTATTTACTGGCAAACTAAGGGAGTAATTATAAGTTAGGAATTAGGGGTTAGTCTGACTGATGCCGGAAGCCAAACCGGTAGCTGTTTGGAGATTTGAGATTTTCCGCACCGCGGTTTTATCTAGGGGTAAAGTGCAACTGATTAAGAATCTTTGGCAAAATGATAATGAAACCCATGAGTAGAGCGGTTATAGAAGCTACCAATACTGCTCCGGCCGAGAGGTCCTTAATCTTTTTAATTTTTGGGTTGAACTCTGTACTGTAAAGATCAGCAAGCTTCTCAATGCTGGTATTGATCAATTCCATGGTAAACACTCCTCCCATCACCAGAATCAGAATTATCCATTCCCAGGCAGAGACTTTCAGCACAAATCCCAATACTATGACTACCATGGCTGCCAACAGATGGACTCTGGCATTAAACTCTTCCTTGAATACCGTTCCTATTCCTCTCAGGGCATAAGAAAAACTCCTAAAAAATTTACTGGAACCCATATAGCTTCAATTTACGATATACAATTAGCAATTTCCAATTTGCCTGCGCGTTCACGCAAGATGCATAAAAAGAGTGGGTAAGTCCTACTTAGAAGAAATACTGCTAGATGATTTCCTTAATGACTTTATAATTAGCTTTTGTGACTTCATAAAGTTTTCCTTGCTCCGTGTCTATTCTATTTTGAGCTTCATCTGAGTCAATGATTTCAAAGAACAGAGCAGTGATTCGCTCACTTAAGGTAGACACATCTTCCCTGAGATTTACAAACCAATCTAATGAATCGATATCTTCAAGGAACCATTTTAATTTATTATGAGACCCCAGGGAAATGATTTTGGTATTCAATCCAAAGGGGATCATTTGTGCATGTCCACGTGTACCCATGGTCAACTCCATATTGCAATAAGTTTCATATATTCGTCGGGGTAGAGAATATTGAAGATTTATGCTCTTATACTCTATACCTTGGGCATCCAGAGTTAACTCAAATTTTTTATCGTTCTCCAGATGACAGATATTATAAATACCATATCCCCTTGAGCTAATATATTTTAATGCGGCGGCCACCTGAATGAGGATTTCATAGATATCAGCTCCATACCTAAGATGATACCGATCGTATGCGATATTAACAGCTACATTTTTCGTTTTACGTTTGACTGGCGTGGATTTGTCCACTATTCTTATAACCGTAGTCGGACAAGGTTGAAAACGGATCTTTGAGTAAAGTTCATCTCCAACCAACGACTTAACTGCTCTCATGCTGCCGGAATTGCGCAAACTAAAAAAGGATGATTTTTCAATAATCTTTTTTAAGCTCTGAATGAATAACTTTTCAGGTTTTTGTCCAGTAAAGAAATTATAACCAATGGCATAAACGATAATCGGGACCTCAATTTTATCCAGTAGTTCTTCCGATATAGCCCATTGCCATCCTGAAATTGAATTCGGATTGGAATCGGGAAGTAACAACCCACCTCCTCCAATAACCACATATTTTTTTTGATTGATCAGTCTTACGGTTTCTTCTGTCACCTTGCTTGTTACCTTCTCCAGTGTCCATGAAATTGGCTGCATGAAATTAAAATTATCCCTAACCGTTTTAGATAAAACTGTATCTCCTGCGTTTTCCCATCCACTGTAGTATGAAAAGTGAATTGCTTTATTTTTGCCACTTCCTTTTTCTGATTTCAGATACAATTGATTGCGTACAGCAAAGTCACCAAACCCTGCAAAACGTCTCAAAAGCTGAGCCCTGTTTTGCTGAAAAAAAAGAGACTGCATGACCAACTGCTTCGCAGTAATGCCAGGAACCTTTATTGGTATATTAGGGAATAGCTCTACAAATGCACTAACCAGACCAGCCATTCTCCTGTGCCGCTGGAATACATTTTTCTCGAACGTCGAGGAATTACTTTTTACAGCATAGATGAACAAAGCAGATCCAAAATAACCTATCGAAACAACTTTGAAATATTGTGAAACCAAGTGATAAAGACTGGCGCTTGTGAAATAATGTATATGTGGTTTCCAAATTGTCTGATTCATAGATCCATACATGTGCAGTTCAAGTGATGGGAGCTCGAATAGCAATTTGCCATCAGGTATAAGAAGGTCGTGGCACTTTTTGAGAAAAGAGTGTGGATCCCGTACGTGTTCCAGTACGTGAAAGCTACAGATAGCCCCATATTTCTTTTCAGCAGCGAAATCCTCCAACAGTCCGTTATGTTGGTCAAATCCATACTGGGATTTGGAGTATTGTGCGTAACCAGGGTCCGGCTCCAGGCCAGAAGCCGTTTTTCCACTTAGCTTTAACACATGGACAAAGCTTCCTATTGAACTCCCAATTTCAAGCACATCATTCATCTGGTCTATAAACTCCTGGTAGTAATTGACCCTTTTTAAGGCTCTTTTGTCGAGGTCCTTGATTTTAAAAGAATCTGGAGTATTCTGGCTTTGACGAGCCTGCTTGGTAAACTCTCCGGTGAGATATATTTCCTGGTAATTCTGGTCTGGTTGTGAAAGGTGGCCACAGTTTCTGCATTCGATGATTTCTATTTCAAAATCTTCTCTTGAATTTTTATAGGTGTTTTTGATTTTATCAGAAAGGCAAACCGGACAATTCATATACTTTTGCTAATACTTAGATGGTAAGAAAATTGATGAATGACTATTTTTCAATCAACCTCACAATCTCATCCTTAATGGATTTCAAATCATTGGTGAAATTTGACAATAGGATGATGGTATTTTTATTTTTGGTGTCCCGGTAGAAAAACGACCGAAAACCTGCCAGGCTGCCTGAATGTTGAACAACTTTGGGATTCCTTGCTTCCAAAACCCAACCAAATCCATAGTAAGAGGGCTCGCCATTGGTCAGTCGGGCGGGGGTATAAGCCTGGTTCAAAGTTTCTTTTTTAACCAGATAGTCATCATACAGTGCCTGGTCCCATAGGAAAAGACCATCTACCTGGGAATAGATGCCACCGGCGCCAGTGGTTAGTGCTTGGTAATCGTTTCGCTCGCCCGATTGGGTGTGCCCCCGGGCCCTGCCAGGCATCTTAGGCTGGGTCCCGTCAAAAACTTCTGAGTATTCCATACCTATGGGATCAAAAATTTGCCTTCTGAGAAACATGCGATAGGACTTTTTAGAGACCCGCTCTATTAATATGGCTAATAACACATATCCGGTATTACTATAAGAATATTGCTGTCCCGGAGGAAATTCAAGGCTGTTCAGATCCAATATCACCTTTAAAACCATATCATTGGTCATGCTGTCTACGTATTTGCCCATGGAGTAGTAGTCGGGCAGTCCTGAGGTGTGATTAAGCAAATTCCTTACCGTAATCTCTCCCATGAAATCAGGTAATTCCTGGAAATAATCAGATATCTTATCATCGTATGTTAGTTTCTTCTTTTCACCAAGCTTCATGATGGCCATAGCGGTAAATGACATTGCCATGGAGCTCAGATAAAAAGGGGTGTCACCTTTCAATTGCCGTTCCTCATCGGCAATTCCAAAAGCTTTGCGATATTTCACTTTACCATTAATTGCAACTAGTATGGTACCATTAAATTCGCCGGATTGGTGTTTCACCTTCATTAGAGAATCCAGTCGATCGGCCCGGGAGGATTGGGCCCTAATTTCGACTTGAACAAAAATCAAGCATATCAAATACATCAGAAAACCAGTATTTTTCATATTTTGCATTATAGTCCTAATCTGAAACCATTCATAAGGAGTTCGATTTAACTAACCAGAACTATGATACAGAGTAACAGTAAGAAATCAAAAGCATCCCGTCGGAAGTTTATCAAAAGCATGGCGTTGTCTACTACCGCATTTACTATCCTACCGCGTCATGTGTTGGGTGGAACCGGTTTTGTGGCTCCCAGTGACAAAGTGAATATAGGAGTGGTCGGCGTAGGAGGGCGAGGCAAACAAAATGTTGGGGAATTACTCAAGTTTGAAGATGTCCAGGTAACAGCAATAGCGGACCCGGCGGAATATTGGGACCTGGCCAGATTTTATTACAGGTCAAACGCCGGAAGGGGACCGGTAAAAGATATGATCGAGGAGCATTACTCCTCTGCTACACAGAACTATAAAGTGGCAGAGTACGAAGATTTTCGCCAAATGCTTGACCAGGAGGAGGCTTTAGATGCAGTACTATGCGCTACTCCTGATCATGCACACGCCTATGTATCACTAATGGCTATGAATGCCGGAAAACATGTGTATTGCGAAAAACCGCTGACCCATAACATCTGGGAAGCCCGTCAGGTTGGGAAATTGGCTAAAGAAAAAGGCCTGGCTACTCAAATGGGCAACCAGCTGCACAGTTCGGAAGAATTGAGGAAAGCAGTTGAAATCCTGAGATCAGGCGTCCTGGGTGAAATAACGGAGATACATGCATGGGTTGGCGCCAGTCGTTGGACGGATAGTTTAAGGGGTTTGCCCACCGGTTCTTCGACGTTACCAGTCGGTTTCAACTGGGACCTGTGGCTGGGACCCAGATCGGATCGTGAATTTAACGAGGTATATGCACCGGTTACCTGGCGCGACTTCTGGGATTTTGGTTGTGGGGCTATGGGTGATTTCGGCTGTCATGAACTGGATATTCCCGTCTGGGGACTTGATCTGCCGGCTCCCGAAACCGTGGAACTTTTCCCTGCCGGCTATAGTGACGAAAATATAGCCCCTCATGGAGAAATAGGCTACTTCCAGTTTCCAGCATCAGGGAAACAAGGTCCTATAAAACTAACCTGGTATGCTGGTGGATTAAGGCCGCCTCAACCCGGGTTGATGCCCAAAGAAGTTACCCTGCCAGGGCGTGGTTCCATGTACGTGGGCGAAAAAGGGGTGATGGTTTACCGGGTTCGAAAAGAACCAGAATTGTATCCTGAAAGCCTTCAGGAAAAATTCACACGGCACGAGCCAACTCTTGCACCTACAAACGGGCATCATCGAGACTGGGTCGATGCCATAAAAGGAGGAGAGCCTGCGAGCTCAAATTTCGACTATGCGGTTCGGTTGACTGAGATTACCTTACTGGGCGTACTTTCATTGAGACTGGGAGGAAAAAAAATTTATTGGGATGCGGAGAGTTTGAAAGCGGTAGGGTTGTCAGAGGCTGACCGGTTTATAAATGAGCCGGTACGGGAAGGTTGGGAGATGGCCTGAGTTTGCTAACACTCAACATCGAACAAGTAATAAGGAACGCCCAGGTATGAGTGTTACATTGAGTTTATGAAAGACAAATTTCTTCTGTACGGCGCTACCGGATTTGTAGGCGAAGCCATCGCCAGGATGGCGGTAAATTCTGGCCTGGAACCAATATTGGCAGGACGAAATCAAAACACTCTGAAATCACTGGCATCTGAATTAAACCTGGAATACCGGGTTTTCGACCTTGATCAGCCCAGTTTAGTGGAGGAAGCGCTGGATTCCATACCAGCTATACTGAATTGTGCAGGTCCTTTTATTCATACCTGCCAGCCGATAGTTGAAGCCTGTATTAAGACTGGCACTCACTACCTTGATATTACCGGGGAATTGCCAGTATTTCAGGCTATAGCTGACATGGACGAGGCTGCTCAATCTAATGGTGTCATGCTTCTGCCAGGAGTGGGCTTTGATGTGGTTCCCACTGATTGCCTGGCTGTTCATTTGAAACAGCAATTACCTACAGCTACACACTTAACTCTGGCCTTTCAGAGCGTTGGTCCGGCGGGACTGCCGCCTGGTACCCAACGGACCATGATTGAATTAATCCCATTTGGCAATCGGGTGCGTCGGAATGGGAGATTGGAGGTTCCAAAAAGAACGATTAAGACGCGCAGGATTGACTTTGGTCATGGCCTGAAAATGGCCACCAGAATTACTTGGGGTGACGTCTTCACTGCTTACTACAGCACAGGAATTCTTAATATTGAAGACTATCTGGTATTGCCAGAATCGGTACATAAAAAAATGAAAATGCTGAATACCTGGCGGCCTTTGTTCAAACTCCCCTTTGTGCGAAATTATTTAAAACGCAAGGTGCGGCCCGGCCCAACTGCTGAAGCTCGCGCTCAAACTTACACTCATATTTGGGGTGAAGTTACGGATGATCAAAATCGAAAAGCAGTTTCCAGATTACATGGGCCGGAGGCGGGAGTCGAGTGGACCGGGAGAACTGCTCTGGCGGCGGTGCAACGGATTTTGAAAGACGATTTAGAACCTGGGTTCCAGACACCAGCAAAGGTTTATGGTGCGGATTTCGTACTGGAGTGTAACGGAGTAAACAGGGAAGATGTATTGAATTTTGAATGATGCTCAAAGCTAGGATTCAGCCATGGAAGAACGGCAATAAATATATCAATTACAGATAACTCAGCCACCATTTTTCCCTGTGGCTGCTTTTATATTTGTCGAATCGCTTACAAAGTGGGTACAAAGAAAGAATTACCAATATCCAGACGGAGTAGACAACCCAAAGATTAAACCCATATCCTTTCAGGGCCTCTACTTCAGTCACCCAATCGGACAATATCATTAGCTGCCATCCAAAACCAGTGATCTCAGCGGCCATCAGGGCTACCAGATGGATCAGATACAGGTGAAGGATGTAATAGAAAAAAGGTACTCGCCCGAAAACCTGTAAAAAGTCAATAATTTTTCCCTTCCAGGACTCTGCATTGGCTATAAGGATCAACGAAGGCCCCAGTGTCATCAACAGATAACACAGAGACGGCGGGTACTTGGTGGGGTCCATAAATGACATGATGGTCTGATCTATCCGGGCAAACCTGGTCCAGGGTTCGAGATCACCATAAATATTGATGCCTCGGATAACAATGAAAAGAATTATGAATCCGATCCCGGTGTAGTTGAGAATTGATTTCCGTTTTCGCGGGTCAAAGGACCTGTCATAAAAAGACCCGAACCAGTACCCCAGAGACATCACCGCAAACCACGGGATGATCGGATAACCCGTGTAGAAGGTGAATTCATGAACCCACTCAAATACGTTGTATACGTGTAAAACAGACCAGAGTATACTATCTTCCCAGGGTATGTTGTCCAAAAGATTGTGGCCGGCAATTACTAGACAGCTCAACCACAGGATTGCTGTTCTGGGAAGATGTATCAGGGCAGCTAGAATGATCATGCTGATGCCCAGCACCCAAATGACGAACAAGCCTGGTGTCTTAAAGGAGAGATCAAAATACCAGGCAAAATTAACCACAGTTAATTCTATAAAAACCAACCACAGGCCTCGTTTGATCAGGAACAGAGATACTTCATGTTTGGATTTTCTTTTACCTACAAAAAAAACCGAAGTACCGGCGAGGAAGGCAAATACCGGTGCGCAGAAGTGGGTTACCCAGCGCGTGAAATAAATGGGTATGGAAGTGTATACCGGGTCCGCAGGATCATAAAGGAAGGCCGGGGCATGGAAATAATCGCGGGTGTGATCCAGGGCCATAACTACCATGGCCAGTCCCTTTAGAATATCAAGAGACTCAATTCTCTTGTGCGGAGTTGGGTTTGTGCTAATCCTAGTACGTTTTGATCGAGACCGGAATAAAATGAAAAAGTCCTACAAATACTAATCGGTCTGCGCTGAATGCGGGAAACCCTATAGCCTCACGATTCTTAGAGCCAGCTCCCCGTCCGGGATATCAATATTGATTTCCAGTTTGCCATCAGAAGACTCCATTGTGACCAGTTCTGAATGGGTACCCGAAATAGGATCCAGAGTAATTACCTGAAAGCTCCCGGCAATCGGTGCTCAACTCCAACTTCGTTATATTGGTGCCTACAGCTCTAAGATAGATGGCATAGACTGATTCTGAGGGTTAATATCCCAGTGCTCATGGTGTTGGCTTGTTATTGCTTATTGAATGTTGAAAATTCTATTTCGTCTACGACAACGACATCACAGTTTTCTTGAACAACCGTACAGAAATCACTGTCATAACCAAACCGATGGTCATCAAAACCAGTATTCTTGGTAAAATGTCTATCAGCGGTAGGTCTCTCCAAAAAATATCGTAGAACCCCTGGATTCCCCAATAATTCACACTGACCACCGCGATCTTCTTCATTATCGCCGGCATTATAAAAAGGGGGACCATACTGCCACCAATGGCGGACATGATAAGAATTATTAGGGTACTTAGTCCCTGAGCCTGTTGACGCGTTTTGGAGATGGCTGCTAGGAAAATACCAAAACCAGACACCGCGAAACCGGTGGCAACGATCATTAAAATCAGGGCCGGAATATTGGTTAGGAGATCCAAACTAAAAACAACCCAGGCAAATATAAACATGATAGAAAGTTGCAATACCGCAATAACAAATGCATATAACATCTTCCCGTAGAGAATGGAATCTGGTTCAAGCGGAGAATATAGAAGTCGGTTGATGGTTCCATTCTCTTTTTCTTCTAATATACTGGAGCCAATTCCGGCCACACTAAAGAGTAACATCATTATTGACGTGCCGGCCACCGCCTGAATGAGGCCAAGATTGGCTTTTTTCTCTTCACCAACAATTGAAGTCATTTTCAGGGAAGAATCAAAATTGAAATTAGCGGGACTTTCATCTTCGCTGGAAGCTTCTTCCAGAATCTGATTCTTGATACTTTGGTCTAAATCGGGATGATTTTCTGACAGATAAGTATCGATGCTGGCAACTACTGTTTGTTGTCCCACTTGTGACATTAAGCTGCCAATCAACACTGGTTGCAACATCCCAACTTCCATTTCCCGGGCCTGGTCATACATTAATTCAACAGGCATGTCGCTACCGGCATTAACAGAATCTTCAAATCCTGTATGAAAAATCAAGACCGCCGCGTAATCACCTTTGCCTACCTGTTCTTTGGCCTTATCAAAGTCGGTTTGAACAATTATCAACCCCTCTAGCGAATCAAGTTCAGCTATAATCTTTACCGAAGACCCGGTACCATCCAGATCCGCAACCAGTAACTCTATAGGCTTAGAACTACCGCTGCCTCCAAGCCCGCCAAAAGCAAAGGCAAAAAGACTTATAAGAATGATGGGTAGCAAAAATGTAAGCAGCACTGCCCGTTTGTCCTTAAAGAAAAGCTTAAAATCTTTTTTAAATAGCCTGTACACCATTTAATCCCTCAATTGCTTACCGGTTAACTTTAAAAATATGGATTCCAAATTGGCCTTTTGAGTATCGATACTTTCAATGATTCCGCCGGCATCTTGTATGCTATTGATAACCCCGGAAATTTCACTTCCAATATTTGCACATTCCATCGTCACTTTTTTTGACTCAGTATCTATGCTGTTTGAAGGAAACACGGAACTCAAAGCACCCACTAATACATCATCCAGCTCTGTCAGTTTTAAAGATAGCAAGTCATTGGTGTCACTTACCTTTCTTAATTCACCCAGCGTCCCCTGGGCCACGATGTTGCCAAGGTCAATGATAGCAATAGTGTTACAAAGTCGCTCGGCTTCTTCCATGTAGTGAGTAGTGTATATAATTGTCATGCCTTGGGCATTGAGTCGCTCGATTACTTCGAAAATACGGTTTCGACTTTGAGGGTCCACACCTACCGTGGGTTCATCCATTAAAAGTATCTTGGGATGATGTAATAGGGAACAGGCGATGTTTATTCTGCGCTTCATTCCACCGGAAAAAGTACTAATGTTATGATTTTTTCTATCAGTCAGACCGACTATTTCAAGTGCTTCAAGGGCTTTTAACTGAAGATCTGACTTTGACAGATCATACAATCCTCCCCAAAACATAAGATTGTCAAAAGCTGAGAGGTTTTCATAAAGGGCAATTTCCTGTGGAACTACCCCAATGCTCAACTTGCATTGGTTCTTGTGGGTCTCAATATTCAACCCATCAATAAACACCTCACCCTGGTCAGGTTTTAAAAGCGTATTTAAAATATTTATGGTAGTGGACTTCCCGGCCCCATTGGGTCCCAAGAAACCAAAAATATCCCCCTTTTGGACCTTGAAGCTGACATTCTTTAACGCATCAACATCGTTAAAGGACTTGGATATTTCTCGTACTTCAATCATCTGTTCGACGGGCAATCTAATTAGTTTATCAACAGATAACTACACCACTGGAAATTATAGATAATCGAACAAATCCAAAACGGATTAGATCATCACTTCACTAACTTGAATAGTGGGCTCAATATTGGTAAAGTTGGGCAGGTCCGCCATTATTTGCTCGGTATTGGGACCAAAGGAATTTTCAAATGCCTCGACTGAATCGAAATACAAATTTCCCATTGCTGCAAAGGGTGCTGGTGCGTCAGGTTCCCCTCCTCCCAATCCACTCTCAACCGTTGCACCCTTCACAGAATCACCCAATAACCCGGCCACCATGGGCACATGTGTATTACAGTAGTAATCCATATCAAATGTTTTGCCCTCTCCATTGGGATATAGCACGCTTACTTTAATCATTCCTTTTTTCATAATTTTTGTAATTTTTAGTTTTTCCTACTTGTTTTGGTACTTCCAAATCCTCTTTTAACTATAAGAGTTTCTTGATTCTGTTCGACATCATCGAGATACTTTTTCAGATGGGTTCTAAACTCAGTATAATTGGCAGCAATCATAGCGTGTTTATTTAAGGTCGCCAGTCTCAGTTTCAACTCTTAAATCGTTAATCTAATGTTCAATTGATCAATTATTCCCCTGCTCTACTGTTCCCATAGACTTCATGCCCAGAGTCTCCCCCGGATTGTAAATAGGCAATTAGATCCTTTAACTCTTCCTCATTTAAACTGTTGATCAGTCCGGGTGGCATCAGAGAAACCGGAGAAGGTTCGCTAGAAGCAATGTTGCTGGAGGCTATTGCTGTTTCCTTAGTGATATTGAATGGATTAACTCCCACATAAACAGAGTCATCAGTAGAGCGAAGCCCCCTGCCGATTAGTGTGCTGCCATCAATCATGGTGTACAAAGTGGCACCGTATTGGTCTGAAATAGATACGCTGGGAAGAATCATGGCAGTAAGAAGATCTCTTTTAGAAAAACGCGTTCCTGCCTGAGTAAGATCCGGACCGGTATTTCCTCCCTGACCGTTCATGGCATGACATGACTCACAGGCAATTGCCTGATAAAGTTGCGCTCCACGCTCAAATGATCGATTACTTAACGACCCCCACGTCCACTTGTTTGTATCACCTAATTTCCAAGCCCGTCCAGGCCCTTCCGGTGGCGGAACGTCAGTATTAAAGGTAACTGACTGTAGTAAGGCCTCTCCTGATAGTTCTGCCAGTTGTTGCTTCTCATTTTCCGGAACTTTATCCAAAGCCCGCAAGCGTATTTGTTCGACAAACCCTTTATAACTCACTCCGCCACTTTTTTGTAAGGCCCGATAGAACCAGGTGAAATACCTGTTACGTGATACCGGTGACCAGCCCTTTTCCTGATTACTTAATGATAATGCAAATGCCAGACCCTGCTCAACCGGCCGGTTTTTATTCATTTCGCTTATTATGGGACCGTATTGTTCGCTTCGTTCCAGTATTGCCTGAGGAGTCAGGTCAGCTTCAGTACTCATTTCTGCCTCTTCCATCAGATCTAATGTGGTCCCAATAATGTCATCCCTACCAATGTAAACCAAAAGTTCGCACAGCTCTCGATCCAATGATGCATTGCCGGATGGATATGCCGGCAGGTTTATTTTTTCTCTTTTTTTGGCTGGTCCTGTACGGATAAATAGTAGTGCATAGGCACGAACCAGATCCAATTGCTGATCTATACTAAGCGAACTCACATTGATTTCCGATAATTTTTCTGAGATCAAAGATCTGAGATCGTCATGTCCCAATCGGGAAACTACCAAAGCCAATTGAACTAAAGTCACGGGATTATTTTCTACGGTTAGCCTTTCTTTCCAACTGTCCAATTCCTGATTTTCCAGGGCCACCCGGGCTGCATAACGGACAAAACGGTCATCATCAGCCAGATATTGCCATATGATATTAATTGCCGTGGGAGTTGAATTCTGTAATCCTTCCAACATTCTTCTGGTTACCAGCAATTTGTTGGTAATAGTGGAAGGGGTAGCACGTTCTGTAGATTCACTGCCGTGGTAGCTGACCCGATACAGATGTGAATCAGTTCTTCTACCCCCGGTAGTTATGTACATAGCACCGTCATGACCTATGACCACATCTGTAACAGGAAGTGGAGTACCTGAAAGGAATTCTGTTTTCACCCCTGTATAAGAGGCACCCTGAGGTTCCAGCGCCACCTGATAAATGGTACCAAAACTCCAGTCCAAAACAAACAAGCTCTTTTGATATTTGACAGGGAACCTGGCACTTGTGCCAAAAGCAATTCCGGTAGGGGATCCCTGACCTATATTTACCACTCCAGGTAAATTATCAGGGTAATAGGAGGCCCATTTACCAGAACCGGTACGCCATCCGAATTCTGCCCCGGGAATTACATGACAAACCCTGGTAGGCCGGTACCATGGAGATCCCAGATCCCATTCCATGTCGGAATCAAAAGTGAATAATTCTCCATGCTCATCAAAAGCGATGTCGTAGGCATTACGGAATCCATTGGCAACAACTGTCCAGGACTTTCCCTGGTCA
>CAZAWQ010000142.1:0-2352 GCA_964488585.1 uncultured Roseivirgaceae bacterium
ACTCATTTTTACTCTTTTCCCATGCATTGTATGGGGACAGACAATGGCATCTCTTAGTCCATCTGAGCCTGAAGGATACTATATTTTCCCCATTCGCACTGGCAACCAAAATTTTCTTTCAGGAACGATGGGTGAATTACGATCTAATCATTTCCATGCGGGAATTGACATTAAAACCCAGGGAGCGCAGGGACTTGAAGTTTATGCCAGCTCCGGTGGCTATATCAGTCGTATCAAAGTATCTGCTGGTGGATATGGTAACGCCATATATATGCTTCACCCCAATGGAACAACCACTGTTTATGCCCACCTCCAAAAATACAACCAGGCCATCGCCGACTATGTGAGAAAAGCACAATACCAAAAGAATTCATTCCAAATAGAGCTCTATCCAAATAAACAGCAATTTTCCTTTAAAAAAGGAGACCTGATCGGCTATTCCGGAAATAGCGGTTCTTCTGGGGGACCACACTTGCATTTTGAAATCAGGGATAGTCAACAGAGGCCATTAAACCCGCTGAAGCATAGGTTTCCGGAAATTAGAGACAATATTGCTCCGGAAGTGCGAAAAATAGCATTTCGCACCATGGACAAAAACAGTCGTATTAATGACCAGTACGGACGATTTGAATTCAGGGTGATAAAAAAAGGTGCATATTATACCCTGCCTGTCCCAATCACAGCTTACGGTAATATCGGAATTGAAATTTTGACGCACGATAAGTTAAATGGCGCAAATAATCGCAACGGAGTACCATGCATAGAGTTGAATTATGATGGAGATCAAGTGTTTCAACAAAACCTGGAACGCTTTCGATTTTCAGAGACCAGGAGCATCTTGATACACACCAACTATCAAACCGCTCAGCAAAAAGGCCAGAGATTTGTAAAACTGTACGTGGACACCGGTAATAATCTTCCATTCTATGAAACGAGCGATTCAAAAGGGATCATCAAAGTCGCTAAAGATTCCACTCACAAGGTGCAAATGAGTCTATGGGATATTTACAACAACAATACTCAAGTTATTTTCGATATCAAAGGAACGGAGCCAGCGAGCAAAGTGGTATTGACCAACTATAAAAGTCCTTCCAAAATCTCCTATGGCTTAGTTAACAATAATCTTGTAGTCAAGACACCGGTTATTAACCAGGAAATTCCTTGTGCTTACGTTTACTCAAACCGGATGCGCTATCAACTTGATCACGCCTATTCAGTAAACCAGACGGCAGTGTTTATATGGGATATGGATCAAGGATTACCGGATTCGCTACAGTATAATGACCATACGCTAGTATTTAATTATGAAGCAATCATGCCAGGAGCAACTACATTTAACTACTATGGTAAGCATATTGAATTACATGTTCCGGCCAAAGCACTATTTGATACAGTATTTTTAACTAGTAAACATCGAGTAGATTCGAGCACCCACAAGGAGCTATTTACAATTTGCCAGGACATCTATCCTATCCGTAAAAATATCGATGTTACATTAAAACCCGCTTTGGACTATAATGACCCTGAAAGAACTGCAGTTTACACGCTGGACAAAAGGGGGAATCCATCTTTTAGCGGTGGCATTTGGGAAGGGAAAAAGATAACCTTCAAAACCCGTAATTGGGGCACCTTCACCCTGCTTGCCGATACTGTAATGCCAGAAATAAAACCGCTAATTTTGAACTCCGACAGACTGGTTTTCCGCATAAAAGACTCGCTGAGTGGAATAAAGAATTATGAACTAAAGATGGACGGAGATTGGATATTGATGCAGCACGATGTCAAGAAACATCTCATACAATCTGAGAAACTTGACCCCAAGATTACTTTCAAAGGAGACTTGCAATTGCGGGTAACTGACAATGCGGGCAATATAAAAAACTACAGCACCCATTTATAACTTAACTAAAAACATGAACCAAACAGCCGAGAAAAACACAACCATAACAATCGAAGAATTGCAGCGGATATCCAGCCAGGTGCGCCGGGATATTGTAAGAATGGTCCACGCATGTCAATCGGGACATCCCGGTGGATCGCTTGGGTGCACTGAATTTTTTGTAGCGCTGTATTTTCAAGTACTCAATCACAAATCCGATTTCAAAATGAAAGGAGAAGGAGAAGATATGTTCTTTCTTTCCAATGGTCATATCAGTCCGGTTTGGTATAGCGTCCTGGCACGCAGTGGATATTTTCCGTTGGAGGAATTGGCAACATTTCGAAAAATTGATTCCAGATTACAGGGACATCCGGCCACAGAAGAAAGCCTGCCAGGAATCAGAATAGCTTCCGGATCCCTGGGACAGGGTCTGTCAGTGGCTATTGGTGCGGCACAGGCAAAAAAGATGATTA
>CAZAWQ010000143.1:0-8336 GCA_964488585.1 uncultured Roseivirgaceae bacterium
TGTCGACAAAAGTTCACCGTGTCCTGAAGTTCCACTTCTCTGGGCACCACCATAAGGTCATAAACCGGCTTGTTGTATACAATCAATTTACCATTCCGGTCATAGATTAGGCCTCTGAAAGGATATTCTATCAGTCGCTGCATCACATTGTTTTCAGCGGCAAGCTGATAATTTTCATCCAATACTTGGATAAAGAACAGCTTGATTAAAAAAATCACGCCTATTGCTATAAAGGTAAATCTAACAATATTGGAACGATTGTCATTCAAAGCCTTCTGGATGATCGGTAAAACATATATTGCAAAATGACTATAACCAAAAAAGTAAAAATAGTACTGGATATTACTTTAACGATGGTAAAACCGAATAAGTGCAATCCTCCAGCTTCAACAAAAAATATCACCAAATGATGAAGGAATATCAGTGGCAATGTAAATGTTAGAAACCAGCTTAGCCCCATAGCTTTAACAGTGGGCTTCATCCCAATTTCGTAGCCTCCTCTCGGTGGAATGGTTTTGATCCAGTAAGGTCTTAAGAAGGCAATAAACACGCAACCAGCGGCTTGAATTCCCAAGGTGTCATAAAAAACATCTATCATCAAACCACAAACGAAACCTATTGTCATTAACACTACAGGTCTTATTTCGAAGGGTAGAAGTAAAAGAAAGGCCACATATACATAGCAAAAAGCCACATCAAACAAAACCATGTTCCGGACTATTGTTACCTGCAACAACATGTATAAAACAAAAGAAATTATCAGCCCGGGAATGTGTTGATTGTTCATATATTACCTGATGACATTTTCCAATGAATCCTTTTCAAGCTTTAAGGTATTGGATACTACAAAGACAAAAGATAGCTGGTCAAACTTGGTGGCAAATGTGATTTCCAAATCATAAAAGGTGCTTTCTTCCTTGATGTCGACCTTAGATACTACTCCAATCGGAACTCCCGACGGATATATGGCGTTGTAACCTGAGCAAACCACGCTATCTCCCACATTGACAGCTAGGTGTCTGGGTACATATAATATTTCCGCTTTCTCCGGGTCACGCCCGTTCCATTTGACTGTACAAAGAGTATTGGTTCTTTTTAATAAGGCTGATGTTAGAACATCCGGGTGCAAAATTGAAATTATTGTGGCAAAGTTAGCAGATGCGGTTTTAACCTTGCCTACTACCCCCTGGTTGTTTATGACCGCCATATTGGGCTGGACAAGATCCTGTTGGCCTTTGTCTATGGTTATATAATTATTGAGTTTTCTGGTGGAATTATTGATTACGCTGGCGGGTATAAAATTGTAGTTATCTATGCTGACCCTTTCAGCTGCCAGGTTTTGGTTTACTTGCCCCAAACGGTTTCTCAAACGGGACAGATCCGTATGTAGCTGCGCATTTTCAAGTACCAGGTGATTGTTTACCTGTTGAAGGTCAAAATAACTGGTGATATTATTATTGAAGTTGTGGATGCTGCCGGCAATTTTATTTGATGAGTTAAAAAAGGCAGCATTTTGGTAGTGGTTATTTCGAATTACCAGCCAGCCACTCAGGATCTCTAACAAGATTAAAAATAGAAAAGCCTGATATCTTACAATGAACTGAAATAATCTGAGCATTTAACAACCTTAGGTCATAAGCACAGCCTTGAACGTACTCAGGTTTTTCAAGGCAATTCCTGTTCCCCTGACAACCGCCCTTAAGGGATCTTCTGCTACATGTATGGGTAGTTTTGTTTTTAATGTTAATCGTTTATCTAAACCACGCAGTAAGGCGCCCCCCCCGGTAAGATGAATACCGTTGTCATAGATATCAGCTGAGAGCTCAGGAGGAGATATTTCCAAAGCTCTAAGGACTGCTTCTTCCACTTTTGAAACAGATTTATCGATAGCAAAAGCAATTTCTGAATAAGATATTTTAATCACTTTAGGAATGCCTGTCATCAGGTCTCGACCCCGTATCTCATAGTCGTTGGGTGCATCGTCCAATTCAGTCAAGGCCGACCCAACCTCGATTTTGATTTTTTCTGCAGACCTTTCTCCAATCAGCAAGTTATGCTGACGACGCATGTAGTCCAAAATATCCTTATTGAAAGTATCTCCGGCAATCCGTATTGATTGGTTTGCCACGATGCCAGATAATGCAATTATGGCAATTTCTGTGGTTCCACCTCCTACATCGACAATCATGGACCCAATTGGCTGCTCAATATCAATACCTATCCCAATTGCAGCGGCCAAAGGTTCCTGTATCATGTATACTTCTTTACCCCCTGCATGTTCAGCTGAATCCCTTACCGCTCTTTTCTCAACCTCAGTAATACCTGAAGGTATACAAATTACCATGCGGTGAGAGGCCGGGAATAGACGCTTTTTGTTATTATCAATCATCTTGATCATTCCCCGGATCATGTGCTCGGCAGCATGGAAATCTGCGATCACACCATCTTTAAGAGGACGAATGGTTTTAATTCTGTCATGGGTTTTCTCATGCATCTGCATTGCCTCACGTCCGATGGCTATAACTTTGTTAGAGATTTTGTCAATAGCAATAATGGAAGGCTCGTCCAAAACGATTTTCTCTTTTTGGATGATCAGCGTGTTGGCTGTTCCCAGGTCAATAGCTATGTCGCTGGTGAAAAAATCCAGAAATCCCATATGTTAGTATAATCCTAAAAAAGTTTCTTAAATCGCAGGAATTTACAAATATGTTTACTAAAAATACAATTATAAAATCAAATTTAATGTTTGAAATGTCTAACCCCAGTTAATACCATACTCATATTTTTAGAGTTGCAATAATCAATCGACAGTTGATCTCTGATTGATCCTCCAGGTTGTACCACCGCTACTATTCCTGCTTTGCCGGCTATCTCCACACAATCTGGAAACGGGAAAAATGCATCAGAGGCCATTACCGCCCCCTTCAAGTCGAAACCAAAACGCCCTGCCTTTTCAATAGCTTGCTTTAAGGAGTCTACTCGGGACGTTTGTCCAACCCCACTGGCCAGTAGTTGTTGACCTTTAGCAAGTACAATAGTATTTGATTTTGTATGTTTGGCTACCTTACTGGCGAAGACCAATGCTTCCAACTCTTCCCTAGTTGCCTGCCGGGAACACACCTGTTGAAAGTCATCGATGGAATCAGTTTTTAAATCGCGTTCCTGTAGGATGTAGCCATTTAACAATGATTTAACCTGTGCACTTTCACCAATCTGAGACTTCTGTAACAGCAGAATTCTGTTCTTTTTTCGTTTTAGTATTTCAAGTGCATCCGCAGAAAAGGAAGGGGCAATCAATACTTCAAAAAACAAGTCCTTCATGACCTCGGCTGCAGCCACAGTAATTTCTCTATTGGACACTAGAATACCCCCAAAAGCAGAAACAGAGTCTGCCTCAAATGCTTTTTCATAGGCCAGAGCTACATTTTCAGCGGAAGCAATCCCACAGGCATTTGTATGTTTCAAAATAGCAAATGTAGGTTTGTCGGTAAACTCCGCCATAAGAGCCACCGCTGCTTCAATATCTACCAGATTGTTATAGGACAATTCTTTTCCATGTAACTGATCAAAAATATCCTCTAAATCTCCGAAAAAGTAACCTTCCTGATGAGGATTTTCCCCATACCTTAATTTTCTGTGTTTCTGTTCGCTGATCTTTAATCTTGGGGTCCCCGTGTCATGATTAAGGTAGTTGAAGATGTGGGTGTCATAGTGGGAAGAAATATCAAAGGCATAAGCCGCGAAGTACTTGCGTTCTTCAAGAGTCGAGTACCCCTTTCCTGCAATCAATATATCCATTAGCGATTGGTATTGGTCCCTGGAACTTATGGTCAAAACATCCGTAAAATTCTTGGCTGCGGCCCGAATGAGTGATATTCCTCCAATATCTATCTTTTCAATAATATCCTGATCGCTTGCACCCGATGCCACAGTCTCCTCAAACGGATAAAGATCAACTACCACCAGGTCAATTGGCGGGATCTCGTAGGACTCTAACTGATCAATGTCTTTACTTTGGTCACGTCTTCCTAAAATACCTCCAAAAACTTTTGGGTGAAGAGTCTTAACCCGGCCTCCTAGAATCGACGGATAACCCGTTAGCTCTTCCACCGACAAGACCGGATAGCCCTGGTCTTCAATAAATTTTTGAGTTCCGCCAGTACTGTAAATAGTAATACTCAACTCATTCAATTTAGCTACAACCGGTGCAAGTTGCTCCTTATGGTATACAGATATTAGTGCCGACTTAATGGGTCTTTGACTCATTTTACTAAGTTAACTTAATCGCATGCAAAGCTAATTAAAATTCTCTTGGAATAGGTATCTGTATGCTCTTTTGCTTGATGCTATTCTTTGGATAACCATTGTTCTATCACCTGAGGGTAGTATCGATGTTCTAGATCATGAATCTTCACAGCTAAAGTGTCTGGAGTGTCCTGAGGATTAATACTACACCGTTTCTGGAAAAGGATTCTTCCTCTATCGTATTGATTATTTACTAAATGGATGGTAATACCACTTTCTTTTTGACCTGAATCCAATACCGCCTGGTGTACATGCATACCGTACATTCCTTTTCCACCGAATTGAGGTAAAAGTGCGGGGTGTATATTTAAAATACGGTCTTGGTATTGATCGATAAGATATTCAGGAATTAACCATAGAAAACCTGCTAAAATGAGGACATTAATATCCCAGTTCCGCAGTGTGTTCAATATTTTGTCTCCATTTGCGAACTCCTCTCTATTAAAAATATGGCAAGGAATATGGTTACTTGCAGCACGTATTAAGACATGGGCGTTTGAATTGTTGGTGAGAAGTCCATTGACGGAGATTGAAGAGTGGTCATTAAAGTATTTGAAAATTTCTTCGGCATTTGTACCATTCCCGGATGCGAAAATTGCAAGATTTTGTTGTTCCAAGTTTTTAATTTTAAACCAAAGTCATACTGAGGATACCAAATAACATAAATAACTTTAGATACTTACTTAATTGTCTAAAGTGTTTGGTGGTATCAGCAACCCATAGTTTGTATACAAAAACCACCGCCGGAATGGACATGGCGGCAAAATAATAGTATATGCCGTGGCTTTCGATTGCTGAGGTCATTCGGATAAAGATCAGGGTAAACAAAAAAATCAAAACAAAGATCAAAGATTTGGTGGATCTTGTACCCCAAATCACAGGCAAAGTTCTGCAGCCAAAAGTGGCATCACCTTTAAGGTCTTCAATATCTTTTACAATCTCTCGAATTAATGAAACGAAAAAAGCGAATACGGCAAATGTGTAGACAATCGTATCCCCAGGCTTATAATGTATACCGATTATTGCAATAGCCAACCCACTAAGTATGGCCACGCTTAGATTGCCTACAAATGGCATGCGTTTTAGCTGATTGGAATATCCCCAAAGCCAAATTGATGCTCCCAGATTAATCAATGCTATCTTTACGGATACTATTAGTCCCACTATCAGCCCCAGTACATTCAAGCCAGTATGGATGAACATGGCCACCCGGCGTTTGAGAATATTGCCAACTACCACCTTGTCAGGTTTATTTATATAGTCAATCTTTACATCGTAGTAGTCATTAATTATATACCCGGCGGCGGCGATCATAATAGTTCCGACACAGATCAGGAAGAGTTTGAAATCACCGATATATTGGATGAAGTGTTTTGAAGGACCCACTAGAAAGATTGCAGTGAGATATTGAGAGACAGCTATAATTAGCAGGTTTGGCCATCTTACTAGTTTTAGAATCCCAGAGCCATCCATGATCAGGAATTACTTTCTATGAGGTGATCACTTATTAACTTATATATTTTACGGTATTTTGGCTCATATCTAAGAAATTTCAGGTGTTTTTGGATGGTGCGGATATCGCCTCGTTGGGCAGGGCCGGTCTGTGATTCAATCGAGCCAACAGTGAGGGCTTTGTTGACTGTTTCAATAATAAGAGGATGCAATAACTCAAAATCGATGTCGTGGTCCTCAAGAATATCTTGGGCAATGGTTAACATGCAATTCCCGAAATTACTGGCAAAAACAGCCCCAATATGCAAGATCTTGCGATCATCGGAATATACGGTATGAACTTCATCGCTTATACTGTTACCAAGCAAATGGAGGATTTTTTCGGTAGATTGATTCACCGCTTCGATGCAAATGGGTACTTCTTTCAGATCTACCGGAACACCTTTGGTAAAGGATTGTAAGGGATAAAAGATACCTGAATTGTCATGATGTTCCGACAGTACCTGAATCGACCGTGTACCGCTGGTATGAGCAATAGTAGCGTATGTAGGAATTTTCAAGCTGGCAACAACATCTTCAAGGACGTCATCTGAAACGGCCAATAGGAAGATCTCTGCCTCACTCTTTCGTAGATCCAAGGTGCTTGTAACGTTGGTATCGTAAAGTCGCTGGGCCAGTTCGCGAGCCGTAGATATGCGACGGCTATAAATATCAGTAATATAATGACCAGCATCTTCAAAAGCCCTTGCTAGATGCCAACCGACATTACCGGCACCAACAACAGCTACCTTAAAAAACTTAGACATTCGGCAATGAGTATTTGAGATTTATTCAAGTTCCTTATCCTTTGAACGCACAAAATCCCGGTATCTTCTTCTTATTGCGATAACGTAACCTATAACTATTAATAGAGATCCAGCCCAAAGGATATTAATGAAGGGTTTTTCAATAGCCTTAAGGATCACAAAGTCTTTTTGTGTGGTGTAGATATCAAAATCGAAGCTATCTGTTTCAGGATTAATTTTAGAAAAAGCTATCCGGACACCAAGGTTATTTACTACGTCTGGAATCCGGGCGGCACGTTGATCCCGAATAAGATAGATTGGTTTCAAAAGGTGCTGTTCAGTGTCTCCCGCAACACTTATACTGGCCATCACCGCAATATCATCATCTTCCAGTGGTACGCCATCTATTTCATGTACTCTGGTAACTTCCACCAACTGCGCCACAAAGTCATTAATATAAAATCGGTCTCCAATTTGAACGTTAACGGAATCGGAATGCGTCCATTCCCTGGTCTCTTCTTCAGTCATATAGGGTGCATAAGACAGATGCGTATAAAGATCTTTGGTAGCAGCTCTTTTGATATCTGGCGACGCTACTTGCCCCATGGAAGCATTTACCTGGATCCTTGGGAAAAGTGTGAAGTCCTTGCCATTTTCTTGTTCATAACGAATCTTAAAATATATGTTTTCAGGTGAGATTTCCAGGGTGTCACCCAGTGCTTTCACAATTTTGCCGTTTCGAACCAAATCTTCTGCTGCGATCCAATGATAAGGATCATTGGTAGGTGACAACACTTCCACCGGAACATACCCAGAAACACCTTTTGCCTCCACGTTCCTTCCCTGATACACTAATGAGTATTTGTCCATTTGCCGTGGCTCATTGAGGAACAGGATTAGATTCTCAAGATTGAAGTCGTCGTCCACCTCTCTGGAGATCAAGAGACCGGACTTGTTAAGAGAAACTACTTTTGAGTACCCAGAGGAGTACATGATCCCAATCAACATCATAGCAATCCCGATGTGGGCTACTGATCCGCCCGACAAATGCCAATTCTCTTTTTTTAGGCTCCAGAGTATCTTAGCATTGGCAATTACTGAGTAAATCCCTGCGGTAAGGATGACAATGTAGGGGAGGTAGGTTACCTCAGTTACCCACATAATGATAGCGCTCAGAATAAGCGTTAGCAGAATTGGTCCCATTAAAGCCTCTCTTAACTTTTTAGGATCCATTTTGCGCCACCAGAAAAATTGTCCTGTTCCCGAGAGGATTGCTAGTACTACTCCAAACCAAAGTTGAAACTTTGAATAGTAACTTACCTGATCTGCGGGCAGCGCTATGTTGGATTCTATTCCCAGTCCGTTGAGGATGGAGTTATAAACGGGAAATGAAGTAGCCAATAACACCTGAAATCCCATCAGACACAAGGTGGTAGCGCCCACAAAGATCCAAAATTCACGACTATAAGAGGATACTTCTTTTTTAGAAGTAGGGATCACCTTCCATCTTCTTACCATCAGAACCATCGAAAGAGTAGCAAAAGCTAATAAATAGATCAGTAGTTGACCGGAAAGTCCCAGGTCAGTAAAGGAATGCACTGATGATTCACCCAATATTCCACTACGGGTCAAAAAGGTAGAGTAAAGGATCAAAATAAAGGTAGTCACAACCAGAATAATAGAAGTTTTTAGAGCAGTATTGCTATTGTGGTAGGTGATCATAGTGTGGTAGGAGGCCACCAATATCAGCCAGGGTACATACACCGCATTTTCCACAGGGTCCCAGTTCCAATA
>CAZAWQ010000144.1:0-5940 GCA_964488585.1 uncultured Roseivirgaceae bacterium
TGAACCTTGGTGGCAATATCAACAGCGAAGGTGATGAGATGTTCCCATTTATTCATGAAGAGAATTCACTTTATTTTGCCAGTAACGGATATGGAGGCTTAGGAGGCTTGGATATTTACAAGACATGGATAGTTCAGAGTGAGCAGCCAACTGGTGTGATAAATCTGGGATACCCTGTTAACACCACAAATGATGATTTTGCGTTGACTTTGGATGAAACAGGGAAAAAGGGATACTTTAGTTCAAACCGGGAAGGGGGTACCGGTGATGATGACATATATGCACTAATTTTAAATAGGATCATTGTAGATGCCTACTTGGTTGACAAGGCTACCGGCGAACCTATTTTAGGTGGCTTACTTTTTGCACTGGACAAAACCACTCAAAGACCGGTTCCTATACTAAAAAATGCTAATAGAATTCAATACGATGCTATGCCGAACCGGGAGTATGAGATCAAAGGAAGTAAGGATGGATATTTTGACAAAACCGTAATTTTACCGATAGGTAGACTAACCGGGGAACAAAAAATAACCGTCAGAGTAGAATTGGAGAGAATATCTCCCGTTGATATTTTAATCGTAGAAAACATCAGTGGAAAACGTCAAAACTTTATATTGGGGGATTCGATCTTACTATTTGATGGTACCGAAGAACAACTGCAAACATACTTGGCTGCCCAGAACATTCCAGTAGGTCAGGTAATTCGAATAAGCAATATTTATTTTGACCTGGATAAATCGTTTATACGTGAAGATGCCAGGGTACAACTTGATCGCTTGGGGAGTCTATTGAAGAAATATCCATACATGACCCTGGCTATGGACTCCCATGCCGATAGCAGGGCCTCTAATAAATACAACGATGCACTTTCATTAAGAAGAGTAAAATCTACTACAAATTACCTGGTTGAAAATGGGATATCAATTGATCGCTTAACCCGATATCACTTCGGAGAGCGACAATTGGTAAATGATTGTGGAAACGACGTGCTTTGTACTGAGGCCCAACACCAATTCAATCGCCGTACAGAATTCTTAATCGTCAAATACTAGTTTACTTCTTCCTAGTCCTTAGTGACACCTTGCGAATAAATTATCTTGAAATGATCATTACCAATGTAATGAACCATCAATAATTGTCTTAGTTGTCCGCCTGTCAATAGGTAAATTGTACCTTAGCACAATTCTAAGGTATGAGAAGGGTTATTACAATAGGGGCTTTATTAATGGTTTTAATGCACGGATCGTTAAATGGTCAAATTAGTCGGTATATAGCCTTACGATCAGAGAGTAGTATCAGAAGTCATGCAGAGCTGTATTTTGAAAGGCAGGCCTATTCTCATGCAGCAAAACTTTATCAAAAGATCTTCAAGGAACAGCCCGATGATCAAGAAGTTAAATTACGATTAGCAGACTGTTACCGCCTATTACGGGAACCCCACAACGCTGCTTATTGGTACGGTCAAGTTTTGAAGCATGATAGATCATCCATTGCGCACTTGTATTATTACGCCTCCGTATTATGTGCTATTAAAAAGTACCAGCTGGCAAAATATTGGTACTTAGAATATTTAAAGGTTCGACCAAAGGATCAGCGTGCAATTGCCGCACTGGAAAGCCTGGATAACCCGCAACTGCTTTTTGACGATAGATTCGAAGTGGAACAGCTATCAATCGAGCTTCAAGGGGCCGTATTCAGCCCGGCATTGTTCGATGAAGGATTGGTTTTTGTGGGAGAGGGAACTACAGGTAGCCTTGTTAAAAAGATAACTACTTGGATTGAAGGACCTTATTTTGATTTGTACTACGTACCGTTAACCGATGGTAAACCCGGATACCCCAAATATCTGGATGACAAATTAAATTCTGTGTTTCATGAAGGTCCTGCGACGTTCTTTGAACAGGGCAACAAGGTTATTTTTACTAGGAACGCGTTCAACAAAGGGGATGAGGACACCAGGTATCTTCAGATAATGACTGCCGAACGAAAACCCTCTGGAAATTGGACCAGTCCTAAGAAATTATTTCATCATGAAAACTACTCTATTGGGCATCCAGCGATCAACAAGGACGGAACCACTATCTATTTTGCTTCTAATATGCCTGGAGGTTATGGTGGTACGGATATTTACCGCACAGATTACAAAAATGGAGCGTGGCAGGAACCAGTAAACGCCGGACCAAGTGTCAACACTGCAGGGAATGAATTGTTCCCATCTTTGGATGAACTGGGTATGCTTTACTTTGCCTCTAACGGACTTGGAGGTCTAGGAGGACTTGATATTTTTAAAGTGCGCACCAGCAACCACGATCAACCTGAAAATTTGGGATTTCCTATTAATTCACCTGGAGATGATTTTGGCATTATTTGGCTCCCAAACAATACTAATGGATACTTTTCTTCTAACAGAAAAGGAGCAGATCGGATTTTCAGTTTCAAACTTACCGAAAGAACACTCGCTGAAAAGAGTTATTAATCAATTGGTAAATATTGCCGTTCCTGTAAGTTGGTTACGCTGAAATTTTAAGCTTTTTACTTTTCCCTGATACCTAATATGGGCCAAATTAATTTGATTATCAAAGGTGTCGATTAAGGGAGAATACTTTATGGAGATTTCTCTAATGGATTTTACTTTACTAATCTCCAAATAACACCAAACAACGTTATCTTCAATTTCAAATCCAACGAACTGAATTGGCCTGAAGCTGTCATCTATGGATACCTGGAGGTGCTGCTTAAAGAAATCAGTAAGGTCTTCTCTTATCACCGATTCACTGATCTCCTTAAAATAATTTTCCGAACCACTTATTTGATTTAATGCTATTTCCAGGTCGTCCTGAAACAGTCTACTGGTAATCTGCAAAGATTTACTATCATCGTCATATTCAATTTCACAAATACTCAAGTGAAAAGGATGCAAACACCACAAGGCGCATTCAAATACCAGTAGAAGCTTTGCTTGAATCATTGATTGTGGAATGTCTGGAATTCAAAATTATGAATTAATATTGCAAATTGGTTCAAGTTTTACACCAATTAAAAGAGACTAATCGGAATGAACGAATTTTATATGTATTTAAAGTTAGGAGTGGAACATATCTTGGATATACAGGGGTATGACCATATATTGTTTATTCTGGCTTTATGTGCGATATATGTGGCAGGAGATTGGAAGAAGATTTTAGTATTGGTAACAGCATTTACAGTTGGACATTCAGTTACGTTGGCCTTGGCTACATTTCGCGTTATTAATATTGACTCGGACCTGATTGAAGTGTTAATCCCAGCAACTATTTTTGTTACCGCTTTATCTAACATTTTTAGATCCCGGTCCACCAGAAACGCTGCTTATCTTAACAATAATTATCTGCTTGCTCTACTCTTCGGGTTTATACATGGTATGGGATTTTCCAATTACCTCAAAGCATTATTGGGAAGGGATACCTCTATTCTAAAACAATTATTTGCCTTTAATCTAGGTTTAGAGGTAGGTCAAATAATAATTGTTGGCATCTTCGTACTGATTTCATTTATTTTGATAACCATTTTGGGAGTTAAACAGCGGGATTGGAAATTAGTAGTGTCTTCTGCAATTGCTGGCATCGCTTTTATGCTTATTGTTCAATCAAATTACTGGAATTAGCAATATGAAAAAATATATAAAACTGGTGGTACTACTAATGCCTATGGTAAGCATTTCATGGGCTCAGGAATATCAACAAAAATTTGAACAGCTAGGAACAATGCTTCCTACACCCAACTCATATCGCAGCGCCTCTGGAAGTCCCGGACATGAATATTGGCAACAACAGGCGGATTATAACATTTCCGTTACCCTGGATGATATAAATCAAACCATCACCGGCTCTGAGACCATTACTTATACCAATAACTCACCAGATCCACTGGGTTATTTGTGGATACAGCTTGATCAAAACATGCGGGCGAAAGACTCCGACAAGTATAAAACCAAAACCAACCGTATTCGAGATAGTTTGTCCGCAAAATCCTTACAAGCAATTGCCCAGGATTTTAAGTATGACGGTGGATATAAAATAGAGAAGGTTACAGACACCGAAGGTAACGCACTTGCATTTACTATTAACAAGACTATGATGCGAGTTGAAATACCTAAAACACTTAATACCGGTGATAGTTACAACTTTAATATTGATTGGAAGTACAATATCAATGACCGTATGCTGGTCGGAGGCCGTTCCGGTTATGAGTTCTTTCCGGAGGATGGAAATTATGTATATACCATCGCCCAGTGGTTTCCCAGAATGGCAGTCTATGATGACGTAAATGGTTGGCAAAACAAACAATTCCTGGGACGAGGAGAGTTCGCGCTGCCATTTGGTGATTATGATGTAGCAATTACGGTCCCTGCCGATCATATTGTGGCGGCCACCGGTACTTTAAATAACTCCAGGGAAGTACTTTCAAAAGAAGAATATAGTCGACTACAACTAGCCAAAGATGCAGACAAGCCGGTCATCATAGTTTCTGACTCGACTGCAATAGCTAAGGAAAAAGCCCCGGTTAAAGACAAAACCAGTACCTGGGAATTTAGTGCTGAAAATGTTCGTGATTTTGCATTTGCCACCAGCCGCAAATTTATCTGGGATGCCCAGGGAGTTGAGATAAAAGATAGAAAGCCGCTGGCCATGTCTTTTTACCCTAAAGAAGGAAACCCTTTGTGGGAAAAATACAGTACTGCAGCTGTTGTGAATACCCTAAGAACCTACTCCAAGTACACTATTGATTACCCCTACCCGGTGGCTATCTCTGTACATGCCGCCAGCATTGGGATGGAGTATCCCATGATTTGCTTTAATTTCGGGAGGCCCGATAAAAACGGAGCTTATTCCGATGCAGTAAAGCACGGTATGATCAGTGTAATAATACACGAGGTAGGACATAATTTTTTTCCAATGATCATAAACTCTGATGAGCGGCAATGGACCTGGTTGGATGAAGGGTTGAATTCATTTCTGCAATATAGAACAGAGGTTGAACAATATAAGAATTACCCCTCCAAAAGAGGTCCGGCTTCCAGTATGGTACCTTATATGAAGGGTGATAAAAGCTATATTCGTCCCATTATGACCAACTCCGAGCAAATTCTGCAATTTGGCAATAATGCTTACGGCAAGCCTGCAGCAGCGCTTACAATTTTAAGAGAAACCATAATGGGTCCCGAGCTGTTCGATTATGCCTTCAAGGAGTATGCCAGACGATGGGCATTTAAACATCCCACACCTGCCGATTTTTTTAGAACCATGGAAGATGCTTCAGCCATAGATCTGGATTGGTTTTGGCGTGGCTGGTTTTACGGTACCGATCATGTAGATATGGGTATTGATGAAGTGAAATGGTACCGAATTAAGCAATCTGAAAAAACTGTAGAAAGACGGCTGAGTAACAAAAAACAAAAAGCTGGCGGCAGTGGTGAAAACCAACAATCGGGGAAAGCCAATGACTTTGAGGGCGGTTTCACGGAACTTACTGTACTCCCAACGGATGAGCGTTTTTATGGGGAGTTCCGAGCTCGTGTTGATGATGAAGCTATCCTGCAAAACCATTCGGACCAGAACTTTTACCAAATAACTTTTAGCAATAAAGGTGGATTGGTAAGCCCAATTATCATCGAGTTCACCTATAAGGATGGAACAAAGGAGGTTGAAATAATACCCGCAGAGATATGGAGAATGAACGAAAACGTAGTCACTAAAGTGTTTGTTAAGAATAAAGAAGTGGTGAATATTGTTCTGGACCCGCACCGTGAAACTGCCGATACAGAGGCAGATAATAATTTTTTCCCGAAAAGGGAGGTGAAATCACGGTTTGATCAGTATAAAGAAAATGAAAGTAGGTAGCGTTTACCGGATCGAAGCTAGCAGAGCGGTGGGGCTAATAGGTTAAAACGATAAAAAG
>CAZAWQ010000145.1:0-16641 GCA_964488585.1 uncultured Roseivirgaceae bacterium
TAATAACATTACTGCTCTTGAAGCACAGATAAATGTATTGGCAAGTTATGGCACCAAAGTAATTTCTCGGTACAATAAGGCATTGGTGGATATTTCCAACAAACCTTTCGATCGTGCGGTCTTTCTGGGATCCGGACCATTTTTTGGGACTGCTTGTGAGGCACACTTGAAAATGTTAGAACTAACCGGGGGCCGGGTGGCAGGCACTATGGAAAGTTATTTGGGTTTTAGACATGGACCTAAGGCAATTGTCAACGAAAATACACTAATGGTGTATTTCTTATCAAACAATCCATATGTAAACCAATACGAAATTGATTTAATCAAATCCATTCAAGAAGATTCTCAGCCCATGTGGAGTATTGCGGTTTCTCCCGGTCCTTTGGAGACTAGCATTAATGTTGATACTGAGATGGTGTTTACAGGAGGGGATAGTATCCTGGAAGAGTTACTAGCAGTTGCATATATTTTACCCATTCAAATTTTAAGTTTCCACAAATCCCTCAACTACGGACTTGGGCCGGATAAACCATCAATCAACGGAGCTATTCACAGAGTAGTACAAGGGGTCAAGATCTACTCCCTCGAAGGAGTCGTTAATGAGGACTAAAATGATATTGGTGGTATGTCCTAACCCTTCGGTCGACACGCTCATGGAGATCGGCACCTTCAAACCATCTGCAGTTAATAGAGCCCAATCTGAGAAACACTATCCGGGAGGTAAGGGAGTACATGTAGCACTGGCAGTAGCTGAATACGGGGAACGAGTTAGCCTGATGGGATTTTGGGGAGGTCCAACCGGCACCTGGATCATGCAACAATGTACTTCGCATGGCATTGAATGTATTGGGCCGTATCTAGAGCAATGGAACCGGTTTTGCATCACTTTGAAACAGCAAGGGCCTTTCAATGAAACTGAGCTCCTGGGTACAGGACCAGCCATTGAACAGGAACATTTAGATGAAAGTTATGAAGCTTTCGAAGCTAAACTAAGAGATACGTCTATTGTGGTCCTGAGCGGCTCATTGCCCCCCGAATGTCCGGTTGACTTCTACAAAAATTTAATCAAAAGAGCACATGTAAAGGGCGTAGATTGTCTGATTGACACCACTGGAGAGGCATTAAATCAGGCTTTGGACGCTAAACCCATGGGCATCCACTTGAATGAGCATGAAAGCCAACAAATCACCGGCACTTCCGATATCGGGTTGATTGTGGAGCGGTTAAGTGCACGGACAAACCTGCAGATGATAACGCAAGGTGCAAAAGGCCTATGTTTAGGAACCAAGGATGACATCTTGCACGCTAATGTTAAAATAGATCATGTGCTGAGCACCGTAGGAAGCGGCGACTGTTTAATGGCAGGTGTTGCAATTGCTCTAAGCAAAGGTTATGAAAAATGGGAAATAGTAAAATTAGCAGTAGCCTTTGGTGCAGCGAATTGCTTAAGGAAGGAATTGGGAATGTTGTACAAAAAAGATATAGACCAGTTACTTCCTCAGGTTAGAGTTAATAAACCAACCATAGACTATGGCTGAAAAATTTGACATACTTGCTGTCGGTGAACTTAATGTTGACCTTATTCTAAATGACATCAAGCAACCGCCCAAATTAGGCAAGGAGATCATTGCCCAGTCACTTGATGTTATACTTGGAAGTTCTACAGCTATTTTTGCCAGTAATATATCATCTATGGGGGCGTCTGTGGCCTTTCTTGGTAAAATAGGGAAAGACGCATTTGCTGATACGGTAATAAACTCATTAAAGGGAAAAGGGGTGAATACTGACTTCATACTGCAAACCTCTGAATTCAAGACCGGTGCATCTATTGCTTTGAACTATCAACAGGATCGTTATATGATTACTTATCCTGGAGCTATGGAGCAGTTAACCATTAAAGATATTAGCAACCAGGCTTTGGAGCGGTCAAGACATCTTCATTTTTCCTCTCCTTTTCTTCAACCAGGAATTAAAA
Source organism: uncultured Roseivirgaceae bacterium (assembly GCA_964488585.1). GTDB lineage: Bacteria > Bacteroidota > Bacteroidia > Cytophagales > Cyclobacteriaceae > SZUA-3. Next base: position 1,976 of record CAZAWQ010000145.1, read on the forward strand.
ACGACTTGGCCATACTTTTTAAAAGAGCCAAAGACCTGGGATTGACCACATCATTAGATACCCAATGGGACCCGCTAGAAAAATGGGACCTGGACATGAAGTCTATCTTGCCATTCGTGGATATTTTTCTACCTAATGCCGGTGAAATAATCTCCATGACAGGAATCGATGATGTAACATGCGCTGCGGAGAAATTTGTTGATTTGTGCAAAATACTGGTAGTAAAATGTGGCGACGATGGTTCCTTGCTGTTCTCAGAGAACCAAAAGATCCTAGGCAACCCGTTTATCAATGAACAGGTAATTGATGCTATTGGTGCCGGCGACAGCTTCAATGCCGGCTTTATTTTTAAGTACAATCGAGGCCGGCCATTGAGTGAGTGTCAGGAATTCGCCAACCTGATGGGAGCTGTAAACACTACCGGAATTGGAGGGACCGGGGCTTTCACTGATCAAACTAAAATCCAAAAGACCGCCCTTGAAAAATTCAATGTGGATTTGGCTCTCTGAAACGAGCATATGAAACTACAAGAAAAGTTCTCAGAATTAAGAAAAAATCAGCAAGCTCTGCTTGCAACTAACTTTTACAATTTTGAGACCCTGAAAGGAGTACTTGTTGCTGCCAAGAACTATGGCTGCCCCTTGATACTGCAGCTAACTGAAAGCAGTATTAATTATATGGGTCTGCAAAATGCAGTAGCACTGGGGAGGTCAGCATTATCTTTTTACCAGGTCGAAGGTTGGATACATCTGGACCATGGCGGGTCAATAGATCTAGTTGAAAAATGTCTAAAAGTTGGGTTTGATTCAGTAATGATTGACGGCAGTGAGCTGCCAATTGATAAAAATGTCGAATTAACACACCGAGTGGTGGAACTGGCCAAGGCCTATGAAGTAAATGTTGAGGCAGAACTGGGATACGTTGCCAAGTTGGGGCAATCAACTGAAAAGATGGAGTACACCAAGCCTGAAGATGCCTGTAGTTTTGTCGAAAAAACCGGAGTCAACGCCCTGGCGGTAGCAATCGGCACTGCTCATGGATTTTATAAGGAGCAGCCTAAACTGGATTTTGAAAGATTGGCTGAGATACATCAGGTAACAAACGCTGCCCTGGTCCTGCATGGCGGTTCAGGAGTACCCGTACCGGATGTCAGAAAGAGCATTTCTTTGGGAATCTGTAAGGTAAATCTTGCTACTGAGATCAAGAACATTTTCATGAAGACTTTGCAAAATACCCTGGCAGACAATCTTGAAATTGATTTAAGAAAAGTATTTCCAACCGCCACTGAAGCAGTTACAAAACTTGTTACCGGCAAAATGGAAATGGTCTACGAAACAGAACAAAAAGCATAAAAAATCAAGATGCAAACATCTAACAGAAATTGGTTGATTTTCGCCGGTATCACCACTTTATTTTGGGGAGTTTGGGGGGCCTTTATTGAGATCCCTGAAAAAAATGGATTTACTGCCACCCTGGGATATTCAGTATGGGCAATAGTCATGATCATACCTGCGGTGGTCAGTCTTAAACGGATTGATTGGAAAATTAACTTTACCAAACAGTCTATTTTCTACGGTTGTTTAATCGGGTTCACTGGCGCCGGAGGGCAACTGATTTTGTTCACAAACGCACTTACTATAGGTCCGGCTTACCTGATCTTTCCCATAATATCACTTTCACCAGTAATCACTATTTTATTGTCTTATCTATTCCTGAAAGAAAGAACCAATAAAATCGTTTGGACCGGTATAGCTATAGCCATGTTATCAATTCCGTTGCTGTCGTATGTTTCCCCTGAGTCCGGTGTCGGAGGTGGAGGGCTGTGGCTGATATTTGCCATGATTGTATTTGTGGCATGGGGCATCCAAGCCTTCTTTATGAAAATTGCCAACCAAACTATGAAAGCCGAGGAAATATTCTTCTACATGACCATTACCGGTTTGATATTAATCCCTCTGGCGCTACTAATGACGGACTTTTCACTCCCCATTAACTACGGCCTTAATGGAATGTATCTGGCAGCGGGCATACAATTACTCAACGCATTTGGAGCACTTACTTTGGTGTACGCATTCCGATATGGTAAAGCAATCGTAGTGAGCCCTCTTACCAATTCGGCAGCTCCCTTATTAACAGTATTAATTTCCCTAATAATTTATGGTCACGTCCCTAATAGTGTGGTAATTGCAGGTATGGTATTAGCAATCTGTGCCACATTTCTTATTTCATTTGGAGATGAGCTAAGATCAGGCGAGGAATAATTTGTACGAAGTTTAGATCTTCATATCTTGACTTAACTTAATCAGCACGGCTTTTCCAAATGGAGGATTAGCTCTTCAGCACTAGCTTTGGTTTGGGAGCTGCTGCCGCTTTAATTATGTTGGTCCTATACAAGACAGGTAAAAAATCTTGGACTTGTAGTCACTATATTAGCCGCAAAACTATTTCCGTTAGTATAGAGCAATAACCATAAATGTTATAACAATGAACTTGCATAAAATTAAGAGACGAAATCTGTTGAAAATAGTAAGCAGAGGTTCTCTGTGGGCACTGGCTTTAGGGGGAACTTCCAACCTTGCCGGATGTTCAAAGTCAGAGGCAGTTATTGCCGAGCAAGCACCTTCTGAACCCAAAAAGAAGGTTTTAATGAAAGTAGGTTGCCAACATGGAGGCACTGGTAAAGACAACCTGGAGTACCTTGCAAGGCACGGTGTTTTCAATATGGACGGTGGCGCTCCCAAGTTTATTGAGGGTGTTGGCTGGGACCTGGAAGATTCATTGGCTAAGAAAGAAGCTTGCGAAAAATACGGCATTAGTTTGGATGCCTATCATTTACCACTAAGTTCTGCAGGAATTGAAAGAGTTGGAACCCCTAACATCATGCTGGGTAAAAGCCCGGAACGTGACCGGGAGATCGAACTGATCCAACAGATGATCCAGGTTGCCAGCAAAAGTGGCGTCGGTCTGCTACTCTACAATACAACTATCCTCCCTATTCTCCGGACGGGCAGGACCCTCGACCCAACCCGTGGAAACTCTTCCTACAGCACCTGGAACTATGCAGAATCCTCTCAACAAAAAGAAATTCATGAAATAGCCGGTAAAGTATCAATTGACCAGATATACGAGAGAATTACCTATCTACTTGATAGAATACTCCCCGCAGCGGAGGAATTTAATGTCAAATTAGGGAATCATATCGCGGACCCACCAGCCCCTGTGGGATACCGGGGCATCACCAGATGGAACAGTCCAGAAGTATTTGAAGGAATAAAGCGATTTGCCACTCTTTATGATAGCAAATCTCATGGATTTAATCTTTGTCTCGGATCCACAGCGGAGGGTTTAAAAGATCCTAAAACAGAAATCATTCCTATTATTAAGTGGGTTGGAGAACGTAAACAAATTTTCAATATTCATTTGAGAAATATAAAAGGGGGCTGGAACAATTTTCAGGAAGTATACCCAGACAATGGCGACATGGATTTTGTTGAAGTGATCCGGACCTTACGAGATGTTGATTATGATGGTATGATCATGCCTGATCATGTGCCCCGACATGAGGATCCTGCCAGCAGTCTTCAGGCACATGCGTTTGCCTATGGATATAACAAAGCGCTAATTCAGGCGGTAGCAAGTGAAACCTAGTGAACTAAAAAGTAGATAATGACTGGACCACGCATCCGCGAATTGAAAATTACCCCCATCGCCATAATTGATCCACCTCTTCTTAATTCTGTAGGAGTGCACGCTCCATATGCACTACGTACAGTAATACAAATCATCACCGAAGACAATATCTGCGGAATCAGCGAAATTCCAGGGGATCTCGAAATCAATGGCTTACTGGAAAAGACAACTCCCTCAATAGTAGGTGCTGACCCATTTCAGCTTAACAAAATAAAGATCGATATTTTTGATCGGTTTGGTGATCTGGAAGTAGATAATAGAGGTGACAACCCTTGGGACAACCGGAAACTAGTGCATGTTTACAGTGCCATTGAGGTAGCTTGTCTTGATATTCAGGGTAAGATTTGCGGAAGACCGGTAGTGGATCTATTAGGTGGCCGGTGCCGTAGTAGCGTTCCCTTTGCCGCTTATCTTTTCTACAAGTTTGAGGGAGCCGGTGGTCTGCTGGGTTTTGATATTGACCCAAAAGCTATAGGATGGGACGCCTACAGACAGGCTGCTGCACTGAACCCAGAAGAAATCGTATCCCAAGCAACGAGTATGATAAAAAATTACGGTTTTAAATCAATAAAACTTAAGGGTGGAGTCTTTCCCCCTGAGCAAGAATTGAAGTGCATATTGGAGCTTCGGAAACACTTTGGAACTGATGTTCCACTTCGATTTGATCCCAATGGTGTTTGGTCCATCGAAACTTCGATTCAATACGGCAAGCGGTTTGAAGGGGTACTCGAATACCTGGAGGATCCAACAAGGGGCCAGAAAGGAATGGCTCAAGTTAGAGCGGCTCTAAATATACCATTAGCCACCAACATGTGCACTACTTCCTTTGAGAGCATCCCTTCCAGTATACTGCTGGGTTCAGAAGATGTAATATTAAGCGATCACCACTTTTGGGGAGGTCTTCGGGATTCTGTCAATTTAGGCAAGCTTTGTCAAACTTTTGGGAAAGGCCTTTCAATGCATTCAAATAGCCATTTGGGAATCTCATTGATGGCTATGGTTCACATGGCCGCTGCGATTCCGAATCTCAGCTATGACCTTGACACCCATTACCCCTGGCAGAGCGAAGAAGTAATTGCAGGTGGGAGGATTGAGTTTGATGAGGGAAGAGTAAAGGTTCCAACTGAACCTGGTCTTGGAATAGAATTGGACCCTGAGGCATTAAATCAACTAAGTGATAACTATAAAAACTGTAATATTCTACGAAGAGATGATACTGCTGAAATGAAAAAAATTGATCCGGATTGGGAGTTTCGCAAAATTAGATGGTGATATGAGATTCTGGGGTCAATATATAATGGGTCAATAGCTGTTCCATGCTTATAGATGTATAGTTTGATTAACACTTGGTTGCACAATATTCAAATGGTAACCATATTGTGACATGAAAAAGTCAATCAAAATAATTGACAGGAGAAAATTCATCGAAAAAACCTCAAAAGTAGCTGTCGCTCCTTTGCTAACGCCTTTGGTTAGCCCGGCAGTGACTATTAAAATGGGAGAGCCTCAAAAAAGGAAATATGCGCTGGTAGGAACTGGGGTCAGAGGCACTTTAGCCTGGGGTAAGCCAATAGTCCAGGAGTATGGTGATCATTTGGAACTAGTGGGTCTTTGTGATATCAATATATCAAGATTAGCACATGCTAAGGAAGTCATCGGCACTAAAGCGCCTATGTATCATTCCTCTCAGTTCGAAAAGATGATCAGCCAAACCCAACCCGATACCGTGATCATCACCACCACTGATTGTTTCCATGCAACCTACGCCGCCAAAGCCATGGGGTTGGGATGCAACGTGCTAAGCGAAAAACCACTGGTTACGGAGGCACAACAGGGTCAGGAAATCGTAGATATGGAGAAGCGAACCGGCAAAAAAATAACTACCACTTTCAATGCGCGTTTTGGCAGCAGTACTGAGGAAATCAAACGGATCATTTCTTCGGGAGAGTTAGGAAGGGTTATTTCTGCAGAATACCAGGAATATCTGGATGTAGACCACGGTGCTTCTTATTTCAGGCGTTGGCACGGCAAAAAACGGTATTCCGGTAGTCTTTTAGTCCACAAGGCTTCTCATCATTTCGATCAAATGAACTGGTGGCTTGACTCTGAACCAGAGGTGGTTAATGCTTTTGGTAAAGTGGCCTTTTATGGGAAAAACCACTCCTTCCGGGCTCGTAATTGCAGAACTTGTCAATTCAAGGATCAATGCGATTTCTACTGGGATATCAACGAATACGGAAGCAAAGACTTTTACTTAGTGGGAGAAAAAGAAGATGGCTATTTGAGGGATGGATGCGTATGGGATAATGATATCGATACCTACGACAGTATGACCGTGGAAGTGAAGTACGCCAATGAAGTCATTTTGAGCTATAGCCTCAATGCCTTTATGCCTTATGAGGGGCAGATGATTGCTTTTAATTGTGAACAAGGCAGGTTGGAGGTAAGAAATTACCATCGCCAACCCTGGGAAGTGGGTGTTGCTGCTGATTTCAGGATTACCAAGAGCTTTAAAGACACCAAAGCCTGGTCAATACCACAAAGTACTGGTGAGCATGGAGGAGCTGACAAGAAACTCAGGGACAAATTGTTTTTGCCTAATCAACCCGATACCCTCAATCAAGTGGCCGGATCCAGGGCAGGATTGATGTCAAGCCTGATCGGAATTGCTGCTGTACAATCCATCGAAACCAACCAACAGGTGAGGATTAATGATTTAGTGGATTTCCCTTTAACCTGGGGCTGGTAAATTTTAAATACAACCCTCCAAAACAATAACCATGTCAAAAAGTGTAAATACATTATCGCTTGGTTTTTTGGTAATACTAACAGCATGCATGACCACTCCGGCGTCCAACGATGCAACTGAGAATCAGTCTACCCCATCAAACCTGTCCACTCCTGGATTTTTTATTGATTCCCATGTACACTACCAACCAAATGATGAATGGGAAAACTCTTTTGTAGAAGTTTACTCTAAATGGAATGCTATGGCATGCATCATGGTCAACCTGGAAGATCTTGACAGGGGCCTTGAATTTGCTGAAGCCAACCCTGACAGGGTCATACCCTATATTCAACTGGAGATGGACTCCCCTACTGTACTGGAAGATATTCAAAATGCCTATAGCAGGGGGTGCAAAGGAATTGGCGAGTTAATCACTCATCTTGATAAAAACTATGACGACCCCTCGTATGATCCGATCTGGGAACTGGCTGAAAAGTTGGGTATACCTGTACTTCCGCACACGGGCATCAGGGGTCCGGGTTTTCTATCAAGATTGAGGCCCGGATACCTCGGTACTATATCCTATAAGTTTCCGAATTTAATGATCCATGCGGCCCATTTTGGAAACCCATGGTATAATGAGGCAGGGGAAGTAGCCAGGAGAAATAAAAATGTATACTTTGATTTAACCGGGTCTTCTCTCCTAAAAAAAGATAATGACCCAGGGTTTTGGAAGCAATTTTTATGGTGGACTCCTTACTTGGGTAAAGCCCATATGCCAGCTGACGCCCGACCGGCCTTTGAAAAGATCGTATTTGGAAGTGACCAGGCCCCGGAATATTTGGAAGAGAATATCATGCGATTCAACAAAATGCTGGATGCATGTGAAGTCTCGGAAGAATCTCGTAAAGTAATTTACTATGAAACCATGGCCAATATCCTTAACATTGATGTAAGCAAGTATATAAATATAAAACCATGAAAAACAATAGACGAGCCTTTATAAAAAAGACTGCCTTGGGAACCACAGGGATTGCTCTTGTTGGGTCATCTGCTATGGCCATGAGTGCTAAAAGCTATAGCGCAATTTCCGGCGCCAGCGATCGCATCAATATGGCGGTGATCGGTGTTCGCGGCAAAGGATTTGATCATCTGAAAGAATGGGCTGCCATGTCCAAAACCGATAAGATATTTGTAAAAACCATTTGCGATGTAGATGAAAATCTTTTTGATGAAAGAGTACAAGCGGTCACTCAGATCCAAGATGAGAAACCAGCGACTGAATGGGACATGCGCAAGGTGTTTGAGGACCAGGATATAGATGCTGTCACCATTGCAACTCCAAATCATTGGCATGCACTAGCCACCATCTGGGCAGTACAGGCTGGTAAAGATGTTTACGTTGAAAAACCGTGTTGTCACAATGTTTGGGAAGGCAGACAGATGATAGAAGCAGCCAAAAAATACCAGCGCATAGTACAAGTTGGCACTCAAAACCGTTCCAGCACACCTGTTAAACAAGCTATGAAGGCGCTTCATGATGGAGTAATAGGCAACGTGTATATGGCCAAAGGTCTGTGCTACAAGGCCAGAGATTCTTTCGGGCGAACCGAAAATACCGAACCCCCTGAAGGGGTACACTACGATATGTGGCTGGGACCAGCTAAGTGGAGGCCCTATAATGAAAAGAGGTTTCATTATAACTGGCACTGGCACTGGGATACCGGTAACGGAGATATAGGAAACCAGGGGCCGCACCAATTTGACATTGCAAGGTGGGGAATGAAAAAAGACGAACATCCTGTCAAGGTGCAATCATCCGGAGGATACTTTAAGTTTACTGATTGCAGTCAGGAGACGGCCAACACCCAAACTGCCGTTTTTGAATACGCAGACGGCAAAATTCTACAGTTTGAAGTAAGAGGATTGTACACTAATGCTGAGGCCAATGTTGAGGTAAAAATCGGCAATATTTTTTATGGCACAGATGGATGGATGGAGATCAACGGTAGCACCTGGCGCACTTTTATGGGCAGAACCGGAGAACCAGGGCCTAGCTCAGATCAACCGAAGGTTGAAGAGGCCTCAGGGTATCTGGCTGCACCGGCAAGTGGCGGTCATTATGCAAACTTTCTTAAAGCAGTTCGATCAGGCAATCCAGCAGATCTTAATTGTGATATATATGAAGGATTCTTGTCCTCTGCCCTGCCTCATTTAGCCAATATTTCCTATAGATTGGGTGGAGAATCTCTGGAATTCAACCCGCTTACTGAGAAGTTCAGCAATCATCAGGGGGCCAATGATATGCTAACCAGGGCGTATAGGGAACCCTATGTGGTGCCTGAAAAAGTCTGATTATAAAATAACCTGAGTCAGATGTTTAAATTATGAAACGAAGAAAATTTGTTAAAAGCACAGCTTTGGGAGTAACCGCTTTGGGGCTGCCAATATTGCCTAATTTCTCCGGTATCACAGGGTATGCAAATCCTGGGATGAGGATGGGGTTGGTAACCTATTTATGGGGGAAAGACATGGACATTCCAACCTTGATTTCCAGCTGTCAAAAAAGTGGTTTGGAAGGTGTAGAGCTTAGAGTAGAACATGCCCATGGAGTCATGCCGGACATTTCCACCCAGCGACGATTGGAAGTGAAAAACCAATTTGAAGAGAGTGGTATTAAATTAGTAGGATTGGGCACCAATCAACAATATGACTATCCTGATGCCGATGCACTTAGAAAATCAATTGAAGGCACCAAAGAATTTATAATCCTTAGCAACGAGGTAGGGGGAAGCGGAGTGAAGGTAAAACCAAATGGGTTTCATGAAGCCATTCCTCGTGATCAAACCCTTGAACAGATTGGGAAATCTCTTAGGGAAGTAGGTGAATTTGCGGCAGACTACGGTCAGGAAATTCGTCTGGAGGTGCACGGAAAAGAAACCAATCAACTACCCCATATCAAGGCAATGATGGAAGTAGCTGATCACCCTAATGTCCGTGTTTGTTGGAACTGCAATGATGCTGACTTAAACGAGCCGGGACTGGATTACAATTTCAATCTGGTCAAAGACTATTTTGGGAACACCGTGCACATCCGAGAGCTCAATGTGGGGAAATATCCCTATCAGCAATTGATGGATCTATTGGTTGAAGCTAATTATAGTGGTTGGATATTGCTTGAATGTCGTACTGAACAACAAGACTACGTGGCGGCCATGGCCGAGCAACTGGAGATATTTAAGGAAATGATCTAAACCCGACCGGGTCTATCACTGGGTATTCAACCCTTCCACCAAATAGGTGACAATGGGTTTCTCTTTCCCCTTAACCTGCATGGCAGGCATTCGTCGCAACATAAATCGATCATCGAGTTCTTCACGTACTTCTTCGGTAATCAGCAGATCAACTTCATGTACCCTGGTGAGGGCCTCTACTCTTGATGCCACGTTGATGGTATCGCCCACTACTCCAAACTTACTGAGCTCAAAATTACCCATTATACCTGCCAATACCTCTCCCTGGTGAATACCAATGCCAAAAGACAACTCTGGCAAGGATTCTGATCGCAGTTTTTCATTATATGCCTCCAGTGATTTGCGCATGGCCAATGCGCCCATTACTGCATCCTGAACTTGCCAAGGATTGGTATTCAATGCCCCAAATAGTGCCAATAGACCATCTCCCATCATTTCGGTTACTTCGCCATGATGTGCAGACAACGCTTCGCTCATGCTTTGAAAATAACCGTTAAGAATAGATACAACTGCTGGAGGATCCATTTTGTCACACATTTTGGTAAAGCCCTTAATATCTGCAAACAACACGGTGACCGATCTCATATCGGGGGCATACTCACCATCTGCTCCGGTAAGATGTTCGATCACGTCTTGAGGGGCGAAGCGGCCAAAATGTACCTGTAGCTGCTCCAGTCTATCATTGGTGTGTAATAGGAGCTTCTTCAGTTTGCGCTGTTTAACTCTTTGTTTAATCAACAACAGCGTCAGAACCATGGAGATCACCGAAAGAGTTATTAGATAGTATAAAGTGATTCCCATTATTCTAACAATACCGCCAATCTAACCATGGAGTTGGCCAGAGCAGCCACTCCAATTGCTTCTAATAGAATAACATCATCATCAACCTCTTGGGCTAATTCCCTCATTCGTTTTTGAATGGGGCCGGTTTGGTAGTGAATGGTTTCCCTGGTCCAGGTCAGAATCATTTGCTCCTGCTCATTTAACCTCGGCGAAGTTAAGGTTGATAAAGCATCCTCAAACTCCCGCTCTGTAAACCCCATGTCCATTGCCATACTATAAGTAGCCCCATGACAAAATTCACAACTCAATGAACGGGCCACCACCGCAAACATCAGCACTTTGAGCTCAGTTGAAAGTACCCTGGAGGAGAATGCGCCTTCCAGTCCCTTCTGAAAAATCACTGCTGCCGGAATGCCATCAAGTGCCCTAATCACATTGGAAAATGGCCCTCGATATTCATTTATTGGTTTTTTGCCAGACCACCCCCTGGGGCGGATTTTTCTGGCAATCAACGGGCGTAATAATCGCCCCAAAAGGCTATTTGGCAAACGCTCGAATTCATACATAGGAGGACTGCTGATAAAAGTCGCCATCCGGTTACTAAGACAGTATTTGACTATGTAAATAGACATTTCAGCTACTGCTAGTGGAGAAAAGCCATATTTCAGCAATTGGTCTTGTTCAGCTTTTGATGGTCTCGGATTGGATCGTGCCAAATTTCGACAAAATCTGATAAAGGCCCGGTCTTTGGGTTCCAGTTCGGCCAAAAGCATATCCTGTTCTATACTTTGGATCGTCTTATCGGAATAACCAAATAATTTCATTTGTGCACGGGTTATGCCATAGCAATAACGACAGGCATTCTCCTGGGAAACCACCAAGCCTCCTATATCACTTAAATGAGTTGGAAATTCCCTTACCTTTATTAATAATGTATTTAAAAGAATTTCCCTCAGCCAAAAATTTCCCGAAACACGAATCAATACATCAGGTACATACCCCAATTGCTTCTTAACCTCGGTCTTCCAATTTGAGTCTTTAACCAGCGGAAGTATTGGATCCGCCCATTCAACTTCAAGAACTGATTCTGTCATAACTTAAATATTCGCAACTAAATCAATAATATTCCATCCATTATTCTAATAATACTGCCAGTCGGACCACTGAGTTGGCCAGGGAGGCCAATCCAATGGCTTCCAATAATACCTCACCATCAATTTCCTCGGCCAATGCCTTGACTTGTTTCTGTATGGGGCCTGTTTGATAGTGGACTGTTTCCCTGGTCCAGGCCAGCAGTTTTTGCTCCTGAACACTTAAGCGAGGGGAAGTTAAGGTAGAAAGCGCTTCCTCAAATTCTAATGCTGAAAAACCCAAATCCATGGCCATTTCAGTAGTTGCCCCATGACAAAAACGGCAACTAAGTGAACGTGCAACCACGGCAAACATCAATACTTTTAGCTCATCCGATAGTACCTTCGAATCAAATACACCTTCTAGTCCATCCGAGATGATCACGGCGGCAGGTATCCCGGTCAGTGCCTTCATTACACCGGCGAAACGACCATCGGGCTCGGGCAAAGGTTCTTGATTAACCCACGCTGTAGAGCGGATTTTCCAGGCTATCAGGGGACGTAAAAAACGTCCCATAAAGCTTTCCGACAAGCGCTCAAATCCATACATGGGAGGGCTGCTGATAAAAGTCACCACCCGGTTAATGAAGCACTCTCTGGCAATATGAAAAGCCATTTCGGAAACCGCCAATTCGGAAAACCCCAATTTTAATAGTTTGTCCCTTTCCGTCTTTGGTGGCCTGGGATTTGATCGGGCCAAGCTTCGACAAAACCTGATAAAAGTGCGGTCCTTTTGATCCATTTCAGCCATTAGCATGTCCTGCTCAACGCCATTGATCATTTTATTTGAATAACCCAATAAGCGCATTTGAGACCTGGCGATCCCATAGCAAAACCGGCAAGCATTTTCCTGGGCACAAACCAGGGTTCCAATATCGCCCAAATGTCTGGGAAACTCATTTACTTTTATTCTTAAACACTTAAAGAGCACTTCCCTTAACCAAGGACTTTGTGAGACCCTTGTCAGTACATCGGGAACCTGCCCAATTTCTTTTTTTACCTCCGCCTCCCATTCCGGATTTTTAATGGATGGCAGTATTGGATCCGCCCAATCAAGTTGACTAATTAATGAGGTCATATCTTTTCAGTACTCGATTTATTCAACTTTAGTTATCATTTTTTCCTGTATTTACGTAAATAGAAATACTAAACCAACAAAGATTCATTTTAACTAAATTAAAATTCAATATCATGAAACTCGCGATTTTTAAATCATTGTTAGCAGTAGCGGTACTTTGCTTCTGCGCTGTTAACATTCAGGCACAGGACCAGGCCAAAGTAGAAACGGTTGAAGTAAAAGTAACCGGTATGATGTGCTCAGGGTGTGCCAGTAAAGTATATAACGTGCTCCAGGAGACTTCTGGAGTGGTCGATAACGAGGTGAAATATCCCGGCGATGTGGCCATTATAACGTATGACCCTGAAAAGATCCAACCGGCAGAGATCGTTACCACCATAGAAGACAAGACAGACTTTAAGGCTGAGCTTAATGTCAATGAGTGAAGGATTGAATGAGTGCTGCGCCCGACGGAATCGCACCGTAGGTGTGAGAAGGCGGAAAGAGCGGACTAACAATCAATCCCTTAAATTAAACAACTTCAAATAAATTCCATTCATCAGATACACCCTTCAAGCTGTGTGTCCCAAAGTCCTTGAACTTAATCCCTGATCCTGCCACCAGGTCCTTAACCGTGCGTGAGACCAATATTTGCTCAGGGCCTGCCAGGGCAGAGATCCTGGCGGCGATATGAACCGCTATTCCAGCCAGGTTATCCCCTCGTAATTCACATTCCCCGGTATGGATCCCTACCCGAACCGATAAACCGTACTCTTTAATTGACTCATTGATGGCTTGGGCACAACGCAGACCCCTGGCTGGTCCATCAAATGAGGCAAAAAAGCTATCCCCTGCGGTGTCTATTTCTCTCCCTCGATAAACCGACAATTCATGTCTTATAGCTGAATTATGGGCTTCCAACAAATCGCTCCAATTCAGATCACCCAATTCCTGAGCCATCTTGGTTGAATCTACAATATCAGTAAACATCAGGGTGCTCAGCACACGTCCCATGTTCCGTTCGGTCTTTATTCCGGTAACAAACTCTTCCACTTCCTCTAGAATGTCCGTTGACCTTTCAATAAAAGGAAGATGATCATCGGTTTTTACCACGACCAGCCGGGCATTGGGAATATGTTTTGCCAGATACTCACCATTAGGTAAAGTGATCGTTTTGTCGCCTTCCGCATGGATAATTAATGCTGGAACCGTTATTAAAGGCAAAATATCCCTTACATCTATCTCAATATTCATTTTGGTAATCGCCGCTGCTGTTCTGGGGCTGGCCCCCATCCTAAGGAATTTGCCCCACCATTTTTTGAACTGTGCATCATTCTTCTTACTTGGGGCCCGTTGATCTATACCAATAGGTCCACCCCAGTTTTTCTCAATTTCATGGATTAATTCCTTATATTTCTCAATTTCCACTCCCCAGGGATAGTCGTGAGATTTTATTCTTCGTGCAAAACTTCCAATCATGATGATGGAGTTTGTTCTTTCCGGATAAGTAGCAGCGAATAATGCAACCATAGTACCCGCTTCAGAGTATCCCAGTAAAGTAGCCCGTTGGGATCCTACGGCGTCAAGTACAGCCCTTACGTCATCCATGCGTTCCTCCAACATTGGAGTATCGGTAACCCGGTCCGACAATCCCGTACCCCGCTTATCAAACAAGATTAACCTGGAAAAAGAGGCTAGCTTATTCAGGAATCTAACCACTGAGGGTTCTTCCCAAAAAACATCAATGTTGGAGATCCAACCAGGGACCAGAACCAGATCAATAGGACCCTCGCCTACAACTTGATAAGCGATGTTAATGTTTCCGCTTTTGGCATATTTGGTTTCCGGAAGCATGTTTTGGAAAGTATTCAGGTAAGTTAATGAAAATCCTTTGATAACTGATATTGAGCTCAACACCCTCCGTGGTACTCAGTCAAGGTGAATCGGAAATGGTCTTAGGCCTTAATCTTAATCTGATCCAGCTGTTTTTTTAAGATCATCGGCAGAAATGCCCAGTAAGTTTG
>CAZAWQ010000146.1:0-4805 GCA_964488585.1 uncultured Roseivirgaceae bacterium
GCCTCTGCTGCCTTGATTCAGGACCTTAAGCAACGGGGATTGCTGGACGATACCTTGGTGATTTGGGGGGGTGAGTTTGGACGCGGATGCTATTCTCAAGGAAAGCTGACACCTGAGGATTATGGCAGAGATCACCATCCCCGGTGTTTTAGTATCTGGATGGCTGGGGCAGGAGTGAAGAAAGGGCTCACTTATGGTGAAACAGATGAATTTAGTTACAATATTGTAAGAAATCCCGTGCACGTACACGATTTGCAAGCAACCATATTACACCTCATGGGAGTGGACCACTTACGATTTATACATAAATACCAGGGAAGACGTTTCAGGCTAACCGATGTACATGGTGAAGTAGTAAAAGACATATTGACTTAAAAACATGAGACGAAAACGAAGAACTAATGGAACATATGTATCGATGAAGATGAAAATATATATGTTTGCCAGTGGAATGCAGATCAGACTTATCCAATTAAATTAGAGCGTATATGATTTTTTTAGATTTTCAGTTAGCAGGATTTTTAGGCCGGTTTCATACACTAGCGGTTCATTTGCCCATTGGGTTTTTACTTTTAAGTGGTTTGGTTGAGATAGTTGCTAGAAAAAAAGAAGTCAATTTAAACAATGCCATTTCCATAATGTTATTGAGCGGTGCTATTGCCGCGTTACTAGCGGTGGGTTTGGGTTGGATGTTAGCTAGTGAGGGCGGTTATGATGAAAGTACATTATTTTGGCATCGATGGCTAGGGGTAAGTGTTGCCGTGGTGTCAGTTCTTGCTTGGCTGACAAAGATTGGTAAGCTCAAGTTGTCCTCCAAGGTTTACCAGGGTTCTATAATAATACTGGTGCTACTAATAAGTATTACTGGACACTTTGGGGGAAACCTGACACATGGATCTAATTATCTTTTAGAATACGCCCCGGAACCAATCAGTAAATTATTGGGAGGAACCCAGAAACAATTAGTGGTTCTTTCGGATGATCCGGATTCGGTGAAGGTATTTGAGCACCTTATTACTCCGCTATTGCAGCGTCGGTGCGTAGAATGCCATAATTCCAGTAAGATGAAAGGTGACCTGAGCCTTGAAGACCAGGAATCAATTTTGGCGGGTGGAGACAATGGCGAGATAATTATTGCAGGGAATGCACATGAAAGTGAAATCTTTAATAGAATTACATTAAGACCTGATAGTAAGAAGTTTATGCCTAATGGAGGAAAAACACCTTTAAGTTATAATGAAGTAAAATTGATCGAGTGGTGGTTGGACTCAGGAGCAGATTTTGAGAATTCGGTTATAGAGGCTGGTGTTGACCCTGAAATGAAGTTTGTTCTTGCACAGCTTTATGGCTTGGATACCGATCCCAAGAGTTATGTTGAACGTGCTTCGGTGGCTGCAGCGGAGCCGGAAAGTTTAACTTTATTGACCGAAGCTGGATTTTATGCACAACCCATTGCCGCAAATAACAATTTTATTGAAGTAAAGAAGAAGAGGACCACTGACATAGACAAGTCTTCCTTGCAACTGATTGAAAATGTTAAAGAGCAAGTAACCTGGCTGCAGGTTGGAGGGGCTGATTTAAATGACGCCGACTTGTTGTTTCTGAAAGGAATGGATAATCTAACCAGGTTGCAACTGGAAAATAATCCAATTACCGATGAGGGGCTTAAAGTGATAGAAGGCTTACCTCATTTGGAGTCTTTAAATCTTTATGGCACCGAAGTTACCGGCGGTTTACTGGAGAGTCTGAAGACATTACCTTCTCTTAAGAAAGTGTTTCTATGGCAGACCAATGTCACAGCTGAAGAAGCTGAAGAGATCCAGGCGGCATTGCCAAATGCTGAAGTTGATATAGGTATATCATTAGCCCTTTAATGACTGAGACGGTGTCCAGGGAAAGGATCAGGGAAAGGATCACCATGGAGGTATGTTGTTACAATATGGAATCCGCAGTTTATGCAAAGGCTGCAGGAGCCGATCGTATTGAGCTTTGTGCCAACCGCTATCAGGGTGGAACCACGCCTAGTTATGGGATGCTGGAAGTAATAAGAAAAAATGTAGACCTGCCAATTTTTACCATGATTCGTCCACGAGGTGGCGACTTCCTTTATAGCAAGGAAGAATTGGAAGTTATGCTTCACGATATTCAGATGGCCAAAGAACTTGGTATGGAAGGCGTGGTGATGGGCGTGCTCAGTAAAGACGGCCAAGTGGATTCGGAGATCATGAAAAAGTTAATTGAGATCGCCAGACCAATGGAAGTCACCTTTCACCGGGCTTTTGATTTAACTCCTGATCCCAAAAAGAGCCTGGAGGACTTGTTATCATTAGGGGTTGATCGGGTTTTGACTTCCGGTCAGCAAAATTCCGCGTTTGATGGAGTGGTGTTAATTAAGTCATTGGTGGAAACAGCCGGGGAAGTAATTTCAATTATGCCGGGCGCAGGAATTAATGAAGACAACGTAGTACCTATCTTGGAGATGACCGGAGCCAAAGAATTTCATGTTTCAGCCTCCGGCAGTCGTCCCAGTAAAATGAAGTTTAGGAAAGAGCAGGTACAGATGGGTAGTGGTGGATCGGAATATTCAATTGATATTGCTGAGGGGAAGAGAATCAAGCGGTTTAGGGAGCTTGTAGATCAATTAGAAATGAGAAATGAGAAATTATGAATGGCTCCTGCCGATTCGTAGAATTTCATTATGATTATTCATTCTTCAAACCAATTAGCAATTACGGCCTGGATTAGAGCGCTATATCAGGAGTTTATTGAAGCTCCATAATAATGTCGTTTTTTTACAATCATACTTGTTTTGCCCGGGATACCTTTGGCTTAATTCAAACATGATTGTACAAAAAATATAATTTTCATTAATAATAAATTCAAAAGGCCATGATCAACGTTTCAGAAATCGCCCCGGATGTTTACAGAATTTCTATTTTCGTCCCTGATTTTAACTTGCAGTTCAATCATTTTCTAATCAAGGATGATGAACCGATGCTCTATCACGCTGGAATGCGACAAATGTTTCCTGCGCTACTTGAGGCAGTAAGTAGAATTATTACTCCATCTGATATCAAGTGGATTGGTTTCAGTCATTTCGAAGTAGATGAATGCGGGGCGTTGAATGAATGGTTGGAGGTAGCACCTAATGCAAAAGCTGTATGCAGTGAAGCCGGTGCGATTGTTAATATGGGCGATTTTGCCATAAGACCGGCTCATGCAATGGCAGGAAATGCCGTGCTAACTACAGGAAAATATAGTTATCGATTTATCAGAACTCCTCATTTGCCCCACGGTTGGGATGCAGGGATAATGTTTGAGGAAACCAATAAAACACTGTTGTGCTCCGATCTGTTCCATCAAAATGGGAAGTTAATTGATATCACTGATAAAGATATATTAGCGGCACATAAAGACTCATTGCTTGAATATGAACAAGGACCTTTGATGGAATATGCACCTTACACCCATAATACTCCAAAATTACTTAATGTATTGGCAAACCTTAAACCAAAAACACTGGCAACCATGCATGGTTCTTCATTCTATGGTGATTGTAGTCAGGCGCTAAGAGACCTTGATGGTGTAATGAGACAGCTTTGGGGAGGTGAAAATATCGTAGGATCGATAGGGGAGACAACAGAAATTCAACCACTATCATCTTAATAGCACACTTGTGCAAAATACCTGCCTGCTTGCAATGATTACTGAATTGCCATATATTCGATATATTGATCACACAAAGTGAGTACTCCGATCACAGAATATAAACCGTGCGAGACCCTCAGGCCGTTTGTGGAACTGTATTGGGAAGGTAGCTTTAATGTAAATGGAGTGGGACACTTGTCAATGCAGATGATTCCTAATGGCTGCCTGGAGCTTATCTTACACCTAACTGATCTGCATTGCAGCCTTCATAATGCCAATGGATGGTCACAGACTCCTGACTATCTCATTTTGGGATTGTTTACTCAGCCTTACGAGGTGCAGTTTAGTACCCCCGTGAAAGTGTTTGCCATACGTTTCAAACCAGAAGGTATCTACAATGTCTTTGGAGTACCGGCTTCAACCTTTAAAGAAAGCTATGATGATATGGTCATGGTGTTAGGCAGGGAATTCCGTGACTTCAGTCACAGGCTGAGGGAAGAAAGCAGTATTGCAGGTATGATCAGGCGTGCCGAAAGTTATTTGTTGAAAAACTTGGAGCATCACAAGATCGAAATCAACTATGTCAATAGGGCTGCGGAACTGATACGACATACAATGGGTATCAAGATTGAAGACATCTCAAACCAGGTTGCCATCAGCCAGCGTCAATTGGAAAGGGAATTTAAAGCAAAGATTGGAATTAGCCCAAAACGCTACCTACGCATCACCCGGATAAATGAAGTACTTCGCTTGCTGGCTCATAATCAAACGTTGAATTTGGCAAGTGTAGCTTACCATTGTGGCTATTCAGACCAGGCACATTTTATAAATGACTTTAAAAGATTCACCGGTGAAAAGCCCACCATGTTCATCAAGGAAAGAGGACAGTTTATTGCAACTCCGGGGTTAGCTCATTATGTTCATTAGTGGTACTACCGCAGGACTATTGACAATTAACAAGTTGGCAATTGACAATGATGATTTAACTTAGTGCTTGCCTTTCAAAATATCATCTTATGGATTTACAACTAAAAGATAAAATAGCAGTCATCACCGGCGGCAGTGTGGGAATTGGACTGGCTGTGGCAAAAGCTTTGGCTGAGGAAGGTGTTCATCTGGTACTATGCGCCCGGGACCAGCAACGGTTGGACCAGATA
>CAZAWQ010000147.1:0-2921 GCA_964488585.1 uncultured Roseivirgaceae bacterium
GGGAATGCGACCATCCCTATGGATGCGATGTATTTTACTATTGGGTTTGCTAATATCTTGGGCATCCTCGGAAGTGCCACGGTCTCCAATGCTAAAATAAAGATACCCTTCAGGATCAAAGACAATACGGCTACCGAAATGCCAGCGTGCGGTTTTATAGGTTTCGTATGGTGCTTCAAACAGTATCTCTTGATTGCTCCAGGTATTACCAACTAGTTTTCCTCTCACGATGGAAGTCATAGCAGGGACTAGCTCCTCTCCTTTTTCCATAACTTTGCCATGGCCATGGCTAAAAGCCAAATATATCCAAGGCTCGCGATCATAATAGGGATCAACTGCGACATCAAGCAGGCCACCCTGCCCAAAAGCTCGAACTTGCGGAATGCCTAAAACAGAGTCTGCGAGCAGCGCCCCATTTTCTATTATTCTTAAACGCCCTGAGCGCTCGGTAATCAATATTCTATTTAAGCCCATAAAGTCAATGCTCCAAGGTATATCCAGTCCCTCGGCTATCACCTCTACCTTAACCGAATAGTCTTGCGTCTCCAGCATTGCTGGAACAGGTGGCTTGGAGATGCCCAAACGTTCTTCCTCATACAGCAAAAAACTGACTAGGGAATCGATCTCTGCATCGGCCAGGGCCGCCCCCCAAGCAGGCATTCCATGATGAGGATAGCCAAATTTGATGGACCTCATAATATCATCTTCCTCTGAGCCAAACTGCCAAGAACCATCGAGGAGGCTCTGTGCAATATTACCCTTGAGGTCTTCGCCATGACAGGATGCGCATAACTTAGTAAAAGTCTCAGGAATTTCGTCGACTGCTTTAACATTGGAAGTTGTAGAAGTTGTACAAGACTCCAAAAGAATGGAGCAAACAAGCATTGGAAATGCGATTAGTAGAAGCGTATTTTTTATCATTTGATTGGTTGAACCATTAAGCATAAAAAACGAATTTGCCATAGAACTGCCCAATATACAAAATTGATTCTTTGCTCCCTGCTCGCCGAAGTTTTTCACAGCTGCTGCCCATAAAAACAGTGCTGCTAGGCGAAGGTTATACCTTCGACTCCTTCACCTATCCCAACCCGAAGCCATGTATGATAAAAATAGGTGAGCTTAAGATGGTCAATTATAGTAATCAGTAGCTAAAATACTTTGTCCCGTGACATAGTTGTACCCATCAACAATGAGTTGGAATGTCACATCAAGTTCGCTAAAGGACTGTGGAGTATAGAGCATGACAAAGCCATCCCATCCATCCAGGCGTTGTACAGCAAACGGATGAAAAACGGCCCAACCGGTTTTCACCGCTTCAAGGGCCCGGTCATGCTCTAAAAAGATGTGCAAACTACCATCGGCATGTATGTGGGCAAATTCTCGACCGCCTATTAGTGCTTCAGGCACAAACACGGTCAATTCTTCATTTAACCACAAACCCTGCCATGGTAAAACAACCGACCGACGGTTCTCTATTCCAGGTATGGAGTATACTCTTCGAAACAATTCGTCGTTAATGTTGGGTACAGGTTCGACACCAATCTGGACGTGAGGTACATCCATTGTTGTTTCAGGTCGTGAACCAGGTCGCTGGGGTAATTCCACTTTGGCAACTATATCTAGTTTAATATCATCGTCTATTTTAGCGTCATCGTTGTTACATGAAATTACTGCTAGAAAGGTCAATATTATTGTTAATATATTGATTCCTCTATTTTTTAGTATGTTGAGCAATATAGACGGCATATCTTCAGCTACCAGTCTATATACTCTAAAGTACGCATCCATCCCGGATTTAAATACATAGTGATAATATTGCTTTATTACCATTCCCTTCATATACAGCCTTTTATTCAAATCAATTATTCCACAATCTTTAGCTTTACTTTTTTTGACCTGTAAGCGACTTACTTAAAGCCTCCAGAGATACTCCTTTGGTCTCTGGCATTACGAAAATAACGAATAGAAGTTGCAAAACCATCATAAAGGCAAAAAATGAGAATACAATCCCGGGCCCTATTGTAACAAACAGTATAGGGATCATAGAAGGTACCATTGCAGCTAATATCCAATGTACGGAACTACCGAAAGACTGTCCGTATCCTCTAAGATGATTGGGAAAAATTTCAGATATGAATACCCAAATAACAGTACCCTGACCAATCGCGTGAGCTCCGATAAAGATAAAAAGGAACCCGGCAACAGCCATCCCTTCCCAATTGAAGAAAAAGGCGCTGGCTACCAATGAAAGGGATATAATATATCCAATAGATCCAATATACATCAACTGTTTTCTTCCCATACGGTCTATCAGGTATATTCCCAATAGTGTAAAAACCATATTGGTCACTCCAATACCAATACTACTCAAAAGTGCTGTGCTTGCGCCTAGACCTGCCTCTTCCAAAATTCTTGGGGCGTAATAAAGAAAGGCGTTAATCCCGGATAATTGATTGAAAAAAGCTATGCAAAAAGCCAGTATCAATGGAAACCTGTATTTTTTTAGGAAAATATTCTCACCTTGTATGGCACCTTCGTTTTCTGTTTTAAGCTCCAATATCAAATGCTCAGCATCCAAATCGGGGTTGATTATTTTCAATACCTCTTTAGCTTCTTCTACCCGTAATTTAGTCAACAACCATCTTGGACTTTTTGGAATTGTTAATGCGAGCACCGTATAAATGGCCGCCGGAATAGCTTCCACACCCAACATCCAGCGCCAGGCATTTTCCCCAATACCACTTAATAGGTAATTAGAGAAAAAAGCAATCAGGATACCAAATACTATATTAAATTGGTATAACCCTACTAGCTTTCCACGATCTTTAGGTGGGGCAATTTCTGATATATATGCAGGAGCCGCAATGGTGGATGCTCCCACGCCCAATCCTCCGATAAACCGCAAGAGGGCGAAGGTTATG
>CAZAWQ010000148.1:0-6374 GCA_964488585.1 uncultured Roseivirgaceae bacterium
TATGGTGATCCGTGACCTTTCCAATTACCAGTGGGACGTTCATGTGCATGGTGGGTTTGATTTGGAAAAGATTACCAAGATCTACCCATTGGAAGGAATGACTCTTAAAGGGAAAATTAAGGCGGACCTTGATACCAAGGGTAGGATGTCAGATTTAGAAAAAGAGCGATACCATAAACTTCCCACCAGCGGATCCATGAGTATCAAAGACTTTGAATTTGTGAGCGAAGACCTACCTCAGGGTTTTTCTATAAGCTCATCCAAACTGGTATTTACTCCCGGCAAGATCCAATTAAATAGTTTTAATGCCAAATTGGGAAGAAGTGATCTAAGTCTGACCGGTAAAATCAACAACTATATAGGTTATGCATTTCAGGACAAAACCCTCAAGGGAGAGTTCAACTTTAGATCCAAAAAATTTGATCTTAATGAATGGATGGTAGAAGAGGAGGGAGCGGTTGCAGTCAGTGAAGAGGAAGCAACCGAAGCTGATTCAGTGCAGCTTGAAGTAGTGGAGATCCCCAAGAATATAGATTTTGTATTGAAATCGCGCATGGATCGCATTATTTACGACAATATGAATATTAATGATTTAAAAGGCGATATAATTGTTCGTAACGGTCAGGTGAAAATGAGGAACATAAAGTTCAATACGCTCAAGGGCCAATTTACGGTAAGTGGTACTTATGATACACGCGATATTGATCACCCCAAGTTTGACTTTGCTTTTGCTATTAAAGATCTCGCCATTCGCAAGGCTTATAAAACTTTTAATACGGTTCAAACTATGGCGCCCATAGCCCAGAATGTCAAGGGAAATTTCTCCACAGATTTTAAAATCAAGGGGGAACTGGAGCCGGATATGATGCCGGATTACAATACCTTGGTGGGGGCCGGGGTGGTAGAGATAGAACAAGCTACATTGTCTGGTTCCAAAGTCATCTCACGGATTTCCAAAATCTCAAGCATTGCTGGTTTTGGCTCCTCTTCAAAAGGAGCAGATGGAAAAGATGAAGTGAAAATCAAGGATGTGAAAATGCAAGTTGAAATTAAGAATGGTAGGATGTACGTAGAACCGTTTGATGTTGAGCTTGGAGGATACAAAACTAATGTTAGTGGTAGTAATGGCATTGACGGTAGTCTTGATTATGTCATGAAAATGGAAGTTCCCGCAGGGGCGTTGGGAGAAGCAGCAGGATCCGCCCTGGCCTCTCTTACCGGTACCAAAGTTGATGTGCCCTCTACAATTATGCTCAACATCGGTATTGGTGGTACCTACGAAGATCCACAACCCACACTGCTGGGGACCGATGCAGGCACCGGTTCAGCCACCGATGCTGCCAAAGATGCAATAGTTAAAAAGGCCAAGGAAAAAGCAACGGAAGAAGTTAGCAAGCAGATATTGAAAAAAACCGGTGTTGATCTGGGTGGTGGCAAAGGAGATGCCAAGAAGAAAGCCAGGGCCCAGGGTCAAAAGAAAAAGAAAGAAGCTGAAGCTAAAGCTAAAAAGAAAGGTCAGCAAAAAAAGAAAGAGGCTGAAGCTAAAGCTAAAAGGGAACAAGAAAAGGCCAAGAAACAGGCCGAAGAAAAAGCGAAGAAGGAAAAAGAAAAATTGGAAAAAGAAGCTAAAGACAAATTGAAAAAACTGTTTGGCGGAGGAAACTAAATAAAAAGGGCCGTCTCAATAGCTGAATTATCCTGACGATTGTTGGGTTCCCAAAGGTTTAAGACGGCCATTTTTATGTTCAGTTGGTAGATAAAATTTTTTTCTTGAACACCAAAATAGTGATCATCCTGATGTCCGTCAGGGATTAATTTCCCCATATTTATATTATTTAGGATGCTTCCCACATTCCCTCCTCAATAATTTCCAATACATTGTTTTCGGGATCATTAAAGTAAAAAGATTTTTTCCCATTGGGCCAGGTATGTTCATGGATTATCAAAATCCCAAGCTTCTTCAATTTATTCTTCCAACTTTGATATAAAGAAGGTTTCACTTCAAAAGCCAAATGTTGATTTCCATGGGCGAAATGGGGAGGTACTTTTTCATCATTTATGGTACTTTCCGGATTGAAGCAAAGCAGTACGGAACCTCCGGCCCGAAAAAAAACATGCCTGTTCTCGACCATTCCAATCACTGGTAAACCTAGTTTTCCCTGGTAGAATGCTTTGGTCGACTCTAAATCGTGGGTATACAAACAGGTTTCCTTAATCTTAATTATTTCCACCTGCTAAATTTAATCAATGCACAGGTAATCAGTTATCAATTAATTCGAAATACTCAAAGAATATTTTGCCATCCAGCATTCGGGTGGGGAAATCTTTCCCCCAATTAGGAGCAATTTCGAAAACTCCATTAAAAGTGCGACCGGCATATTGTTTATCGGGTTCATACCCCTCCAATCCCAGATTGGCTTTCGGGGTCTTATTACATTTGAAATTTATTCTATACTTATCCATATCTACATTTCTAAAATCGGCTGCAAAAGTACAGGAATTTAACACTACGCAGATATTTTGTAGAAATTTTTTTATGACCTGAAAAAACATTGAATGGTCACCTCAAAGTCGAATGAAAGGTGCTAGTATAAATTAGTTACTTGCGATTTAAGTCGTTCGTAGTCTTCCCAAATGTCCTTTAATATTTGAGCTGCGGGTGGCAATTCATTTATTCTGGCAGATATCTGCCCAATTTCCAGTTCTCCATTTTGCAGATCTCCCTCAAAGATTCCATTTTTAGCTCGCCCCGTTCCTAAAAGCTGTTGTAATTCTAAAACCAATGCCCCTCGATTTTCAGCGTCTTTTATTTCCTGGTAAAATTGATTCTTAATCAATCTAACCGGGGTCAATTGTTTCAAAGTAAGAATGGTATCGCCTTCCTTTGATTTGATGATCTGGTTTTTAAAATCAGGATGCGCTGAAGATTCTTGACTGGCAGCAAAACGGCTACCAATTTGAACACCATCCGCACCTAATATCCTGGCAGCCAACATTCCACGGCCATCAGATATTCCACCGGCTGCTAACAAAGGTAAGTCGATGGCCTCACGGATTAAAGGAATTAAAACCATAGTGGTGGTTTCCTCCCTTCCATTGTGACCACCGGCTTCAAATCCTTCGGCAACTACTGCATCCACACCTGCTTCCTCACTCTTCTGTGCAAACCTGCTATTGGAAACCACATAAGCTACTTTAATTCCCTTCTTTTTCAATATCCCGGTCCAGGTCATGGGATTACCTGCAGAAGTGAATACAATTTTGACCTGTTCCTTAATAATGATATCTATTATCTTTTTTATCTCAGGGTATAATAAAGGGACATTTACCCCAAATGGAAACTTGGTTGCCCGTTTGCATTTTTGAATGTGGGTCAACAACACCTCAGGAGACATAGATCCGGAGCCTATCAAACCCAATCCCCCCGCATTACTTACCGCTGAGGCTAAACGCCACCCACTGCACCAAACCATCCCGGCTTGGATAATTGGGTACTTGATGCCAAAAAGAGAAGTAATGCGGTTGGCCAAAGCTAACTTTTGAAATGTATCTCAGTGTTGTCCCCAATATTCAAACTTAGACTCAGACCTTCCAGACTGGTGTCGTTGCCAATAATGGAGTTTTCTAAAACAGCGGATTTTAATTCACTGAAAGATCCAACTATGGTGTTTTTTACAATGGAATAGGAAACAATGGTATTATCTCCCAGCGCCACATTCGGTCCCACAATGGAATTATTGATCTTGCAGTTTTTACCAATACTAACCGGAGGAATGATAATGGTACCAGGATATTTTTTCCTAAAATTATTTTGAAACCGAGGGTGTCCCAATAAAATTGCGTTTGCTTCCAACAAAGACTCCTTCTTTCCACAATCATACCAGTGGTCAACTTCAAACAGGGTCATATTCGCTCCCTTGTTGATCATATACATCAGGACGTCGGTCAGCTGATATTCACCATGGGTCTTTATTTTATTGGCTACCATATGATCAGCAGCTTCCAATAAAAGTGAAACTTCTCCAATTTTATAAATACCTACTAATGCCCGATTGGATTTAGGAATGGTGGGTTTTTCCACCAATTTTTTTACCAATCCATCCTTATCGACTTCGGCCACCCCGAACAATGTTGGATTGTCTACTTTTTTTACTCCTAGTACTGAGTTTTTCGATTTCAGCAGACTTGGCAGATCAAGGTTTAAGATGCTATCTCCGAGCATTATTAGGATCTCTTTTTCGTCCTTTATATATTCCCTGGCCGACCAAACGGCATGACCGGTACCTTTTCTCGGCTCCTGTCGGATAAACTGGGTTTTTATTTTTTGCCTCGCATAGGAGGAGGTAACATACGATTCGATCTTTCCACCAAGATAACCCACAATAAATATCAACTCCTCGATTCCTCCCGATATCAGAGTATCTACAATATGTGCCAAGATCGGTTTTCCGGCAACTGGTACTAAAGCTTTAGGCTGGGTGTGGGTATGGGGCCTTAATTTGATTCCTATACCAGCCACGAGTATAATGGCTTTCATAACAATATATCTATATCCATGGATATGAGGCTTAAAATATATTCAAAAAATTCGAACCAATAATAATGAAATAGGGAAAATTATTTGTTGTGTAGTCAAATCTCTTCTACTTTTTGAGTAGGATGTCCACAATGTGCATGGAAATATTGTAAATTAACGGCCGTCAAAAAATCCTCTCTGATGACCAAATTACTGGCAAAAATTAGAGAAATCTTTTTCAATTTATTGTTATGGCGGGTAAAACATATCAGCGATAAGAATTTTGTGATTATCCTGGGAGGAGTAATAGGGATTGTTGCCGGTTTTGCTGCGGTTATCCTCAAGAGTACCGTACATTTTATCCAGGGATTTTTAACAGGAGGTTTTGCCGTTGAGTATGCCAATTTTTTGCATTTTATATATCCTTTAATAGGGTTAGTCCTCACAGTATTAATAGTTAAATATTTATTCAAAGAAACGTTTGGGCACGGCATCACCAGTATTCTTTATGCTATTTCCAAAAACTCCAGTATTATCAGCGCAATCAAGATGTACTCTCGAATGGTCACCAGCGCCATAACTGTGGGATTTGGAGGGTCTGTGGGTTTAGAGGCACCAATTGTGGTAACGGGGTCAGCCATCGGCTCCAATATTGCGCAATCCATGCATCTCAACTATAAGAAAAAAACATTGTTGATTGGTTGTGGTGCTGCCGGTGCTATATCAGCCATTTTTAACTCCCCTATTGCCGGGGTCATCTTTGCCGCTGAGGTTTTATTGGCGGAAGTGACCATTACTGCCCTCATCCCTTTGCTTATTGCATCGGTTTTCGGTCAGCTGATCTCCTTGATGTTATTAGGGGAAGGGATACTCTTTTCGTTTCAATTAAAGGATGCCTTTAAGGCTGCCGACGTCCCCTTTTATTTTCTGCTAGGTATTGCTTGTGGATTGGTGTCGCTTTATTTCACTCGCTGTATGTATAAGATTGAAGATTTAATTGCTACGGTAAAAAACTCCCTTTTTAAGGGGGTATTAGGTGGAATTGGCTTAGGCTTTATCATATTTTTATTCCCACCTATTTATGGAGAAGGTTATGACGCCATTACCCTTCTATTGTCAGAAGATGGCATCGGCATCCTAAACAGCAGTTTATTTTTTAACCAGATCGATAGTGAACTATTCTTATTGTTATTTATGCTAGGACTGATCATCGTGAAGCCTGTTGCCACCGCTCTAACCATTGGGTCGGGAGGCAGCGGAGGAATATTTGCTCCCTCCTTGTTTCTGGGTGGGGTAACCGGCTTTTTCTTTGTCACCAGTTTCAATTACCTGGCGCTGGGTCAAATGTTAAGCATTAGCAATTTTACTTTGGTAGGGATGTGTGGTGTCATGAGTGGAGTACTTCACGCACCTCTTACTGCGATATTTCTTATTGCCGAAATAACTGGGGGGTATACTCTTTTTGTTCCACTGATGTTGGTTTCAGCAATATCTTTTGTAACCAAGACCTATTTTGAAAAGTACTCCTTTTATACCAAACATTTAATAGAACGAGGGGACCTGATCCAATATGATAAAGATCGTCAGGTTTTGAGTCTAATTCATTTGAAGAAAATTATTGAAATTGATTTGGCCCAAATTAAGCCGGAAGACAGTCTGGGAGATTTGGTAAATCTTGTAAGACAATCAAAAAGGAATATTTTTCCCGTAGTAAATGATAACCAGGAACTAGAGGGAATTGTGACCTTGGATGACATCAGAGAGATTATGTTTGATGAAGAATCCAGGCAAAATGTACTGGTGAAGTCGATCATGAGAAACCCTCCGGAAAAAGTTTCCTCTCATGAAAAAATGCAAT
>CAZAWQ010000149.1:0-32920 GCA_964488585.1 uncultured Roseivirgaceae bacterium
AGCCTTACCTTTAATATTGAATACGGATTCAAAATCCACGATGCCAGTGCCCACAGTGGTTTGTTCCAGATCCTCAGCTGCATCTTTCACATGGAATGAACAGAATCGTCCGGGATATTTTTCGATAAGCGCTACCGGATCGGCTCCACCTTTCACTACCCAATAAAGATCCAGCTGAAATGATACCAGGTCGGACTGTGTTTCGTTCAATAGGATTTCTAAAGCTACCTCGTCCCCTTGTTTCTTAAATTCAGCATCGTGATTGTGGTAACCCAGCAATAGTCCGGAATCATTAAATATTTCACCTAGTTTATTCAGGTTCTCCGCTACTTTATAGTAGTCTTTTCGAGCTTCTGCGCTTAAGGAAGGTATTATTACATGAGGTATTCCAGTTGTTAATGCCGCATCTCTAAGTCTTTCACCTTCACCAGCCTGAAAATAAGTACAATGAGTCGATACGATCTTCATACCGGTATCTGTTACAATTCGACTGTATTCCTCGGGCGACATGTCGAAGATCTGACCATCGACACCAAGACCATAAGCTTCTATGTATTGATAGCCTATATCAGCTAACTTCTTCATGGATCCTGCAAAGTCTTCTGTCAGGGCATCCCTGACAGAATAAACCTGTACGCCCATAGTTTTGTCCTTAGGCATTGACTCCACCACTTCCTCGGTAATGGTTTGAGCTGTCTCAGGCTTTTTATTGGTGCATCCTAACGGAAGGAGCATACTGCCAGCGGCCAAGTAAGAACTGTTCTTAAGGAATTTTCGACGCGTTTTCATTCTGTTTTGGATAAGTGGAATAATCTGCGAAAGATATGAAATTTTTCATCATTACCCCAAGCAAGAAGTAGGACGGGGCTTTGATAGTAGTGGGCTGCCTGTTATCTTGACCACAAAAACATAACTCTATATCCAATGACTTGCCAGAACTTCAGATTTAGAGAAACTATACTTTGGTTAATGACTCCGGCGTTGCTGACTTGGATAACTGCTTGTCAGCAAAACAGTCCCATTAACACTTCTGCTCAAATTGCTCAGGAGTTGGAGCATGTACTGCGAAAAGATGTAATGGAGCTTTGGTATCCCAGGGCCATCGACACCGTGTACGGCGGTTATCTCAGTGACTTTGATTTTCAATGGAAGCAGGATGGGCCCCAAAACAAAATGATCGTGTCACAAGCCCGACATGTCTGGACCTGTTCAAAACTGGCAGAGCTATATCCCGAGGGCCCCTATGCGGCGTATGCTGCTCATGGATTCAATTTTCTTAAGGATACCATGTGGGACCAGGAGTACGGCGGTTTTCACAGTTTGGTAAGCCGGGACGGACAATTAATTTCAAATGCCCAGTGGGAGGGGCAGAAAACTGCTTATGGTAATGCATTTGGAATCTATGGATTAGCGGCATATGTAATGGCTACAAAAGACACAGTGGCTTTGGAATTTGCTAAGAAAGCATTTCGATGGCTTGACGCTCATAGCTATGATCCTGAATTTGGGGGTTACTTTCAATTTATTTCCAGAGAAGGTGTTCCGAGTATTAAAGGCCAAAATGAAATCCCACCAAAAGACCAAAACAGTAGTATCCATTTATTAGAGGCCTTTACTGAACTTTATCAGGTATGGCCAAATGACACCCTAAGGTCTCGCTTACAGTCAATGTTGGAAATAGTAAGGGACACCATTACTACGGAGAAGGGATATCTGACCCTGTTTCTAAATGAAGATTTGACACCTGTTAGTTTCCGTGACTCGTTGCCTGAAATCCGTGAAGCAAATTATAATCTTGACCATGTTTCGTTCGGTCATGATGTTGAAACGGCCTACCTGATTATGGAGGCTTCTGAGATATTGGGGATGGTTCACCATGAAAAAACTCATCGCAAGGGAAAAATAATGGTGGATCATGCGCTTGATAATGGCTGGGATCATGAAATTGGTGGATTTTATGATCGGGGATATTATTTCCCTGATGTTGAGGGGATGACAATCATTAACCATTCAAAAGTATGGTGGTCTCAGGTCGAGGCATTAAATACCTTACTGATCATGTCGCAATTGTATCCTGAAGACCCCAAAGACTATCATAGTAAGTTTGAACTGCAATGGAGTTATATCAAGTCTTATCTATTAGATCCGGTTTACGGGGGTGTGTATGTTGAAGGAATTGACATAGATTCTGAAAGTAAGAATAGTAATAAGGGTGGTATATGGAAGGCCAACTACCACACCGCACGATCACTGATGAACTGTATGAAAAATATTAGGAATAAAGACTAACGGTTACTTCCAATAGCACCTTCCATTCGGCCCAGAGTATCATTTATTTTTGCTAATAACTCTATATCCCTGGGCGTTGGTACTGAAGTTTCCTTTTCGTCCTCCGCATGGCGCCGTAATATATTGAATACTTTGACCACCAAAAACATTACTGAGGCCATCACCAGAAAGTCCAGGGTAACCTGAATGAAATTACCATATTTAAGTACTATCTCTGGTTGTAGCACGGCTCCTTCCGAATCTAGTTGTTCTGCCATTATCACAGCTTGAAGATCCGTAAAATTTACTTTACCAAGGAGATAGCCCAATGGCGGCATGATAATGTCCTGAACCAAGGATGAAACAACTTTACTGGAAGCTGCTCCAATGATTATACCTACTGCCATATCAATCATATTTCCTTTGATGGCAAATTCTTTAAATTCCTGTAATATTTTCATCTTTATGAGGTGTTTAGTTCTGTATCCACTGAAAGCAGTAAGATAGGGAAAGTTGTACTTTTGTGAGGAAGTCCATAAACAAATTATCTATGCGAAAGATATTGATCCACATTTCAATGGTGTCTATGGTGTTGGTTTTTACACTTAAGTGCTGGGGGCAACACCATGAACCAGACAATACTACCCGGCTCGAAAATCCAATTTCTGTAAGCTACCTGCAAAAAAACCTGAGAAAATCAAGTCCCAGATTGGTATTGAATAACGAAGTAGAAAGCAACCTAAGGAAACGGTTGGAAACAGATCAGGTAACCCAAAACATGTATGAAGCGGTTAAGCTAAACGCCCAATCAGTTTTTGAAAAACCTCTGCTGGAAAGAAAGTTGATCGGAAGAAGGTTATTAGGAACGTCTCGAGAACTACTTTGGCGCATGAATATGCTGGGCTTGATTTATCGAATAGAGAAGGAAGAAAGAATACTCAACAGGATCAATGAGGAGGTACTCGCTGTCTGTAATTTCTCGGATTGGAATCCTTCACATTATCTGGATGTGGCGGAGATGGCCATGGGAGTGGCGATCGCGCTTGATTGGACAGCTGGTGATTTGCCTCAAAGTACTGAAGATTTAGCAATTAAAGCGTTAATAGAAAAAGGCATTTTGCCTAGCTGGCCGGAGGGCACGGAACCCAATTGGGTTCGTGGGACCAATAATTGGAATCAGGTATGTAACGGAGGCATGATAGCCGCTGCTATTGTCATTGCTGAGGCCGAACCAGAACTTGCTGCCAAAACCATTCAAAGAGCGCTGGATGGGCTGCCTTACTCATTGGCAGAATATGGTCCTGATGGGGTTTACCCTGAAGGGTCAACTTATTGGAGCTACGGAACCAGCTTTTCTGTAGTAACCATAGCCATGTTGGAAAGTGCATTTGGCACGGATTTCGGATTGGGTGTTTATCCGGCATTCCAAGAAAGTGCCATGTTTAGAGTTTTGTGCCACGCTCCCTCCGGATGGTATTATAATTTTGCTGATTGTGGTGATAAAAGAAGTCAAAACGGGGATATGACCCTAGCCTGGTTTGCTGCGAAAACCGGCAACGAAGTGTATTTTGAAAGGCAGCGGTTTCTGCGAGATCCCCAGGATATGGGCAAATTAGGAAGATTGGCAGGTGCGGGCCTAACTTGGCTGGCTCAGTATGATGAAAAAGTGGAGCAGAAAGCCCCGACCAGTTGGAAAGGTGAAGGAGCTAATCCAATTGTCATTTTCACAGGAGGCGAAAATGACCCTCATCAATATTATCTGGGGGCAAAAGGGGGGCGCGGTTTAGTTAATCACGGCAATATGGATGGCGGCTCATTCATATTTGAATTGAACGGGGTAAGGTGGGTAGTTGACCCGGGAAACCAACCTTATCATGAATTGGAAAAAACTGGTTTCGATCTTTGGGGTCGATGTCAGGAATGTGAACGCTGGACCTTGTTAACCAAGAATAATTTTGGTCACAGTACACTAACCGTAAATGGTGAACTGCATGCGGTAGATGGCATGGTTAGTCTGATTGATTTTCAAGATGGAAGCCAGCCAGAGGCAATTTTTGACCTTACACCCACTTTGGGCGGACTGGTTGCCGATGCTACCAGGAGATTTGTTAGGGAGAGCCCCAACTCATTGTTGATTGAAGACAAGCTGGAGCTCAATGAATTAACCGACATGGTCACTTGGCAATTGATGACTTTGGCTGAGGTCGAAATTACCAATAGAGGCATCATCTTGCACCAAAACGACCAGCAGTTAAGGCTTGAAAATTTATCGCACCCTAATATGAAGGCTTCCGTGATAAGTTTAGACCCACCTCCCCTTGAATTAGACAGACGAATTGAAAATTTGAAAAGAATTGAATTCAAGTACCCGGCAAATCTTTTTAAGGATGGCTCCGGAGAAATTCGAATTCGTTTATCTGGCGATTAGAATGGTCCAGGGCTGTTTAGAAGGTTGATCAATTGAACACGACTATGGATTCCTATTTTAGTATAGATTCGGTGGTTGTGGTCTTTTACAGTTTGCAATCCGATATAAAGAGTATCTGAAATTTCCTGGTTGGTTTTGCCTTGACAGATCAACTGTATGACCTCTACCTCCCTCTTAGTAATTCCATGTCGCTCACAGAAGCGCTCCAATATATTTTTATCATGAATTTTGGTGGTATAAGATGGGAATAGAATATCGGCTTTTGATCGGAGATACCACACAGGCAATAAATTGCCTAGAAAATATAGCAATAGCGCCCCTCCCTGTATAGTGAAATGCACAAAAATAAACGGCAACAAAATCAGTCGAAGGATCATACCCAGAAAAACCAATAAGGAAAAGTATCGATAGATGTTTCCGAAGTGGGAGTTAATTTTTCCTGATGATGTGAGACTTATCAGTAAAAAAACAAAGTAAAATAGAAGCTCCGCCCCAGCGAAAAGATACAGTTCCGTTTGAGTAAGATTTTCTCGATTATTTATAATCCATCCAATGGCAGCCAGTAGTGCAGTTGTACCCAAAAAATAGCTTAAAGATTGAAGTGGAGAGATATTTTTACCGGTCAGGCCTACGGCCATTTTTATTAACATTAACCAGGTGATCAACAGGAATGGAATACCAAACAAAGGCACCAAACCACCCACTGTTTCAATTGCTGATGAGTTAATATTCAAACGTTCCAGCAGATATCTTACAATAACTTGTCCCCAAAGTCCATACAATCCAAAGACAAAATAGGCCATTAAATAGTAGAAGAATTGATTGATGAATTCAGATCGGTAGTCGCGGTTCATTTGGTAGACCAGCATTATTGCCCCAGTTGCTGCTCCCAGGCAAATGATAAATAAAATTATAAATAACAGTTCAGGCATTCCAGTTTTTTGGTTAAGATAAAACTAGTCAAAAGCTATACTATCTGATTACAACTAAAGTATTGATTTACAAAACACTACTAAAGTAGGATGGAAAGTAGTGAGATTACCATGAACTTAGTCACCTAAACAATGTATACAATATGGAGACTCAAGTAAAACTTCCAAAATTAACTGTAGGTGGTAGCTATAGCTATGGCTGGCAGCAAATGAAAAAATATTTCCTTCATCTTCTGTTGGTGATATTGATTGTTATGGTGGCTGATATTCCCGTTAGTATGGCTGACTATGATGTTGAGGATGGGTTCAATCCAGAACCGGGAATGATAATGCTGCAGATTATAGGCTTTATCTATTGGTTGTTGATCTATCCGGTTATTCAATATGGTGCCAGTTATTTATACTTAAAAGCAGCAAGAAACCAAACATTTAAGATAAAGGAAATGTTCAATGGATTCAACAACTACCTAAATGTGGTATTGGCACATCTATTGGTTTCCGCTATTATTATTATGGGAATTATTATGCTGGTTGTACCCGGTATTATTATGGCATGCCGTTTGGCCTTTGTTCCATATTTGGTAATGGACCGAAATTTGGAGCCGATCGCGGCGGTGGAAAAAAGTTGGCAGATGACCAGAGGCTACAGCTGGAAAATTTTCGGAATTGGGATATTGGCCATTCCTATCTTTATCTTGGGGTTATTGATGGTTTTTGTTGGCGCGATTTTTTCTGCAATGTGGATCACCACGGCGTTTGCCGCTATTTACTATGCGGTAGAATTGAAGGAGCAAGAGATACTGGGAGAAGGAGAAGTTATATAACACTAAAACTCTTTTAATTTTTTTACTCGTTGACCTGAAGCAGTCATTAATGCTGCTGCATGGGTAAAGCCGCTAAGACATTATATTATCATAGTTTCCAAATACCTAATGGTAAAAAACATTATGAAAAATTGGACTCTGGTCCTGTTCACAGGCGTCGTTCTCATTTGTTGTAAAAATCCCCCGGACCCTATTTATGATTTGGTTATTCGAAACGGCACCCTAATTGATGGAACCGGGGCTGCTGCTTTGGCTGGCGACTTAGCTGTAGTTGATGATAGAATTGTGGCCATAGGCACCATTCCCGGAACAGGAAAATCCGAAATTGATGCCACTGGGCTGGTGGTGGCCCCCGGTTTTATTGACATTCATTCTCATTCCGAATACGTAATCTTAAAGGATGGGAATGCACAAAGTAAAATCAGGCAAGGAGTGACCACGGAAGTTTTTGGGGAAAAATTCTCACCCGGCCCTTTTCTTGGAGAGATGAATCCCAGAGTGGTGGATACAGAATATGGAAGAGACACCATTTCAAGCTTAAAAGACTATTTTGAAATAGTGGAGAAGAATGGAGTAGCGGTGAATATTTTGTCTTATGTTGGGATAGGTAATGTTTGGCAAAGTGTTATGGGCTATGATTTCGAAGCGCCAGATGAAGAACAATGGATGACCATGCTGGAAATCGTACATCAGGCCATGAAGGATGGGGCCTTTGGACTTTCAAGTCAGCTCGCGGAAATACCGGGGTCCTTAATTGAAACCAAGCAGGTAGTGGAGCTTTGTAAAGTAGTTAGCCAATATGGAGGTATTTATGCCACACATATGCGCAATGAGGGGCTTGAAGTATTTAAAGCGGTACAAGAGGCTATTGAGATTGGGGAGAATGCTAAAGTTCCAGTAGATATTTTTCATTTGAAAATCGCAGATCAGCAGTATTGGGGACGGATGAACGAGATAGTGGAGCTTATTTCCTCCGCCAGAGCACGAGGTGTGGACGTCTATGCAAACGTTTATCCTTACACCCGGGGAAGCAATAACCTGGTAACCATCATACCGCCTTGGGCCCACCAGGGAGGGGTAGAAAGTATGTTGGCACGACTGGAAAATCCAGAAACCAGGGCCAGGATCAAGCGTGATATCGAAAATGGCATTGAAGGGTGGTATAATCATTATACTGCCATTGGCAAGGACTGGAGTAGAATGCTGCTCTGCGAAGGAGAGTATGCTGGCATGGCCATGGATACGGTCATTGCAATGAGGGCAACTAATTCGAGTGAACCATTGGAAGTATATTTGGACTTGCTCATTGAAAACGGAGGCAGTATTTCTACCGTGTATGCTCATCATACAGAAGAAGATATGAACCTGGCCATGATTCAACCCTGGTGCTCCATAGGTTCTGATGGATACGCTTATGCTATTGAAGGACCATTGCGTCAGGGAAATCCACACCCACGAAGTTTCGGAACTTTCCCGAGAGTACTAGGGCTCTATTCCAGGGAGCGCCAGTTGATAAGTCTAGAGGAGGCGGTATATAAGATGACAGGATTGAACGCACGGAAATTAGGTATTACCGACAGGGGATCATTGGTTGAAGGGAGTTTTGCCGATATAACCCTATTCGATCCGGAGGAGATCATCGACAAAGCACATTATTTGCAGCCCTTCCAATACAACGCGGGTATAAGATATGTGATGGTTAATGGGACCATGGTACTTGAGGGAGAAACGCATACCAATAAAAGACCTGGGCAGGTGCTAAGGAATTCGCCGCCATCTTCAATATCAAAATCGGATTAACTGAGTTCCTAAGGCGCGATTCTAAATTCCAGATGAAGGAATTGTTGGAGACTTTATCCATAAAGTTGACTTGGATCATTAAAATTAGCTAAACTGTTTAAAATTTATCATTATGAATATAACTATATCTACATCTAAACAAGACCTTGGTCAAAGAGCCGCCTCTCAGGGCGCTGATTTGATCCGGGAAGCAATAGCCCAAAAGAAGGAAGCCAACATAATAGTAGCTACCGGAGCATCGCAATTTGAAATGCTATCGGCATTGATAGAGGAAGAAATTGATTGGTCAAAAGTAAATGGATTTCACCTGGATGAGTATATCGGTTTGCCCATTGATCACCCTGCATCATTCCGGAAATATCTAAGAGAAAGATTTGTTGATAAGATAAACCCTCAGAATTTTTATTATGTAGATGGAGAGCAAGATCCTACAGCAGAGTGTGCACAGTTAGGAGATATTATAGAAAAATATCCAATTGATGTAGCATTTGTAGGCATAGGAGAAAATGCCCATCTGGCTTTTAACGACCCTCCCGCGGATTTCCAAATAAAGGATCCTTACCTTGTGGTTGATCTGGATGAAGCCTGTCGTACACAGCAATTCAATGAGGGTTGGTTCAGCAGTTTAGATGAGGTTCCCAAGCGTGCGATTAGTATGTCGATTCATCAAATAATGCAGTCAAAACATATAATTTGTACCGTACCTGATGAAAGGAAATCAATTGCTGTTTCAAAATCACTATATGGATCAATATCACCTGAAATACCAGCTTCGGTACTTCAAAATCACCACAGCGCTTATTTTTTCCTAGATCAGGAATCTGCCTCGCGTATTCCACAATCACAAAATTGATGAATAACAATTTCATAAAAAAATTACTGGTTGCCTTGGGAACGGTGGGCCCGGGGTTGTTCCTTATTGCCTATAACATTGGCACCGGGAGTATTATCACCATGGCCAAGGCCGGAGCGGATTATGGTATGTCGCTTTTCTGGACTTTGGTCCTTTCCTGTATTTTTACTTATGTACTGATGGTCGCCTATGGGCAGGTGACTTTGGTTAGTGGAAGCACAGCGCTCTACAACATAAAGACCCATATTCCAAGGGTGGGGAAAGTTATGGCTATTTATATAATGATTGCCATGATCATTGGGGAAATTCTGGCTTTGATGGGTATCATGGGGATTGTATCGGATCTGTTACAGGAGGCTATCCGGATGCTTACTAGTGGAGCTATGGTTAGCACTATGGTGATCACCATTATCTTGATTTTCTTATTTATCCTGCTCTTATGGCATGGCCGCTATCAGGTTTTTGAAAAAATACTAACTGTGCTGGTGTTGTTAATGGCATTTTGTTTTCTCTATGTATTCTTCGCGGTGAAACCGGACTTTGGAGAAATTCTAAATGGTATGATACCTCGGATTCCCAACGAACCCGGTGCTTTAGGATTAATTGCTGCTATGGCAGGGACTACTTGTTCAGCTGCCGTTTTTATTGTTAGAAGTATTGTTGTTTCTGAAAAAGGATGGGATATTGGAAATTTAAAGACTGAAAAAAGGGACGCTTTTGTATCCGCATTTATGATGTTGTTTCTCAGTGGGGTGATTATGGCTGTAGCCGCGGGAACACTGCACGTTATGGGGCTTCATGTTACAGATACTCTTGATCTGATTCATCTATTTGAACCTATTGGAGGAAAGGTGGCAGCGTTTATACTCATAGCTGGTATAACTGGCGCAGCGCTGTCAACCATATTTCCAATTGTGCTTATTGCCCCCTGGCTTATTGCCGATTACACCTCCAGACCAAGGGATATTAAGTCTCCTTTGTTCCGGATCCTGGGAATCGCAGGTTTGTTTTTCGGATTAGGCTTGCAATTTATTGATGAACGGCCGCCTGCCATGATGATATTTTCGCAAGCGTTCCAAGCATTAATATTACCTGCTGTTACCATTCCTATTCTCTATCTAATAAATAAAAAGTCTTTAATGAATGAATATCAGGCATCGGCAAAGATGAATTTCGGAATAGTTGGTGTGCTATTATTTGGGCTTCTTACCAGTTATTTAGCAGTTGCGGAGTTGATAAATTAAGGAAGACCACCAGATCCTGAAACGATTAACTAATAAAAGAAGAATACTATGAACATGAAATCTTTTTTAAAATCATGGAAGATAACCGGTGCTGTGTTAATGTATGTAGGTTTGATGGAAGGGTGTGGTCAACAGCAACAGCAGGAGCAAGCGCAAGAGCAAGTAACTCAGGAGGGCCCTGAAGACCAATGGGTAGACCTGTTTAACGGTACCAGTCTGGAGGGCTGGGAGCTAAAACTGGATGACAGCGAGTCGGAGGATGGTTCTATTGTGTTTATGGTGGAGGATGGCATGATCGTATCTACCGCGGAGTTGGGGTCCCCGAATGGTTATTTATCCACCATCAAGGATTACTCCAACTTTATTTTGGAGTGGGAAGTAAAGATTGATACCACATTAAACTCAGGCGTGCAAATACGTGGACAGGTTTGGGAAAGAGACACCACTACCACGTATCTTTCAGGAAATGGTAAAACTCAGGAAGGAAATTGGGAGGCAGGCACTGTTTGGGGTTACCAAATTGAAGTTGATCCATCGACCCGAAGATGGTCAGGCGGGCTATATGAACCCCGTAATCGAGGTTGGATAGTTGACTTGGCCGACAACAAAGAAGCAGGAGAAGCATTTGACCGTACTGGCTGGAATAAAATGAAAGTTGAGGTAAATGACACACACATTAAAACCTGGGTGAATGGGGTGTTGGCTGTAGACACCAACGACGATGTTCTAAAAACCGGATTTATAGGGCTCCAGTATCACAAAGTTTACAACGAAACCCAGGACCGAAAGAAAGTATACTGGAAAAATATTAGGATTAAGCAACTCTAAGCCAAACCAATGGTAGATGGTAGCCTGTTCTTTGGTATGACGACTAATAGAATGGACATGAATAAAATAATTAACAGTCTCCTGACTTGTGTATTTTCTACTGTTATTATCTCAACCGCTGCCGCACAAAATAACCCAGATGAATTGATAGTTTGTGGCTCGGATGAGGTGTTTGTTCTGGACATGTCGATAATTGAAGATGGATTACCTAAGAAAGTATGGAGTTGGACTGCCGCAGGAAGAACAGAAATACCGGCAACTATTAGGTCACAATTCAACACAATAGATGAATGTAAACCTGTGAACCAAGGGCACAGAATCTTAATTACTTCATCCGGAGGTGGAGTTGCATTGGTTGAACGAAACAACGGCGAGGTGATTTTTTACGCTAGTCTTCCAAATGCTCATTCCGCTGAGCTTTTGCCGAATAACCGGCTTGCAGTTGCTGTTTCCGGTCACTCGCAGGGTAATCGGTTGGTTATATATGACCTTGTTAGCCCGAATAATGAGCTGTTAAGTGACTCCCTGCCATCCGGGCATGGCGTAGTTTGGGATCAGAAAAGGCAACTATTATGGGCATTGGCGGATAAGCAACTAAAAGTTTATAAACTTATTGAGTGGGATTCTTCAACTCCATCTATTTTACTTTATAAAATATACAAGCTTCCTGAGGGAGGAGGTCATGATTTGTATCCGGTTCCAGGATCCTCATCAATGACGGTTACCACCAAGAATCATTGCTGGATTTTCGACAGGGACAATGCCAGTTTTGTCTTGCACCCTCTTCTATCTGAAAAACGATCCGTAAAGAGTATCTCCATCAGTCTGATTTCAAATCAGTTAGTGTATATACAGGCGGATACTAGCTGGTGGTCAGAAAACCTGAGGTTTTTGGTTCCGGAGAAAAACATATACTACAAGAACCAACATTTCTATAAAGCCAGATGGAATGTGATATCAAATTAATTAATAATGAGTCAATTAAGAAACAAAATTGTATGTGGTAAACAGTTTTGGTGGTTAGTTTTTTTGGTGATACCAGTGATTTCTGCGGGCTGTTCGGCCCCGGGGGAGTCATCAGGAACAATTGATATTAGAATCTGGGATGAAAACAATAAACTAACTGCTGCCAGAGTTCGTATTACCGACATGGATGGGACATACCTGGCACCGGTGGGTCATCAAGTGGACTTTCTAATGACCACATCAGGCGATCAGGAAAGTATTGAGAAGGATGTGATACTGGACAATGATCGAAGATTCGCCTACGTCGACGGAACGTTTCAGGTAGACCTAAGCGCAGATTCTTTCAGAATCGAAGTGGTAAAAGGTTTTCGATATAAAATAATTGACGATTCTTTATACCTCGGTAATTTCCCAGGAGGTATTGATATTTATCTTAATCCAGCGTTTGATGATATTCCTGAAGATCAGTGGTATACGGGCGATGTACATGTGCATCATATAAATATTGAATCGGCTCTACTGGAAATGAAAGCCTAGGATTTGAATGTCTGTAATCTATTGATCTCAGATTTCACCTTAGATCACCAATACTTCAGGGGAACAGTAGAGCCCCAATCAGATCCGGACCATTTGATATTTTACAATCAGGAATACCGTGAGAACAGGCTTGGTCATATCAATTTATTGAACCTGACCAAAAATTTGATTGAGCCTTCCAGGGAGCAGCGCAAATATCAATATCCACTTAATATCGATGCTATGGATGCGGCCCATGCTCAGGGCGGACATGTTTCATGGGCACATTTTGCCGCCTGGCCGGGATTGGAAGGCCCGCTGGGAATCATACTTAAAAAAGTAGATGCCATAGAGTTGTTGTGTACTATTGATCCATTTCATGAGCCAATTTTTGTCTCGGATGTTGTTCCTGAAGTAAGGATGAACTCAGGTTTGAAGCTTTGGTATCGCTTGCTGAATTGTGGATTTAATATTCCTGTTACTGCCGGCACTGATAAAATGGGGAATTTTGTCACTGTAGGTGCAAACAGGGTCTATGCTCAGGTTGAAGGTGAATTCAATTATGAAAACTGGATCGAAGCCTTGAATAAAGGTAAAACCTTTATAAGCAATTCGCCATTCCTATCTTTCAAAGTGGACAACAAACCCCCGGGTAGTATTCTGGATGGCACTGCTAACGAGGAACATCAGGTTCATGCTGAAGTATGGAGCCAGATGCCCATCGATCGCCTTGAAATAATTGCTAACGGTGAACTGGTGGCAGAGATCGCAATACCTGAAGGGTCGTTTCATGCAGAAATTGACATCCCATATAAAACAGATGAAAGTGTGTGGTTGGCAGCCAGGGCCTATCAACTTACCCAGAAAGATACCCGAAAAGGATTGAGTATGTCTCAGCGAAGGAATAGCGGAGGCGGTCCAACATATCTTAACAGGTACTATGGTACCTTAAGACCTGAGGTTACATTTTCACACACCAGCCCGGTTTACATCCAGATTGACGGGCAGTCAGTTAGATCCAGGGATGATGCCAACTATTTTGTGCGCTATCTTCAGAATGTGATCAACTGGTTAGATAAATCCGGCAGTTTTCCTACTGAAGAGGCAAAGCAAGAGGTACTTGAGGCGTTTGAACAAGGCAAGCAAGAATTTGCACTTCGTGCAAATTCTAAATCTGAGATCTGAGATCTGAGATCTATCATCTCGCCTACACAACCGGCTCCCATCCCTTGGCGTATTCTCTTCCCCACAATGTACTTGCTTCTTTGTCATTGACAATGTGCCCATTGGAACTGTCGATATGCAGGGTACGTCCCACATCCTGAGCGATGTTGCCAAGATGGCATAATAAAACACTTTTGTGTCCTTCCTGTATGGGGGAGTTCAGTGGCTCTCCTTTTCGAATTGCATTCAATGTATTTGCTGCGTGATTGTGCGATAGCTTATTGATTCCTACCAGGTCCGCGGTATCAAGATTGGAATCACTAAGAAGTTCCTTAATCTGATTTCCAGATTCATCGAACAATCTATAACCGTTGGTATTTACTAACATATTGCCCTTGGTGCCTTGTATTAAAGTTCCCGTCATTTGGCCATATATAGGCATGCCATTGCGACTCACGCATTCCCATGCTATTGATTTTTTGTCACCGAATTCAAAAGCGGCGGTTTGGGTATCAGGAAATTCCCAGTCATCGTCCACATGATACAGGCCGCCGGCTGAAGTCACTTTGGTAGGATATTCAACCTCTAATAGCCATCGGGCTACATCAATGGCATGTGTTCCATTATTGCAAATTTCTCCAGTGCCCCAGTTTTTAAACCAATGCCAATTATAATGTATGACATTGTCCCTATAGTCCTCCCGTGGTGCCGGGCCTTGCCATAGTTCATAATCAAGCTCGGAAGGTATGAGTGCCGGTTTACCATGACCTATGGATTCTCTCTTATTCGAGTACCAACACTTGGCGTGATAGGCATCACCTATAACCCCGTCTCTAATATCTTTCAGCGCAGTGGCAGCAAATATTCCGGAACGCTGTTGGTTTCCCATTTGAACCACCTTGTCGTACTTTTTTTGAGCTTCTATAATTAATTCTCCTTCCCGGGCATTTTGTCCACACGGTTTCTCTACATAAACATGTTTACCTGCCTGAAGTGCCATAATGGTGGCAGGGGCATGCCAATGATCTGGGGCGGCAATTACCAACAGGTCAAGATTTTTATCTTCCAACACCTTTCGAATGTCCTTTTCACCTTTTGGTTTGGAGCCCTGAGTTTCATGAGCCATGGTTAAAGTTTTGCTCAAAACATTGGAATCCACATCACAGATATAGGATATCACCACATTGTCTGATTCTATAAAAACCTTGGTTAAGCCGTGTCCACGGCTGTTGGTCCCCATAACCGCTACATTTACCCGGTCATTGGCACCCATGATCTGGGAATAGGATTTTGCTGTACCTACAAACGTAAGTCCTAACCCTCCAACTAGTGTGTTTTTTACAAATTTTCTTCTGGATGACATGGTATTTCTTTTTAGTGGTCAGTAATAGTAATCAAACGTTTTTGTTATGTCAAGTGGTTATTTATATAAAGCCAGTTTGATCTTTATTTAACAATTGATTAATCCTGATCAATTTCGAATTCCAGGATTATCTCGGGATGTGTTCCCGGCGCAGTAATCGCATTCAATACTTCAAAACTCAGCTCAATTGCAGATTTTTTTTCTTTGGTTTTTATATGAAGTTCTATAGACTCTTGTGCAGGAACCTCTACTAAGTCACTATTAAGGTGAAAGGTATAGTCTGATAAATTGCGCAAAACAAATCTTGCATCAGAGTTGTTCTTTATTTCTGCTACCAATACCGTGGTTTCATCAATATACGAGGCCTCACCGGTTTTCAAACAACTTTTAAGCAGTGGGTGTATTTCGCTTTCATTTCCAATTAGGTTATTTTTGAACCAGGCCACCGTTTTTCCAGCAATCAGGGCCTCTTTTATACCTTCCTCAGATCTTTCTTTAGCAAATACTAGTGTAACCGGACGGTGCCCACCTCCAGGTATGTCAAACAGCCAGTCGACCAAGCCGTGTATATCCGATGTACCCATTATGGTTAAGTTATTATCCTGGGCTATAGTTAAGGCTTCGTCGGAATAGTTGTCATTATTTACTACTTCAATTCCATGCAATAAACCTTCAGATATTAGCGTTTTATGCATTTCGGTCAATTCTGCTATTCCATCGGGTTTTTGTCTGTACCATTGTGGATGGTTCCAAAAAACAAAGGCACCTTGAGCATTAGCTTCCCGATAGGCGGCGATGGGATCGTCGATAATCAATTTGGTCGCATCTTTTATGAATATAGCATTTGCATGCC
Source organism: uncultured Roseivirgaceae bacterium (assembly GCA_964488585.1). Lineage (GTDB taxonomy): Bacteria > Bacteroidota > Bacteroidia > Cytophagales > Cyclobacteriaceae > SZUA-3. Next base: position 16,040 of record CAZAWQ010000149.1, read on the forward strand.
CTGGGGGCATTGAACGAGTGATCTCGGCTCCATGAATAATAATAAGGTCCTTGTCCTTAGCATATTCTTTGGCAACTTCAAAAGACCTGTTTCGGTCAGGATGTGGGATGTCAGCTTTATGGGGCTGATATTCTATATGTTCCGTTAGCGATATGGCATCAACACCATCAAGAATGGCCTCACGTACTCTTATGTCCGGCCAAACACTACCATCCGAAAAGACCGTATGTTGGTGCAAATCGCACACCAGTGTATGATACCCGGGAACATCCGGAAAAGCAATTTTCCTTGTTTGAGATAGTAGGGATTGTGGCGCTAGTACCACAAGAATAATTAAAATTTTTTTCATTAGGATATATTTTAAAGGAACATCAATTGCTTTTTGAAACGGTAATGGCACGCATCATTTTATGAAAAATTTCCGTGTTTTCATAAATTCCGCGGAAAAGTTCTGATCCAGGGCCATATGCGGCAACGGGTATCAAGGCTGTTGAGTGGCCTCCATTGGAAAATGTAGGGTTGATTTCGTTGTAATTTTCACCTGATGACAACGTGAACCCTCCGGTCTCATGGTCAGCTGTTACGATTACCAAAGTATTTCCATCCTTTTCTGCAAAATCGAGGGCTTCTCCAATTGCTTCATCAAAGTCGATCATTTCCGATACCAGAAAATCAGCATCATTGCCATGGCCTCCCCAATCGATCATACTTCCTTCCACCATAAGAAAGAAATTATCACTACCGGTTGATAAATAATTCAAGGCTAATTTAGTAGCCTTTGGCAGAAAATCTCCTCGTCCCTGTAATACCGTAGCCAGATGTCCGGATGCTAATAAGTAGGCATATTTCTTGTTCGGATCAACTGCGGAGCTTAGTTGCTCAGTTTGAACGGTAAATCCATTAGTTTTTAGGGTTTGCAAATAGTCATGACCATCTGTTCTGATAGAGTCGTCGAAAAAGCCCAGGCCTCCCCCTGCAATAAAATCTATTTCCGAGGTGCTCAGCTGTGCTGCAATCTCCTCTTCCATCCCTCTGGATTTAACGTGGGCAAAAAAACTGGCTGGCGTGGCATGTGTAATAGAGGAAGTTGAAATCACACCGGTCTTCCACTTTTCATCAGAGAGTATTTCTACAATGGTTGGTATCGATATAGTGTCACTATCTACTCCAATAGCGCCGTTATAGGTTTTTTTGCCAGCTGAAAAAGCGGTGGCCCCAGCTGCTGAATCGGTAATTAGAAAAGTTGAAGAGGTCCTCATCAAACCAATATTGTTAAAACGTGCGAAGTGAGGCAGTGTTTCCTTATAATAAAATGCAGAAGATATTTGACTAAGACCCATTCCGTCGCCTATTAACAGGATAATGTTTTTCGCTGCCGGAGATTCTCTGATTTTTTGTCGGTTTGATGGGATCAGATGGTCATAGGATTTGATGGTGACAGGGTTTTCCTGAATTGGTTGTTGACAGTATACAGTTCCAATTGGCAACAATGCCAACATCAGTACTACGCTTATCTTCATGGGGTGGAGCTCTTTAAAATGATTTGATTCAATGATTATATTCGAGAAAAGTAATAAAGAAAAGTAAAAGTAGATATATTAACATAATAGAAGTTGCTTTTGGCCAATCTAGTTCAATAAATAACTGATCAATGAGTAAAATTATAACCATCCTGGTTTTGCAGGTGGCTCTATGTCATGCAATTGCACAGGATATGCACAAAAGTCATACCGTAACCAGAGTAGATCAATCAATTTCAATAGATGCTAACTGGCAAAAACCTGTATGGCAAAACATAAAAGCCATTAGTTTAAAAAATTACATGGGAGAAAAGCCTGAACATTTTCCAGAAGTTCAGGCGAAAATAGCCTATGATGATAAAAATCTATACCTGATTTGGCGCGTTGACGATCGATATGTACGAGCTGCCGCGGAAGAGCATCAGGACCCGGTATTTCGTGATAGCTGTGTGGAGTTTTTTTTCATACCTGATAATTTAGGAGGTACTGAATACTTCAATCTGGAGATGAATTGCGGGGGTACTATGCTATTTCATCATCAGGATTTTAAAAAACAGGGATCTATAAATATCACTGAAGATGATATTAATCAAATGAAAGTCGCCCATTCTATGCCCCGGTTGCTCCAAAATGAGATCCAGGAAAGAACTACATGGTATTTAGAGTATTCCATACCCTTTTCAATGTTGACGAATTATTATAATATGGAATCACCGGAAAGTGGCACCGTGTGGAGGGCAAACTATTACAAATGTGCAGATAAATCTTCCCACCCTCATTGGCTCACTTGGTCAAAAGTTGATTATCCAACGCCCAGGTTTCATATGCCTGAATTCTTTGGAGAATTGGTTTTTGAATAAAATTGACATTTCAATGGTGATTGATATAAGGTCCTTTTTTAAAGTCTTTTTGCTGACACATTGGATGATGTTCTTGGGCTGCAATCCCCCTGGCATGGACTATACCACCTGGCAGATCTATAGTGGTGATAACCAGGGAACCAAATATTCGGCTTTAGACCAAATCAATAAACACAATGTAAAACAGCTAAAGCCGATATGGACATATAGCACCGGTGATATGAAAAGTGTACCTGCATCCACCATTCAATGTAACCCCATTGTAGTGGGTAATAAAATGTTCATAACCTCACCCGGTTTAAAACTAATAGCATTAGAGGCATCAACAGGTAAAGAGCTTTGGGTATTTGATTCAGAACCTGGCAAGAACAGCCATGGGGTGAGCAGAGGGGTTACCTATTGGTCAGATGGGGTGGAGGAGCGTCTGTTTTATACCTCCCGTTTATACCTCTATTGCATTGATCCGTCAAATGGAACTTTGGTCCAATCGTTTGGTGATTCCGGAAAGGTAGACCTTCATGTGGGCCTGGGGAGAGATGTGAGCGCCTTATGGGTTACTGCCAAAACTCCTGGAATTATTTATAAAGATTTATTGATTCTGGGTTCTACTCTAGGTGAAGGTCCCACTCCTGCAGCTCCAGGCCATATTCGCGCTTTCAACGTAAGATCGGGGCAAATTGAATGGACTTTTCATACCATCCCATATCCTGGCGAATTCGGGTATGAAACCTGGCCGCCAGATGCCTGGAAAAGGACTGGTGGAGCAAATTCCTGGGGTGGGTTTACCCTGGATCAGGACCGTGGCATAGTTTTTTGCGGTACCGGTTCACCAACTTACGACCATTGGGGAGGCGATCGATTAGGTGAAAATCTTTTTGGTAATAGTATTCTGGCTCTTGACGCAGCTACTGGTAAACGGATTTGGCATTACCAAGTGGTGCATCATGATGTTTGGGACTATGATATACCTTGCCAGCCGAACCTGGTTAGCATTGTCAAAGACGGAAAACAGATAGATGCAGTGGCTCAGCCTACAAAAATGGGACATCTGTTTGTATTAAACCGTGAAACAGGGCAACCTTTATTTCCCGTTGAAGAAGTGGTAGTACCTCGGTCAAGCATACCTGGAGAAGAATCATGGCCAACACAGCCCTTTCCGCCTGAGTCGATGAGATATGCCAAACAATCTTTTACCAAATCCGATATTACAGACATAAGCCCGGAGTCCAGGCAATACGTTTTGGAGCAGATCGAAAATATGAAGTTGGGAAACATATTTATGCCACCTGGGCTGGTCGCCTCAGCGGTTCTTCCCCAATTTAACGGCGGAACTGACTGGGGCGGTGCGGCATTTGATCCTGAGACAAATAATTTAATTGTGAATTGCAGTAATGAACTGGAATGGATCTCAATGGTGAAATCAAAACCAAACACCGGGCTTTCTCAATTCCAATTTGGCCGAGACCTATACGGAGCTCTTTGTTCCTGGTGTCATTTCCAGGGTAGTGGTACCCCTTCTCTTAGAACCCTTAAAGATCGGACGGACTTTTCTCAAGCGAATGTTATTGAAACCATGAATACCGGCAGAGGCCAGATGCCCAGCTTCGCCACACTTTCAGATGTTGAAAAGCAGGCGGTAGTTTCTTATCTCTGGGACAAAGGGCATGATACCAAAATCGACTCTTCACAAGCAAATTTCACCCTGTCCAATTTCGCTCCCTATATCGCTACCGGTCATAACGTCATCAAAGATCATGAAGGCTTTCCAGCCAATGCTCCTCCATGGGGCACTTTAAGTTCAATAGACCTAAATGAAGGGAAAATTAATTGGCAGGTTCCACTTGGTACCTACCCGGAATTAGAATCCCGGGGTCTTCCACCCACGGGAACATTTAATATGGGCGGGCCAATAGTGACCAAAGGAGGGCTGGTGTTTATTGGCGCTGCTATGGACGAGCGCTTCCATGCCTATGACAAAGATACCGGTGAACTGCTTTGGGAATTGCAAATGGATGCCGGAGGCTATGCAACTCCGGCATCCTTTGAAGTAGATGGAAGGCAATTTGTGATAATTGCTGCCGGTGGAGGTGGTAAGCCAGGAACTAAGCCGGGTGATAAATTCTATTGTTTTTCGTTACCAGAATAACTGCAGTTTTAGTAGTGATAAAACATTATATGGGGTCAATGAAATTCAAACGATGTATATTGATTTTTTGATGCAGGGAAGGCGCTATAAATTAACGGATGTGCATGGGAAAGTTGTAAAAGATATATTAACATAGAGATATGTTCAAGCAAACGATTTATAGTATAGTTTTGTTGTCAGTAGTATTATTAGGTTGTGATAAACCGGGAAATAAACCACAGAATGTACAACAAATGGTATTAACAGGGCTTTACTACGCAGATGGATTACCCATCTCGGTAACTGTAAAGGATGGTGTGATTAGCGACATATCCAGATCAGTAGCAGGCGGTGATTCGCTTGAATACTATCTTGGTCCCGGGCTAATTGATCACCAGGTAAATGGATACCTCTCACATTCGTTTGTGGGGGGTGATCTGGATGCTGATGCCCTAAAGGAAGTTACTGAGGGGTTTTGGAAAAAGGGTATTACTACGTTCTTGCCAACATTAACTACACAAACGGACGAGGTACTGTTAAAGAGTTTTGAAAATCTCAATCAATTGCTTGAAGATAGTCCTTTGGCCCAGTCCATAGTGGGATTTCATCTTGAAGGACCTTTTATTTCTCCTGAGGCCGGTTTTAGAGGTGCACACAATCTTGAGTGGATTAGAGACCCAAATTGGGAAGAGTTCGAAAAATGGTACAGCGCTTCAGGTAATAGAATTATAGAAGTTACCATTGCTCCGGAGCTTGAGGGGGCCATGGAGTTCATTCGCAAGTGTCGCGAAAAGAATATTGTAGTGGCCATTGGTCATACTGCTGCTTTGACTCCTGATATTAATGAAGCCATAGAAATGGGAGCCACAGTATCTACTCATTTGGGAAACGGCTGCGCCAATACCATTCACCGTCATCATAATCCTCTCTGGCCGCAATTAGCGGATGACCGACTGACCGCCAGCATCATTGTTGACGGATTTCATCTGACCAGGGAAGAAGTCAGAACATTCTTTAAGACAAAAGGCCCTGAAAACACGGTATTGGTCTCCGATCTTACCCGTTTGGCTGGAATGCCTCCGGGGCGATACCAGGATTTCGGTCAGGAATTGGTTATGACCAAAGAAGGAGCCATTATGTTGCTGTCTGAAAATGTACTTGCAGGCGCTTCATTCCTCATTACTCGTGGTATAGAGAATGTTATTAAGTTCACCGGATGTACACTGGGTGAAGCCATTGACATGGCCACCAGAAACCCGGCACGATTATTAAGTCTGCAGGATAGGGGAGAGATAGCAGTGGGCAAACGGGCGGACTTGATTTTGTTTGAATTCCAAGACGGATCATTGGACATAAGGAAGACCCTGGTAGGTGGAGAGGTGGTTTTTGAGAAACATTAATAATCAAAGCTTATTATGTATTGATACCACATTATAGATGAGGCTTTGGTTATTTACTTTTTTATGTTGGACTCCCTGGTTTGCCTATGGTCAAATCCAGCCGCTTTCTATTGATGCTTCATACCACAATGAACCATGGGAACAAGTTGTAAATGACCTGGAAGCAAGGTATCCCATAAAGTTTTTTTTCCCAGAGGCATGGGTATCTGGTTTCGAGGTAGATATCACTTCCGAAAAGCAACCCCTGGAGAATTTTCTCCGGGAGGTTTTTCAAAATACCAACTTGTATTTTTTTATTTCAGGTGATCAGGTGATCATCACCAAAGACTATCAATTGGTTTCTAAGTGGCCCAAAAGTTCGGATGTAACTACAAACAATTTTCAGGAGATAATAGAGGACATAGGTGAGGTAGAATCAGTTCAAAAATCAACCCGCCAAAAGGCTGTAATAAGTTACACCATAGGGGATCCACAACAAAGGTTCACTAAGGGTAATGCCTCGATTTTTGGATACGTCAAAGATATTAATTCAGGGGAACCACTGGTTGGTGTATCCATCTTCATTGAAGAACCATTGATTGGTACCACTACAGATGTTTTTGGGTACTATTTAATCTCTTTGCCCAAGGGCAATACTCAAATGCACTTTAAATCAATAGGGATGCAGGAGATTATTCCACAGGTTACCATTCACGGCGATGGGCAGTTGGATATGGAAATGGAAGAAAGAGTTATGTCATTGACGGAGATAGTGATCTCCGATGAGAAGGACAACGTTGAAAGTATTCAAACAGGAGTTACCAGGTTAAACATAAAGGACATAAAAAATATTCCTACGGCTTTGGGAGAGATAGATGTTATGAAAATCGCCCTTACTATACCAGGTGTGCAGTCAGTTGGAGAAGGCGCATCCGGATTCAACGTACGAGGTGGAAATACCGATCAAAACCTGGTACTATTGGACAATACCGTTGTTTACAACCCCAGTCATCTTTTTGGTTTTTTCTCTGTTTTCAACCCTGATGTAATCAAGAGCGCTAATTTATATAAAAGCGGCATACAAGCTCAGTATGGAGGAAGGATTTCATCCGTATTTGATATTGGTATTCGCGATGGAAATAAAAAGAAGTTAACATTAACCGGAGGGATTTCACCCATAACCGGGCGTCTTACTTTGGAAGGGCCTATAAAAAAGGACACCAGTTCATTCTTAATAGGTATTCGTTCAACTTATTCAGATTACATTCTTAATTTATTAGATGATCCGGTATTCAATAACAGTAGCGCCTCTTTTTCGGATGTTATAGGAAAGGTAACCCATCAGTTTAATTCCAAAAATACTGTTAACGCCTCATTTTATCACAGTAGGGACCGGTTTCGTCTCAACTCTGACACCTTATATGCCTATTCTAACACCGGAGCAAACTTGCAGTGGCGGCACACATTTAGTAATAAGTTCTTCGGGCATTTCTCTTCGAGTTATACCAACTATACCTATAATATCCAAAGCGACCGCACTCCGGAACTGGCCTTTGATTTAAATTATCAGATCAATCAGGCCAGCCTGAATGCAGATTTTGATGTTTTTCTCAACGCTCATAGTTTGAAGTTTGGATTAAGTGCAACAGCATACCAATTGGATCCGGGTACCATCAGTCCAGCAACAGACTCAAATATAAAAGCAGTAAACCTGGAACAGGAGAAAGGCATAGAAGGTGCAGTGTATATTGGGGATGAATTTGAACTATCACCTAAGTTAAGTTTATACGGAGGGCTTAGGTTCTCAGGATTTGGCCGATTGGGCCCTCAACAAGTATATTCCTACCAACCGGGATTTAGCAAAGAGGTTATTTTTATCACCGATACAGTTAACTACCAGGACGGTGAGCTGGTCAAGGCTTATGGAGGGTTAGAATACAGGTTTTCTTTTCGATACATACTTAAGCCCAACCTTTCTGTAAAATTCAGCATTGATAAGACCAGACAATATATTCATCTATTAACCAATACTACTGCCATAGCTCCTACAGATGTATGGAGACTAAGTGATCAACATATCAAGCCACAAATAGGACTACAATACTCGGCAGGATTATACAGGACCTTTTATCAACATGGACTGGAGCTGTCTGTAGAAGGCTACTATAAGACCGTGGACAACTTGCTGGAGTATAAAAGCGGCGCGGACCTGTTGGTTAATGAGGTCTTAGAAACAGATATAATTAATGCCAAAGGAAGGTCCTATGGGGTGGAATTTTTGTTGCGGAAAAAGTCAGGCAAGTTCAACGGTTGGCTGTCTTATACCTACTCCAGAAGTGAGGTCCAAGCCACAAGTTCTTTCCCGGAAGAGCGAATCAATTCAGGCGAATATTATCCATCAAATTTTGATCAACCTCACAATTTGTCTCTGATTTCCAATTATAAATTTAATCGAAGGGTAAATATGTCCCTGAACTATACCTACCATACCGGAAGGCCTACTACTTTACCCTTCACCCAATATAATTTCAATGGTCAAGTAATCCCATTCTTTACAGATCGTAATCAATTCAGAATACCGGATTACATGAGGGTTGATGTTGCCATTAATTTGGAGGGGAATCACAAGGTAGGAAAATTGGCCCACGGCTCTTGGACATTTTCAGTTTATAACGTGTTAGGTCGAAATAATGCCTTCTCTGTTTTTACAGATTCCAGCAATGGAAACATTCAAGTCTACCAGCTTTCCATTTTTGCCCAGCCAATACCGACCATCACCTATAACTTTAAATTCTGATGGTACGGCTAAAATTGCTTTTACAATATTGTTTAGTATTAGTGGTTTTACAGAATTGTCGTGAGCCGTTTGACGTGGAAGTCCCTGTGGGCACCAGTTTATTAGTGGTAAATGCTATGATCACTGACCAACCAGGCCCCTACCTGGTAAAGCTGTCCAGAAGCAGTCAATTGGGAAGTTTTGACTTTCCTGCAGAAACCGGGGCAGTTGTCACCATTGAAAATGCATCCGGCAGTATAGAGACTCTGGAGGAAGCGCTTGATGGTTATTACCTCACTTCGGAAGATGGCATCAGAGGAGTAGTTGGTGAACAATATAGGCTCACAATTCAGACAAGAAATGAGGAGACCTATCAATCCGATTGGAAATTATTAAAACAGAGCCCACCTATTGATAGTGTCTATTTCAGCTATAAAGAGGCACAGACCGAGGAAGCATTACTACAGGGGATACAAACATATGTAGACACACACGACCCAAGCAACAAGACCGAATATTATCGATACACATGGACTGAAACATGGCATTATACCGTCCCATATTCTCCGCAATACGAATATCTAGGCAACGATAACAGACGTCTAATTGAAAAAAAGGAGACTTGTTGGATGAACGTACCCTCAACCTCAATTAATATTGCCTCCTCTACTCAAAATGACAGAGATATCATTTCCCGCCAACCCGTACTATTTGTCACTACTCAAACACCCCGTTTAAGGATACGTTATAGTCTTTTGGTCAATCAGTATGCGTTGGATCAGGAAGAATACTTCTTTTGGAAAGGTTTAAAGGAAACAGTTAACCAGTCAGGCACCCTGTTCGATAAGCAACCTCAAGCGGTAACCGGGAATATTCATAGACTTAACTCAGACGAACCGGTACTTGGATACTTTTCCGCCAGCACCATTTCCACCAAAAGAATATTTATTACAAGATCTGATTTGCCTGAAGACACCAAGGTGGATTCAAGTTTGTTGAATAATTGCATTATCGATACCTATGTCATTGATAAAAGCAGCACTTCCGACATGGAAGTATTCAAAGAATTGGACAAGGGATTTGTGTTTTATGATTTTTTTCGCGCGTTCGTAAATATTACTGGATATATAATAACTACCGTGCCTTGTAGTGATTGTACTTACCACGGAGGGACCTTGGAAAGACCCGATTATTGGCCAGAATGAGCAAATTGATGAAAACCCACCTTCTGCATAGATTAATAGGTTGCTTTCTTATCATTTGGATGATACCTGCTTGCCTATTGGCACAGAACCAGCTACATGGTTTGCAACAATACCAGGAAATGGTATTTGTACATACCGATAAGCCCTATTATTTAACTGGTGAAACCCTTTGGTTTAAAGCATATTGCACAAAATTAAAAGGTGGTCAACTTACAGAACTAAGCAGTGTATTGTACATAGAGCTTTTTAATTCAGAAAATCAACCGGTAGCGCAGGTTAAGACCTCCCTCAAATCAGGTATTGGGCATGGTCAAATGTTATTGAGCACAAGACTTGCCACGGGTTCTTATGTGCTTCGTGCTTATACTGCCTGGATGCGTAATAGCTCACAAGAATATTTCTACCAGCAAAGGATTATGGTGATTAACCCACTCACTGAACTTCCGGTAAACATTAATAATAAGGAGGCTTCAGGTGCAAATTCTTATTTCTCCTCTGGTACAGAGGCTATTAGTAAAGAATCGATCCCCGCGGTAAAGGTAATAACCAACCAAGAAATTTATTCCAATCGGGAGTTAGTTATGATGGATTTGGTGACCTCGGGTAATGAAGAAGATCAGGCGTTAAATCTATCTATTTCCGTGTACCCTTACCATCAACAATTGGAGCATGATGGCAACAATATTCTGCTCACCATTGAGGACCCTGAAGGTCGTGAATTATTGGTTGAGTCAGATAGAGAAAAGTTACACCATTTCCCAGAAACCATTGGTCCCATTATTTATGGTAAAAGTGAAAACAGTGTGGGTCCTAAGAATAATAACCACCTGTTCGTTTCAATTGGAGGTAAAGCCTCCAGGGTTTATCAGGTAATAGGCATTGATTCCAGTAATTTTGCAGTGGAATTACCGCCAGGAATAGACTATGCGCATCTGTATTTTTGGTCAACCGAATACCAAAATACCAATGTAATTCTGCAGCATTCATTTGATCAGAGGCTGCCTCAACTATCAGCCCCGCCGTTACAATTTGACTCCAGCACCATTAAATTTATCGAAAGTCAATCCGTAAATATGCAGGTATCTAACCTCTACCAAGAGTACACAAAGATCCATGGACATCAGAAATTTAAGACAAAAGAGGATATACCATTTTATGGTCACCCAGAATTCCAGTATTATTTAGATAACTACACCAGGTTTCCAAGTCTTAAAGAGGTGTTCGTGGAATATATCAGAAACGTATCATATCGAAAAAGGGGCGGTACTTCCAACTTTTACGTTCGGGATGACTTCAGCAATAGTAAGTCACTTGCCAACAAGTTACTATTCGATCTGCCTGCACTGGTAATGTTGGATGGAATACCTGTGAATGACCATACGTGGGTAATGAACATAGATCCACTGTTGGTTGAATCGATTGATGTGGTTACTAAGAAATACTTCATAGGTAATGGTGCTTTCAGTGGGATGGTAAATATAAATACCTACAACCACGACTTCGCTGGGATGGAGGTACCCTTAGAATTAGATAAAAAATCTTATCAAAGTTTGCAACGCCCCATGATGTTTCATCACCCGGATTATGGAGCAACCTTGTCTAAGAATAGCAGGATTCCGGACCGGCGCAATACATTATTCTGGGACCCTGATATCGAGATTGCGTCTAAAGAACCAGAGCAATTTCAATTTTACACAGGCGATACAAACGGAGAATATCTGATTGTAATTAATGGAATAACTTCACAGGGGACATTCTTTCATCAGACAAAGTTTATTAAAGTAATAAAGAGTAATACGCCATGAAGATGAAGTGGTTATTAATTCAGATTGTTGTAATATTATTATTCCTGCCATTCTGTGTTAGTGGTCAAAATATTTCATATCAGGCACTTCAAAGCCTGCATTTTCAACAAATAAGACAGGGAAAGCAATACCGTCATTTTTATCCAAACATCAAAGGACACCAATTTTGGGACCAATCAATCTACCAGTCAGGAACACTGACTTTTGAAGGGGTTACCTACCAGGATGTGCTCTTAAATTATGATAATTACAACAATCTTGTGATGACCACTATTATTCAAAACGGTCTAACCAGAAACATAATTTTGGATAATTCCAGGATCGATGGGTTTCAAATTAATGACCAAATTTTTGTAAATATCAGGGACAGCACCAGCATATTAATCCCTGGCTTTTATATCCTGGCTTTTCAAGGAACAGAGGTGCAATATTTTATCAAGACCCAAAAGTCAGTTATAGGCAATACCGGTGGGCGTGGTGAGCCCTTGAATAAATTTGCAGTTAAAGAGTCTAATATACTTTTGGTTGACGGGGAAATACATATTGTTAAAAATAAGAGGGATGTAATGGAGGCATTTAGTAAAAGACCCGAACTTGTGACATTTATTCGGTCCTCCAAGCTGAGATTTAAACAGAATAATAAAATGACTTCTTCCTTATTGGCAGTTTTGGAAGAGTTATAGATTGGTGATCAGTGTATGCAGGTTTACTATGTCAGCAGAGCTTCTTCCAATTTTATTGCTTTAGGAAACAGAATATTATTTTCTAAATGGACATGCTGATGCAAGTCATTTTCAAATTCCTGTAGCTTGGCATACAGCACCTTGTAGGTGTTACAGGCCCAGTCAGGTGGATTGTATCCGTTACTCAACACGCTGATGGCTTGCATATTTCCACCGGCTGATTCATGTTCTGCCTCCATCATGTTAATGGGATTTTTAATGGTGCCAAATGGTGAAAGAGATAACAATTCCCCAAGGTGTTTGGACATGGCCATTTGCCTGATGTAAGGGAAGAGCATGGTTTCTTCCTTTTCCATGTGCATGCGTAATTCACTGGCAACTGCCTGAAAGAGGCCGGCTATCTCAACCACTTCCGGATTCGAGGCTCCGTGAACCCTTGCAACTTTTGCGCTGTACTCTTCCAACTGGGGAAGTGCTTCGTTCACATATTTATGGTGGGTATTGGTAATGTAATCTGAGAGGATATCAATATCCCAGTTTTGGTAATCTTGTGAAAAACGTGTTTCCTGTGGTTTATCCAACTCATTTAATGCTTGTTTTACTGCTTTCAGGCTTATCCCCCTTTTGTTGCAGACTCTATCCAATTGGTCTTTGCCGCCACAGCAGAAATCTATTCCAAACCTTTTAAATACTTCAGCTTTGCGATAGTCATTTGCAACCATTTCTCCGATAGAAGGTTCGGTATTATTGTTGATTATTTCTTGAGTATGCATGGGTTTATTTCTTTTGCGTTTTAGTAGATGTGTAAATGTAAACAAAATGTTTAATAAAAAAGATAAAAAGGTCTATATATCTATAATAGTAAAAATAATTTTTGGTATAAATAAAATCAAAAATTACTCCCACCAGTGTTATTGAAAGAACTTTTTCGATATTCGATCCACCATAACTTTGCTCCCAGGTGATCTGACCTTAAGCATCCAGTTTTACTACCCAATAGTCTTGTCCCTACAGGAACCAAGGACCTGATTAACCCGGTGGTTTTGCCCTTTAAAATTTTCACTGACGTAGATCTTATATCTTTAAAAACATCTTGTTCCTATACATGACGTAAAGAAATACCCACACCAGCACCACTGCGCCAACGGACTGAAATACCTCATGCCAGACTTCCGGGGTGACCGAATAAATGCCTTCAAAAACTAACCTTGAACTATGGTTGAAATCAATAAATCTGTAGGCATAATAAATTAGCAACGAGTTCATCCCAATAACCTTGAAAAAGAAAGCCCATCTGGTAATGCCTTTTACATCAATAATCCAGTAAAAAGCTGCTAAAAAGATAAATGCCATCCCAGAGGTAAGCAGTATAAAGGAACTTGTCCAGAGATGTTTATTAATAGGAAAATATAGCCCCCATAGAAGTCCCAGAGCAACTCCAGCAAATCCCAAAATAAATAATTTCAAGGCTTTGTTGAGTTGTTTGGCATCTTGTAAAATTTCTCCGGCCCAGGCACCTAGAACAGTTAAACATAGCGCTGGTAACTGGGTTAGGATAGCGAGTTCATCATAAGTGCCCTGACGTAATATTCCCGGCATAAAACTCCGGTCAAACCAACCCACCAGATTGCCTTCAAATGACAGGTCGCCGGCACCGTATCCGGGAACAGGGATTAAAAAAAGTGCAGCAAAATAGGCCAGCAATATTCCACCTACCCAGTACAAGCGCTGGGTCCAATTGTAATTAACCAACAGCAAGGTAGTAAAGAAAGTAGCGATCCCAATACGACCCAATACACTGCTATACCTGATCTGGGAAGGTTCGAAAAATGGTACCGGAGCATTTTTATAGATGATCCCAAGGCATATTAAAATCAGCATTCGTATAAAGGCTTTCTTATAAATATTGGTTTTGGCCAGACCTAAGCGTTTACTCTTGCCAATGGAGAAAGAAAGTGAGACCCCCGAAATAAAAAGAAACAGAGGCATTATGAAGTCGTAAAAAGTAAACCCGGTCCAGGGTGGATGAGTCATTTGATGGCTGAGCATGTCCACCCAAGCCAGTCCGGTCTTGCCATTTAGACGGACAATAAATGTCCCACCCCCAGCGATTAATAGCATATCGAAGCCTCTCAGGGCGTCTACAGATAAGAGTCTTTTAGAGGTATTTAGGGAATCCATTCTGTGAGTCGGTTTTTGCAGGACATGATAAACCGGGTTAAATATATTGAGATCTGATATAAGATGAAACGGAAATATCCGCTTTATACGGGTGTGTTCAGAGGTTGTTCATGCCGATTTTCTATCAAAGTCAGGTTGGCTTTGTATTTGGTCCCCTATGCTTTGAAGTAAATTTGACCTGAAATTGCAAGTCTTCAGCGAGACATTGGAAACACTCATACTGAGCATGGATTGTATAAGACATCATAAGTGCTTTAACTAAACTTCCTGAAAGGTTAGCGATGCTCTGCAACATTGCGCATGCATATGCAACGTTATTGGTTAGTCCAGCGAACCCACCTCCACCAGGGTAATCCATAATTCAAGGCTTTACATTCCATATAAAAGAATCCTCCAACAATTCCCGATAATGCTCCTCTAACTTCTTTCTGAGTTTGGCCTTTTTACCACTCTTTCCTTCCAGTAAATTGTGGCTCTCATGCAGATCCTTTGTAATCTTATACACCTCAAAATCTACAAATTTAGCCGCATTAACCTCTTCAATATTCCGGTCATTGAGGTTTTGATATTTCTTTTCAAGATCCAGCTGTGCCAGCACTTTCCATTTGCCGTCTCGCATAGCAACCCGGTGCATATTAAGTGCATTGTAGTACGCCCAAATAAGTGGCTTTGTTCGTTTTATTCTTTTGCCTGACAATGCTGGTAGAAAATTGGCTCCATCGAGTTTATGATTCTCAGGTAGATCTTTTTTGGCTAACCGGCAAAAAGTAGGTAAAAAATCCAGTGCAGAGACTGGCTGATCAATGGTTTGTCCGGCCTGTATCTGTTTGGGCCAGCGCATGATTCCTGCTACACGAAAACCCGCATCGGTGGTCCATAGTTTCATACCTCTTAAGGGTCCGACTGTTCCATAGGAATAACTCGCTCCCGGGTATCGATTGAGCGTTTCCGGTCCGTTGTCAGCAGTGAATACCACAAGGGTGTTGCTGTCGAGCGAAAAACTCTTAAGCGCACTGAGGAATTTCCCAACCGCTTTATCAATATTTTCAACATTGGCAAAATAGGTGGCTTCTTTTCGGGTTTTGGCAACATTCAGATAACCTGCCACCAAATCTGGGGGTGAAGCGACCGGCTCATGAGGCTCGTGAAAAGCCAAATACAAGAAAAATGGTTGCGTAGGATTTTGTTGAGTGTGATTTTTGAGCCACTGGATCCCTTCATCCACCACAATATGGCAACTATAGCCTTCTAATTCTCCTACCTCCTCTCCGTTTCGAACAAAGTTATTTGGGTTTTTGTGGGAAGGAGCAGCATTATTTTGCGTCGCCATCCAGTAGTCAAAGCCCGCGTCAATTGGTTGAGGCTGTTTTATAGAATTAAAGTTGGAGTTGCAATGCCATTTTCCTGCCATGGCGGTCGCATAGCCTGCTTGTTTGAGGAGTTTGGGAATGGTCGTTTCTTCCTTACGCATGTGCACTTGCTCTCGTGCATCGGGTTTGGGCTCTTTGGCTGAAGGAATCCAGTCATAAATACCTGCTCGGTTTGGGCTTCGCCCTGTTAGTAAACCCACACGAGACGGAGAACATACCGGAGCAGCGGAATAAAAATTGGTAAAGCGAATACCTTCCGCTGCCATTTTATCCAGATTGGGAGTACTAATATGTGGATGGCCATAAGAAGCCAAATCTCCATATCCCAGGTCATCGCACAGAATGATAACAATATTAGGTCTGGTGTCCTGAGCAAACAGAATACTTCTTCCGGAAATCAGGAACTGCATCAATAATAGTGCAAAAACAAGTTTCTTCATTATCCCTTTTTTCAAAGAGTTATAGATTGTAATAGAAGTCCAAATATATATGTAAACAATACATATAACTACTAATGGGTCAACCTGGTTAAACCTAGATTCTTCCTTCTAATTTCAAACAGTGCGTTAAGTTCAGGTTTATCCAGTGCTGATTGCAAAGCAGGATGGTCAGGGAGATCTTCGGGGAGTGTAAAACCACTTGGCCTAAATGGGAATACAAGCTCATGCTCACGATTGTCATATGCCTTCTCTAACCAATTGGCGGCTTCATCGAGCATTCCCAAGTCGAGATAAAATCGACCTAAAAATGAAGATAAGTAAATTGATTTTTCTACGGTATTGACCATGAGTTCGATATATGAAAGGGCAATATCAGATTCCCCCTTTGCAATTGCCATGATGGTTTTGTAATACAAGATGGAAAAGTAATCAATGTTCTTATCATATAATTCTGCAACGGCATTTTCAGCTTCCTCCAAACTGTCAAGATCTAGGTAGACTAGTACCAGGTTAGTTGTCGTATGGTGCACACTCAAA
>CAZAWQ010000150.1:0-3418 GCA_964488585.1 uncultured Roseivirgaceae bacterium
CCTTAATACAATGTGCGGCAAAGATATTGCCTAGCGTGGAGTCTTCCCATCCAGGAACTATCAGGGGGACCTGGTGTTGGTAGGCTGCCATTACCCAGGAGTCAGCGGGGTCAATCTGGTAGTTGGGTTTCAGTACCCCGGATTCCAATAACTGGTATATATATTCATGAGGAAAATATCGGTGGTGCTGGTTGGCGGCTTTAGTCCATACTGCCGTCAAATGATGTTCGAGGTGCCGCATGGCCTCCTCTTCAGGTATACAAGTGTCGGTGACACGATTTAACTGGGATTCGAGCAAAGATTTTTCATCTGCAGGTGTCAAGTCGCGGTAGTCGGGTACCCGGCGATAGTGGTTATGCGCCACCAGGTTAAAAATATCTTCTTCCAGATTAGCGCCGGTACAACATATGATGTGGACCTTGTCTTCCCTGATCATGTGCGCCAGGGACTTTCCAAGCTCCGCGGTACTCATGGCGCCGGCCAAGGTGATCATCATTTTTCCTCCTTGATCCAGCAACTGCCTATAGCCTTTTGCGGCGTCCACCAAGCTGGCAGCATTGAAATGCAAAAAATGAGATTCGATAAAGGAAGATATAGGATTTGCCGGGCCCACTGGTTAATTGACAATTAGAAAATGGAAGCTGTAAAGATCAGAAAATTATGGCGATATTGCGCCACCCAGAACTAAATAGTATTGCAGATAAGCTACGAAAAGATATATAGATCTGATTCAACAGACATTCGATTTTCCTAATGGAGAATTCACTGTTGATGACGGTCAACTGAAGTTCCATGGAGTCCCATTGATGGACATTATTAATACTTATGGTACTCCATTAAGGCTGACTTATCTTCCTAAGATCTCGGAAAACATTGAATTGATCACGGAGTATTTTCAGGAAACCCTAAAAAAATACCACTACCAGGCTTCCTATACCTACTGCTACTGTACAAAATCATCACATTTTAGCTTTGTGATGGAGGAGGTATTGAAGACAGGAGCACAGCTGGAGACTTCTTCAGCATTCGATATTTCTATTATAAGAAACCTATACCGCCATAAACAAGTGACGAAAGATCAACTGGTGATCTGTAATGGTTTTAAAAGGCCTCTTTACCTTAAATATATAGTGGATTTGATAAGGGATGGGTTTGATAATTGTATACCCATTATTGATAATTTCAAAGAGGGTGAGTACTATGAATCTCAGTTAGATAAGCCCTATTCAGTGGGTATTCGCCTGGCATCAGACGAGGAGCCTAAATTCGAGTTTTACACTTCCCGGCTGGGGATTAGGTATAGAGATGCCATCGACTATTACCAGCAGAAAATCAAACCGGGTAATGCCAGGTTGAAAGTACTGCATTACTTCATCAATACCGGGATCAGGGATACCGCCTATTACTGGAGCGAGCTGAGCCGGTTCATGTACAAATATTGCGAACTCAAAAAAATATGCCCCGATTTGGACACCATCGACATCGGTGGCGGTTTCCCCATAAAAACTTCCCTTAAGTTCAATTACGATTATAAATATATGATCGAACAGGTGGTGGAAAATATCCAGTGGATTTGTAATAAAAACCACCTGCCTGTGCCACATATAATCACTGAATTCGGTAGTTACACCGTGGGAGAAACCGGGGCCATGATCTACTCGATTCTGGACCAAAAACTGCAGAATGAGAAAGAACTTTGGTATATGATCGACGGTTCATTTATCAATAATCTTCCGGATACCTGGGGAATCGGCAGCAAGTTTATCTTACTTCCAATAAATAACTGGAAATCAGGATATCACAGAGTTAGTTTAGGAGGGCTTACCTGTGATAGTATGGACTATTATAACTCTGAGATCCATTCCTCGGAAGTTTTTCTTCCGGTAATGGACAATGGAAGTCCGCTGTATGTGGGCATGTTTCATACCGGGGCTTACCAGGAATCGCTCGGTGGATTTGGCGGTATACAACATTGTCTGATTCCGGCACCGAAACATGTGATCATTGATCGGGATAAGAACGGGGTGGTGAAGAGCAGACTGTTTGCCCAGGAACAGGAGAGTGAGGATATGCTGCGGCTGCTGGGCTATGGTGGGATCTAAGATCTAGGATCTCAGGTCTGAGATCTCAGATTTGAGACCTGTGATACCTGAGATCTTAGATCTGAGATTTTTCCACTCCCTTCAATTCATTCAATATTTCTCTGGCTTCTTTAAGATCAATCGAATCTAATCCCTCTGTAAACCAGTCGTATACGCCTTCCAAAAGTTCGTAAGCTTCATTTGTTTTCCCCTGTTTTTGCCACAGTTTAGCCATATCACCGGCAGCGCGGAGTTCAAATGTTTTGGCTGATTGTTCTCTGGACAGTTTCAAAGCTTTTTTGAAACATTTTTCGACAATAGCTTCGGGCTTACCAACTGCTTGTAAAGTGAGACCTTTGATCCTGAACAATTCAGCGGAGTGTGCATGAGATCCTGTTTTGTTTACATGATCCAGGATCTTTTTAATCCAGCTTAATGCGGATTCATATTCCCCAATACGAAAATATTGCTCACCAATGTAAGGAGACATGGTTACTGCGAAGGCCTTAAATCCAATATCAAAGCAAACATTGACAAGATTTACAGCGGTATCAAATGCTGATCTGTCTCCCTGGAACGCTTTGGCTATATAATAATAGACTTCTGCGGTCAGGGTAAAAATGGGATCTCCAAATGCTCTTACCATTGGCAGATAATCCTCCATTATTTTTTCAGACGCCTTCCATTCTCTGGCTGCCAACCCATACAATGCCGGGAATGTATGAATATGATAAAGAGTCACTGAATCCTTGTGTTCTTTCGCATAAGACAGTTGTTGATCAGAAAGGCTTTTGGCCTGATCCATATAGCCTAATATTTGAAGGCAAACCATCCGCCAGGCTTTAGCACTAATTTCGATATAACCACTTGGTGTTAATTCCCAGGGAAAAGGTAAAGAAGGATCGAATATTTCAAGAACGTGCTGAAAAGCTTGGTTAGCAAGTTTAAAATCTCCCTTAATAATACTTGAGCCACCTCCCAGGTCGGTGGCGAATAATTCAAACCAATAACCATTTTCAGAATCCTTGGCTAATTTCAACATATGCTCCGATAAATCATCAGCTGCCTTATAATCTTCCGAATAGAAATAATAAGAAAGTAAATTAAATTGGGCCAAAGCCAGTTTCGGACTGACGTCAATAGTTTGTGCAATATCTCTTGCCCGATTGAATGTTTCTTTCACTTTGGGATGGGGAAATCCATGAGAAACCACGTAAGTGCCACCCAAGGTCAATCGAAAATCCAATTCCAGGTTGTTGCGATCTGCCTCCTGGTTAACATGAGGTAATAATTCTATCCCTTTTTCCAGATGAGCGATAGCTTCAGTTGTTGCATTT
>CAZAWQ010000151.1:0-48872 GCA_964488585.1 uncultured Roseivirgaceae bacterium
TCCTGATTCGTAGTCAGGTGCACTATCCAGTTATGCTACGGGTCCTGGATTTAAACTCTAATTTAATGACGCCGCGGCGCCAAAGGTTAAAAAATGTTAATTAGGGGGCAAATCTAAAGAATAAATTAGCTTTATAAAATATATCCATTGCTAATGGGCCTAAAATAGTATCTTTGCCCGGTAATTTTAAAAATTGTTTCGGAATACTATGAGGCTACTTATTGCCGCTCTGGCACTCCTTTATAGTTCATCTTTATATTCTCAATCCGCTTCTTCTCCGGATCTGCCAGGTGCTCTCAGGATTCAGGTGGGTTTTAACTTCCTGATTGATAATCCAGACAGCATGGATACAGGTTTTTGGGGATCAAAGGCCTTCAATGCGCATTATCTTTATTCGGTTCGCCTGGGGAATTCAGCTGTTAGCTTCCATCCGGGATTTGGCATTGCCACGGATAAATTCAGTTTTGACCAAAATGTTACTATAGTACGTAACTTTGATACCTCCATTAGTGTAGAACCCTTAGATCCAATTGAATTTGGTGAAATAAAAAAGACCAAACTGGCAACTACTTATTTGGAAGTACCTTTGGAATTTCGATTCCATTTTAATAAGAATAATTTCAAGAAAAGTTTCAAACTGGCCGTTGGTGGTAAGTTTGGCATGCTTATTAGCAGTCATACAAAAGTGAAATCCGAGCGTCTGGGTGAAAAACAAACATTAAAGACCAAAGACCGATTCGAACTCAACCGCTTTCGCTACGGGTTACAAGGTAGCTTGGGGTATGCTGGTATTTCTGTGTATTACTATTACGCACTTAATGATTTG
This sequence comes from uncultured Roseivirgaceae bacterium, assembly GCA_964488585.1. Lineage (GTDB taxonomy): Bacteria > Bacteroidota > Bacteroidia > Cytophagales > Cyclobacteriaceae > SZUA-3. Next base: position 827 of record CAZAWQ010000151.1, read on the forward strand.
TTTGAGAAAGGACTGGGGCCGGATGCTACAGAGACTTTTCAAACTCAGGTGGGTTTGGCCATCAGTATTTTCTAATCCCCGATTAATTACCCCTAAATTCCGGGTTGCGTTTCTCTAAGAATGCCTGGACACCCAGCTTATGGTCTTTAGTTGCCCCGGCAATATCTTGACAGTAAGTTTCGTATTCCAACATTTCTTCCAGAGTTGATCCCTGTGATTTATTGAGCATTCTCTTAATCAATCCAATGGCTTTGGTTGGAGCTTTCACGTAGTAGTCTGTATAGGTTTTTACTAATGCATCCAATTCCTCCAACGGTACCACCGCATTAACCATACCCCATTCCAGGGCCTGAGCTGCTGATAATCGGGTCCCCATGGTACTTAATTCAAAGGCCCGTGCATAGCCTACCGCTCTAGGAAGAAAATAACTGGAACCAGAATCCAGTACCAGGCCAATGTTTATGAATACTTCGATAAGCTGGGCTGATTCCGCAGCCAATATTAGATCACAAGCCAGGGCTAGACTACAACCCGCGCCGGCTGCCACTCCGTTCAAACGACAAATTACTGGTTTAGGCAAGCTGCGGACGGCTTTAATCAATGGGTTGTAGCGTTTGTGAATGGAATCAGAAAATACTCGGTCTGGGTAGTCAGAAGCATCCTTTAGGTCTTGACCGGAACAAAAGGCTTTACCGCTCCCCGTTATAACCACAACTCTTACTTCTTCATCCCTTTTGAGGGATTTTAAGGCCGTTTGCATTTCATAAGTCAGTCCATCATTGAAAGCGTTGTAGACTTCCGGGCGGTCTAAGGTAATGGTACCTACACCATTATTAACATCCAATTTCAAATTGTCGTACATTTTCGGTTCTGGTTACTTGTTGCTAGTTTATTTCGCAGATAGCGCTGATGGACGTGGCATCAAATGCTGTAAAACTGTCCATTTCTTCGTACCCTCCATTCATAATTATTCTAAAAATAAATCCACGTTGCCACAAAACTTGTCAGGAAACCGGTCAAGCAACCCCAACCTACTTGCGAAGGTGTATGTATATTCAAGTATAACCTTGAGGACATAACCGCCCCGGCAATGGCAATGAAGCCTGCTGAAGGAAACAACAAGGCCGTTTCAGCCCGTATTAACATGGCTGCCAACAAAAATCCCACAACACTACTGACAGCTACACTGTGCACACTGATCTTCCAGTACAGTGTAATCAAGGATATGACCAAGCTGGTTATCGAAATTGTCAGCATGGCCATAATAAAAAAGCTACCCCATCCCAATCGTCCACTCATCATCACGCAAATCGCAATGTAAAAAGCGGTAATCACAAAGAAGGGGATTACTCGTTCAGACCGGGTAATCATTTTGAAACTTTGAATTAAAGATTTTCGCCTAACCATGGCAATTAGAGGCCTTATTTCCATAAGTGATCGGGTGGTCCCACTGCCACTGGCTAACTGCCTGGCCCATAGCCGAACCATCATTATGTAATACGGCAACCGCATTACCATCAGCGTTGCTACGGGAATAATACCTGTTAATACAAATATCATTGCCAGCATTCTGGGCATTATCTCAATGGTAATTGGAGAGACCAATTCGGGTGTAAATCTGAAAATAATAGCAAAAAGGTATGTAGGTATCCAAAGAGGATGAAATATCAATGACAAGAGCCTTGCAAATTTCCCTACCACTATAGTTCTTTCCTTAATCTGGCCACTGGAATAGCTAATTGTTCTCGATATTTTGCCACCGTCCTGCGGGCTATCTTGTAACCCCGGTCCTTAAGTAATTTCTCCAGTTTATCATCCGATAGAGGCTTGTGTTTATTTTCCTCTTCGATAAATGTTTTAAGGATATGTTTCACCTCCCGGCTGCTCACGTCTTCCCCTGATTCGGTGGCAATCCCTTCTGAAAAAAAATATTTTAGCGAGAGAACGCCGAATTCTGTTTGAACACTTTTGCTGTTGGCTACCCTGGATACTGTTGAAATGTCCATATGAATCTTTTCAGCAATATCCTTTAAAATCATCGGACGGAGTTGGCTTTCGTCACCTTCCAAAAAAAAGTTGTATTGATATTCCATGATGGCTGTCATAGTATTTAATAGAGTTTGCTGCCTCTGTTTAATGGCATCAATAAACCACTTTGCTGCATCTAATTTTTGCTTAACAAAGCTGACAGTCTCCTTTAATTTTTTATCCCTTTTGTCACTTTTACTATAACTGTCCATCATTTCAGAATAAGATCGGCTTATTCTCAATTCAGGAGCGTTTCTGGAGTTTAAAGTTACCACCAAATTACCCTCTTCACTTTCAATCGTAAAATCCGGTACCCGGAACTGAGTCTTCATCAGCCCGCTGGAAACTCCACCTGGTTTGGGATTTAGTTTGGTAATCAATTGAATGGCCTCCTTAAGTTCTGTCTCCGATTCCAGACCCAACTTTTTAATGATCTTTTGATAATGTTTCTTGGTAAATTCATTAAAACAAATGGTAAGAATATTCTTCGCAGTTTGTACATCTGCAAATTGTTCGTCCTTCCTATCCAATTGTAATAATAGGCACTCCTGTAAATCGCGGGCGGCAATCCCAGGTGGGTCAAAAGTCTGGATCATGTGAAGAATGTCTTCCAGTTCATCAAGGCCGGCTTCGATATTTTGAGAGAATGCAAGGTCATTGATAATGGCTTCTAATTCCCTGCGTATGTAGCCGTCGGCCTCAATGCTACCAATAAGCTGCTTTCCGATGATGGTCTGGCGCTCGTCAAGTTCCATAAATCCAAGTTGAGACATCAGTAGGTCATTCAGCGTGGTGGCCATTGGAATAGGCATATTCTTATCTTCCTCTCCATAATTCCCATCTCCATGCATTTTATAACCACTAAAATCGTCCGCTTGCAGGTAGTCCTCTACGTTTACCTCCTCGTCGTTGTCAGAAGGTGATTCCTCCTCAGATGGATTCTCCTCCTCCTTCACCTCCGCTCCTTCTTCCAGAGCGGGGTTAATCTCCAACTCCTCCTCTATCCGGGTGTCCAACTCTGCTGTGGGTATTTGCAGAAGTTTAATGAACTGGATTTGTTGGGGAGAAGGCTTCTGATTTAAACTTTGTGTTAAGCTAAGTCTTTGCATGTAGTTAACAGCGTAAATTCATCCCGTTTTACCAAAAACAAATTTATTATAATTCTTTGTTTCTTTGCTAAAACAGCAAAATTATAGTTGTTTTGGGCTTTCTTATCAAGATAACAGCGAGCCCAATGTGCAATATAGTTTGAGTTGGGTATTTTGATAAGGAAAAGTAAGTATTTAAGTAAAAATCAACAAAATTTCAGGGTGTTAGCTATTGCCAGGTACAGGATCTCCGAGTTGGTATCCGGAGCCATTCTAGATACTCAAATTGCTGTTCAGGGTTGGGTTAGAAATAAAAGAGAAAGTAAAAATGTGGTATTTGTTTCTCTGAATGACGGGTCCACTGTTCACAACCTTCAGATTGTTGGAAACCCCAAACAGCTGGGAGAAACATTGTTGAGTAAGATACAAAGTGGTGCTAGTCTAGCAATAATAGGTACCATAAAATCTTCCCAGGGAAAAGGGCAAAAAATTGAATTGGAGGCCACCGAAATTAAAGTGATCGGCGAATCTGACCCCGAAAACTACCCGTTGCAGCCAAAGAAGCACTCAATGGAGTTTCTCAGGGAAATTGCTCATTTGAGACCTCGTAGTCAAACCTTCGGTGCGGTGTTCCGTTTGCGACATGCTATGATATTTGCGGTGCATCAGTTTTTCAATGAGCGAGGGTTCTATAACATTCATACTCCTATAATCACCGGATCCGACGCCGAAGGCGCTGGGGAAATGTTTGGAGTAAGTACTCTGGACCCTATCAATCCTCCGTTAAATGATGCGGGGAAGATCGACTATTCAAAGGATTTTTTTGGTAAAGAAACCAATCTGACAGTTTCCGGACAGCTAGAGGTGGAAGCTTTTGCCCAGTCAATGGGATTGGTGTACACTTTTGGGCCAACATTCCGTGCAGAAAACTCTAATACTTCCAGGCATTTAGCGGAATTTTGGATGATTGAACCAGAAATGGCCTATTACGATTTAAACGATAGTATGAATCTGGCGGAAGCCTTTCTAAAAGGGTTGGTTGATTATGCACTAAAAAACTGTGCGGACGACCTGGAGTTCCTTAATATTCGAGGGATTAAGGAAGAACAACAAAAACCACAACACCAGCGACAAGATCTGAATCTAATGGAACGTCTTCAGCTTGTAAGTGATCATCAGTTCGAACGCATCGACTATACTAAGGCTATTGATATCCTTAAAAATAGCAAGCCTCACAAAAAGAAGAAGTTCAAGTTTCTTATTGATAAATGGGGAAGTGACCTGCAGTCAGAACATGAAAGATATCTGGTAGAAAAACATTTCAAAAAGCCGGTGATCATCTATAATTACCCTAAGGAAATTAAAGCGTTTTATATGCGTTCAAATGAAGATGAACGTACCGTTGCAGCCATGGACGTATTGTTCCCCGGTATTGGAGAGGTGATTGGTGGCTCACAGAGAGAGGAGCGTTTGGATCAGTTGAGGGCGCGAATGAAGGAAATGAATATACCCGAAAAAGACCTATGGTGGTATCTAGATCTACGCAGGTTTGGAAGTGTGCCGCACAGCGGCTTTGGTTTGGGTTTCGAACGCATGGTGCAATTTATTACTGGTATGACCAATATCAGAGATGTGATTCCTTTTCCACGAACGCCAGGAAATGCAGAATTCTAATTCCACAATGCTGGTACAGCATTGTGATCAGCGCTTTCCGAACTTAAAGATTTGTCGGTACCGGCTGTAGGGATCCCTGATAATAAGCATGTAGTAACCAGAATGCAAGTCACCGACCGGCACCCGATATTTATTCCTACTGAGTTTTTCGGGATATACTTTTATCGCGTTTCCTATAATATCATACACCTCGAATTCAATCTGAACCAGATCTTCACTTTTTATATCGATATTTAGGAAGTCAATAGCAGGGTTGGGGTAAACCTCCACAATTTGATTCAAATCCAAAGGTCTTTGAATCAGATCGTTATTTTCACCTATATACCCTTTCCCCTTATTGGATTCCTGTGAAAATCCCATTGGGGCGGTTAGAAGTAGTATGGTAAATAAAAGTAAGAGTTTCCTCATATACTTGAATATAACAAAAATCAAACCAAAAAGCTCCCATATATAGGAAGATTTTTATTTTTAGTTTAACGTAAAACAGATATTAATGTTTTTCGCTTTGATTACAAAAATAATAAATAATAATCCCATAGTTTGTTCGTTGTGGTTAATTCTTTGTTAAATTATTACAGCTGTAGGTTAGTATTTTTAATTGCAGGGCCAATCTGCTGAATAATGTCTCCTGCAGTCAAGGCAGGCTTAGAAATAACCGCCGCCGCCTGGTCACCAGCCAGGCCATGAATGAACACGCCTAATACTGCTGCCAGCACCGGGTCCTTGGTTCGAGTCAACAGCCCGGTAATCAAACCAGTAAGTACATCACCACTGCCTGCAGTTGCCATCCCTGAGTTTCCCGTAGTATTAAAAAATAGTTGCCCATTTGGAAGGGCTACGGTAGTGTGAGCTCCTTTATAAACTAGGATAACTCCGTACTTACCGGCAAACTCCGACTGAATTTGCAATCTGTTATAATCATCGATTGCCTCCCCGACCAGCCGTTGAAATTCCTTTGGGTGAGGAGTCAGGATAGACAGTTGTGGCACCAAATGTAAGCACTCCCGGTGCTGACTCAGGATATTCAAACCGTCGGCGTCAATAACCATGGGGCTTTCTGCTGCTTCTAGTAGCTTTTTAAAACCACTGACTGTTTCCTTGGCTGTACCAAGGCCAGGCCCTACTCCCACAGTAGATATGCTTTCAGATATTTGAATATCCGTGCATTTGTCTTCATCAAGGTCTACCTGACACATGGCCTCTGGGACGGTGGTTTGAAGAACCTGGTAACCACAAACCGGAACATGAACTGTTAGTAACCCCAAACCTCCTTTTAATGCTGCTTTAGCTGCCAGCACTGCGGCGCCCATTTTACATTTTGACCCCACAACTAATAGAGCATGGCCGAAGTTTCCCTTATGTGAGAATTTGTATTGGGCTCTCTGAAAGCCCTGGATCAGGGGCAGGTCTACAGAGAATTGATCAACCTGCAACTGGCCTATGAATTGCTGGTCCAATCCTATGTCTAGGATATCCCAGTCACCCACAAACTTTTGATTTTGAGGAAGGAAAAACGCTAATTTTGGCACCTGAAAACTTAATGTATAGTCGGCCTCAATGATCGCACCTTGAGGATTGGCCTGCTCAGCAAACAACCCAGATGGCATATCCACCGCAATCACTAAGCAACTAAATCGATTGATGAATCTGATCACTTCAGCGGCTATACCACTAGTCCCACGACTGATTCCAGATCCAAATAAAGCATCTATAATTACTCCCCCTGGGGTGAGCTTATTCAACTGCCCAGATTCATTAATTTCTACTACCTCCCCTAGTTCGCTCCAGCGTTTGAAATTCATCCGGTTGTCCGCTGAATACCTGGTTCCGACCTTTAGCATCCAAACTTCTACCTGATAATTTCTTTGTCCCAATAAACGGGCGATCGCCAACCCATCACCGCCGTTATTACCCGGTCCGCAGACCACGGTGACTGGAAATTGACCTACCGGAAGCTTTACATAAGCCTCAACAAACGCATTTGAAGCCCGCTCCATCAGACTAATGGAATCTATTGGTTCGTTAGCAATTGTATATGCGTCTGCCAACCTAACCTGTTCAGTAGACAAAATATTCATAAACACAAACTACGAAATATATGGCTCTTAAAAATCCAGAGAGTCCATTTGTCGGAAATGACCGTTCATTTTGATTCTGTTACCTATTTTTGCCACGGCAGTCAACTCAGGTATCAATTCCTTGAGGTGGATTATCAAAAATTTTACTCGTTCACTTTCACAAGTGATCTGTAATAGTCGGTATTCCTGTTCCTTACTTAGTCCAACTTTATGTGCCAGTTGAAATACCCGGGTCTCCATATGGTATTTTACTTCTTTCCCAATGTCCAGTTTCCCATACAACTGGTCCAGCAAGTCTAACAACTCAAATTTTGCAGTGGTTTGGTCCCATACAATAGTTATGGGCTCTACCTGACCCCCTGCATATCTCTTATTGGTCCAAGGATTTGAGAATTGTTTCACCTTGAAAATATGATGGGCAATGGTTTTAATATCCATTCTTCCATCTTCATATTTTTTAAAGATCTCAGTGATCTCCATCTCTGTTCCATATTCAATCTTTGATGTTACGTAAGCAGGTATTCCAAAGTGGCTTCCGGACTTCCAGCAGTCATTAATCAGATCTTTGTAGCGGGGCTCGAAAATGTGAAGATTTAGTCTTTCCTGAGGGAAGGCTACCAGATTGAGCGGAAAAAGTGGCAGATAGTAGCTCAACTACATATTTTTGATAATTTCTTGTCCGAATTCAGAACATTTCAATAGAGTAGCGTCATCCATCAACCGTTCAAAATCATAGGTAACTCTTTTATGTCCAATAGCGCCTTCCAGACCCTTGTGAATGAGATCAGCAGTTTCCTTCCAACCTAAGTACTCAAACATCATGGCTCCAGAAAGTATTACAGAGCCCGGATTTACCTTGTCCTGACCAGCATATTTTGGTGCCGTACCATGAGTTGCTTCAAAAATTGCGTGACCGGTAGTATAATTAATATTTGCTCCCGGAGCAATACCAATACCGCCAACTATGGCGGCCAATGCATCACTAATGTAATCCCCATTCAGATTCATAGTGGCAATGACAGAGTACTCGTTGGGGCGAGTAAGAATTTGTTGCAAAAATGCATCTGCAATCACGTCTTTGATCACCACTTGGTGCCCATCCCGTTCCATCACCTGCCATGGACCTCCCTGGTAATCCTGGGCACCGTATTCTCTTTGAGACAGAGCATAGCCCCAATCCCTAAATGCCCCTTCGGTAAATTTCATAATGTTGCCTTTGTGTACCAGGGTTACAGATTCTCGTTTCTTGGCAAACGCATATTCGAATGCTGATTTTACTAAACGCTCAGTGCCTTCTCTGGAAATGGGCTTCAAACCATATCCTGTGGATGCTGGAAATCTAACTTTGTCAAATTTCTCGGGAAAAGCGTCTCTAAATAAACTGCCAAATTGGTCTGCTTCTGGTGTTCCTTGTTGGAATTCGATTCCTGCGTAAATATCTTCAGTATTCTCACGAAATATTACCATATCGGTAGTACTCGGGTCTTTTACGGGAGAAGGCACCCCGTTAAACCAGCGTACAGGGCGCACACAGGCAAACAAATCTAGTTTTTGCCGCAAAGCTACGTTTAGTGATCGAATACCTCCACCAACCGGGGTGGTCAGCGGGCCTTTAATTCCTACCAGATATTCTCTGAAAGCATTTAAGGTTTCATCCGGAAGCCAGTTTCCATTGTCATTGTAGGACTTCTCTCCGGCGAGGACTTCTTTCCACATGATCTTTCTTGACCCACCGTACGCCTTCTCTACAGCAGCATCAAAGACCAATTTAGACGCAGGCCATATATCTATTCCCGTTCCATCGCCCTCAATAAAGGGAATGGTTGGCTGATTGGGTACTTCAAGCTTTCCATTAGTAATGGTTATTTTATTCTCACTCATTATCGAAATTTATTTAGACGTATTAGGAATAATTCGATGGCGAAGATATGAATTAATTGTCATTCAAGCACCCTCATAGGTCGTCACTTATAAGTACTAATAACTTTCTTTCGTATTTGGAAAATTATTATTCTTTACATCATTTATATATTGGTAAAAAGCCTCTTTCATCACGGCATCGAGATCGGCATATTGTCGTAGAAACCTTGGCTGAAACTCCTGTGTTATTCCAAGCATGTCATGGATAACTAGTACTTGTCCATCCACATATGGACCTGCACCGATGCCAATAATCGGAATTGAAACTTCCTCAGCAACTTCTTTGGCCAATGAAGCGGGGATCTTTTCCAAAACAATGGAAAAACACCCACATTGTTCCAGAACCTTGGCATCTTTCAGAAGTTTGTCCGCCTCCTGTTGGTCCTGAGCTCTAACAGCATAGGTGCCGAATTTAAAAATTGACTGCGGAGTAAGTCCAAGATGACCCATGACCGGAACTCCAGCACTCAGAATACGCTGCACAGATTCTTTTATTTCCTTTCCCCCTTCCACCTTCACTCCGTGGGCGCCACTTTCCTTCATTATGCGTATAGCAGACCTTAATGCTTCGTTGGAGTTTCCTTGATATGAACCGAATGGAATGTCAACCACCACAAATGCCCTGGTGATGGCTCTCACCACGGATGTTGCATGGTAAATCATTTGATCCAGAGTAATTGGCAGGGTAGTTTCATTGCCTGCCATTACATTAGAAGCGGAGTCCCCTACCAGGATCACATCAATCCCTGCTCCATCCAGGATCCGGGCCATCGAATAGTCATAGGCCGTGAGCATAGCGATCCGCTCTCCGCGGTCCTTCATCGCCTGTAATTGATGTGTGGTTACTCTTTTAATTTCAGATTGATGCTTGGACATGTTAACCTTGATATTGTTAGCATCAAAAATATAAAATAAATTAATAAGTAAACTTATAGGAGCTTACAAAAAGTAGTTATTCAGCTTGGTTGGGTATTTCTACTTTGAATACCGTGCCTCGATTCTCTTTAGAATCCACCACGATCTTGCCACCTAGTTTTTCTACCACATTTTTTACAATGTATAAGCCTAAACCGCTGCCCTGGCTGTTGTTTGTAGCCCTGTAAAACATGTCAAAAATACTTGATAATTTAGATTTTGGTATGCCCTCACCATTATCCTCCACGGTAATGATGGCCTTTTTTTCATTGATTACCGCTTCCACAATGATGTACGATTCTTCCCGGCTGGAGCTTCTGTACTTAATAGCATTTGAGATCAGATTGTTGAGAATGATCCGAACTCGAGTCAGATCTGAAGTGAAATCAATGGGTTGATAAATCTTGGTGATGATCCTGATATCCTCGGAATCTTCCACATGACAGAAATTAGTGATACTGTTATTCACCTCAGTTACAAAAGAGATCTCCTCAATTGGATTATTTGCCCTACTACCTTTGGAGATTTGAAGTAAGTCTATCACCAGATTGTCCAGTCTTTTAATACTTCCCTCGATCATTTCAAGGCAGTTTTCCTTGCCTGCGGTGGTTTTTTCTAAGCGCATTAAATTAATAAGCCCTATAATTGATCGTAAAGGAGAACGAAGATCATGTGAGGCATGATAAACAAAATTATCCAATTCATAATTTACTTTTTGGAGCTCTACCAAACTGTCTTTGATCTTGGAAATATCCATCATTACTCCCTCAATGATGTTTTCCTCCTGGTAATAAACAGCAGACAGGGAAACCCAAATATTTTCTCCATTGGCTTTCTTAAACGGTATTTCCCTATCTTCAACTTTACCATTCTCCATCAGGTCCCTCAAATAGTTAGCCCGATCCTCGGGATTGGCATAAAAATTTAAGGCACTAACTCCCTTTCGGGGATCGGTGTCAAGAATTTCCCAGACCATTGAATTGGCATACAAGATTTCACCGGTTTGAGCATCGGTTCTGAAAATGGCAATAAGCGAGTTCTCAAATAGATTTCGGTATTTTAATTCGCTTTGAGTCAACGCCTCTTTTGCTGATTCAAAACTTCGCAATTTACTTTTGAGCAATTCTATCTGGGACCTGTTCCTGGCATCCTTCTCCTTTAGGAAGGCCAGTTCCTCTCTAAGGTCTTGAATTTCATTTATAAAGTCAGTCTGTACATTGGGTAATTCATGCATAGAGCTATGGATCTTCGTTTAGGTATAATGACCCGAATCTTAATAAAAGTACAAAATTTAGCGATAAAATAGCACTAATTTTAGAATAAATTTTACATTTCAAGCATTTTGCTCCGGGTAATTAAAAAATATTCTATTTGAAAGCAGCAAATTTTTGGTCTTTTTCCAGGACTACAATTATATGCTCACTCAGTGTGGTAGCCAGTTCTATCCCCTGGTAGTTGGCCGAAATAGGGAAACGCTTGTGGCTGCGATTGACCAAAACTGCTGTCTCTAGTTTTTTAAGATTCCTATTAAGAAATGGCTTTAAACTATAAGCCATGGTTTTTCCGGTATTCAACACATCATCGACCAATACTATGGCCTTACCATCCAGATTACTTTCAGAAATATTAAGCAGGATCTCGCCATTTAAGGGCTTTTCCTTATTAAGTTCCAGTTTGGCAAGAATCACCTCAAAGGGTGCCACCTCTTTCAATTCCTTGGCCAGAAATGTAGCCAGATGATAACCCTGCTGGTATATCCCAACCAATACGATACTCTTTTCCTTGAGATTATGTTCACAGATCTGGTAGGCCATTCTTTTGATCTTTTGCAGTATCTGCTCTTCATTCAATATCATATTTCGTTGATCACTCATTGTAATTGAATGTAATGCATGTCATTGCTATCTTATGATTTGCTTAAAATAACGAATATTTAATGTATTTTTAAACACGTCTATAGTTTTCTGATCTTAGTTTGCTAATGGAGCTAAAGGATTTTCTTTTTACACCAATTACCCTGGTCTTTATATATTTTCTAGCCTACAAGCTCCGGGACAAATTTACAAATTCGCATACTCGGCCCTACTTTATTCCAGGGTTAACTGTAAAGATCATCGGGGCTATCAGCTTAGGATTAATATATCAATTCTATTATGATGGTGGAGATACTTTTAACTATTTTGAGCAAAGTGGATATATCTATCAATCCATATTTGATTCTCCACTCATCACCATAAAGTTGCTATTATCCGGAGGGGAATTTGAATCCAGTACCTTTTTATATACCCAACATATTTATTGGCACACATCACCTACAGAGTACCTGGTGATAAAAATTGCCGCCTTTTTTGGGCTTTTTTGCTTTGGAACATATTCATCCATAGCGGTCTTGTTTGCTTGCTTAAGTTTTACAGGGATGTGGGCTGCTTATATCACTTTTTTGAAGAAGTACCCAAAATTGGAGTTCCCATTAGCGATTGCTTTATTATTCTTACCATCTGTTTTTTTTTGGGGATCAGGGCTTATGAAAGATACCTTGGCCATAGCGGCTCTTGGCTGGCTATTCTACTCGTTTTATAATCTATTTATTACCAAGCAAAGGATTATTTTTTCATTTATAGTTCTGTTAATTACATTTTATGCTTTATATGTCCTGCGAGTATTTGTCCTTCTTTCATTTTTGCCTCCGGCTATCCTTTGGGTTTTTTTACACAAGAGTAAGAATATTAAAAGTCAAATAGTTCGATGGATTGCACGGCCATTGTTGCTAATTATTGGAGTTACCGGGGCCTATTATGTTGGAATTAATTTAACCAAAGGAGATGTAAAATATGATGTTGACGAAATTGGACGAAGGACTAAAATAAATTCTGAATACTTGTATCGTATCAGTCTTCAAGAAGGTGGATCAGCGTATTATCTCGGAGAAATGGATGGCAGTTTTATGGGTATGATAAAATTAGCTCCAAAGGCACTTTTCGTAACTCTATTTCGGCCATTTTTATGGGAAATAAAGAATTTAATGATGCTTCTGTCTGCAATAGAAGCTTTGTTTTTCTTACTTCTTACCGCCCGATTAATTATTTCACCAGGGTTACTGGCATCATTTAGAATTATTTTACAAGAACCCATGCTTGCATTCTGCATTACCTATAGTATCATATTGGCAATTGCTGTTGGGCTCAATAGTTATAATTTTGGGAGTCTTGTAAGGTATAAAATTCAAATACTTCCTTTTTTCCTGTCATCCATACTCATTTTGTGGAATTACAACACCCACTATTTAGTAAATATCCGCCGGTAAACATCTCGATATTTATGTAAACATCGATTTTTTAATGCGTATTCCCGGGTCGCTTCAACGATTTCAAAGTGTGTAGTAGTATATAGATATTTTTCTACAGCAATGGGTGCATTCCTAAGATTTTGCATTGAAGTATCTTCCAAAAGCACTCCTAAACCTAGCTTTGTTAGTACCTCATAGTCATCAGAAATACCTTTTGGTATAATAACAGGAAGACCACACGAAAGATATTCACCAGTTTTAATTGGCGAACAAAACCGTTTACTAGGCTTCTGACAAACTGCAACCAAGCCAATATCAGCAGCAGCTAAGTACTTATGCACCTGGGAATAGTCAGAGGTTATAATTAAATATCTTGATGGATCCACTCCACGTTTGTGTAATTCATTGCTTATTTTCTGGTGGTTTTCAGAAGTTATTACTAAGAATTTAAAAGAACATCCTGAATATTTAGTAAAAATCCCTACCGTCTCATAAAACTCATCTGACCAGTACATCCCTCCTAATTTCCCCAGATAGACCACAACCTTGTCCTTTGTTTGAAATCCATGTCTCTTTCTAATCCTAATTCTGAGCTGTCGGTTATATTGGAATAGATCGGTATCTATACAAGAAGGTACCCGACATATTCTAGTGGTTTCTACCCCCCAATTAACCAGCCGTTGCTTCATTTCATTTGTTGCGGTTAGTATCCAGGTAGCGTGAAATGCAATCTTCTTTTCATAATACTTTAATAATCTATATTCCCAGGAGTGCCTAGTCCATTCACCCGCTTCCAACATGTAATCGGCATGAGGTTCAAATGAATGGATGATGTGCGACAGTTTGAAAATTGAACAAGCTAGATAGCCAATAATTGCCCCAGGAAATCCTTCGGAATAAATTGTTTGTATGTGGTATTTGTTAATTAGTTTTCGAATGGTCCACAAACTGATCGCTAGATCATATGCTTTCTTTAAAGACTTCAGGCTACCACTATGCCAAGTCAGTCTATGCCATATTAATTTGTACTGAGCTAGTTCTTGTTCCATTTCCACTACTTCACTTGGACTCATTGCAAATCCTTTATGTTCAAAAGTGAGAAGGATAAATTTAGTAGTAAAATCGGGTGAGTATTTTTTAAAATACTGAAGAACTGCACTTTGAAAAACCGGGTCTTTAATGCTATAATATGCAAAAACCAGCACCGATTTCATCTTGATATTTCTTTAAACCAATTAGGCTTTGAATGGATAAATAAGGATTTCAGTTTTAACATAAAGAATTTATCTATAGGATTTTTTATCGCTGACTTGAACATCCAATAAATGGTAACACAATATTTTCTCTGTCCTAAGGCAACCCCTGCTTTGGTGGCGTACAAAACACTCCACCAGGATCTAAGCTCAGAGATTGTAATATTTTTAATAGATTTATTTCTAAGACGCCGGTTATGAGCTGCTTCCTTTGCTTTGATAAGCCAATACCTGGATTTGGCAATATTTCCATAGCTTGAAATTCCTCTTGGGTGAACCCTGTATTTGTACAAAATTTGTGGAATAAACAACACTTCACCAACCTCTTCTAGCTTGTAGTAAAGGTCTTGGTCCACAGCCCGCTTAAAGTGCTCATCGATTCCCTCCGTTAATTGGTAATAAGTCTTCTTGAAGCTTGCAAAAGCTGTTACTCCTCTCCCAAAGGTTAGGTAATTTTCATGTTCTGGTATATGACACGCGCCATATGCTTCCCGCTCATGAATTAGGTCTTCGTTACAAACAAAGTGTGAACTGCCTATTAAGCTAACATTCTCATGATCAGAGTGTGCTTTAACCATAATTTCAAGTGCGGATGGCATTAGAACATCATCGGGGTCTAGAAACCCCATAAGTGAACCCCTAGCTAAATTCGCAGCCCTACGTTTGGTATAACCACAACCTTTATTTTCAGGGTTACAAATAATGCGTATTTTCGAATAAGAAAGGGAATAGTCCTCCAAAATATCCATGGAATTATCTTGTGAACAATCGTCTACTACTACTAATTCAATATGTTTGTAGGTCTGATCCAAAATACTTTGAATGGCATATTTTATATATTTGCCATTATTAAAGTTGGCCATAAGTACCGAAAAAAGTATTTTTTCTTGCATGGTTGAAAATTCTATCTCACAAAAAAGGACACTATTTTTAATTACTTCAAGTTTTCCATTCGGAGAATTTGAAACCTTTTTAGAAACCGAGTTTCCTTATTTGGAAGATTCCTTCGACAAAATTTTTATAGTTTACACTGAGTTGGTGAATAGTACTTCACGTATTTTTCAAAAACGTGCACATGTACACTACCTGCCCTACTTGCCTTCCCATAGAGATAAATTGAAATATTACAAACTCATTTTTAACTCTTATGTCCTAAAAGAGCTTAAAAACCTCTTATTTAAAGATATTAGGCTACCATCTCCAGGTATATTATCCTCAATGGCGGGCTCATTGACTGTAGGGCTCAAACTCAAACAAACATTGGTTGAGTTGATAACTACTAATAAATTATGGGAAACAAAGATTTTCATATATAGCTATTGGTGTAACGACATGGCTACCGGATTGGCTTTGCTAAAATCTAACTATCCTCAACTACATTGCGTTTGTAGGGCGCATGGCTACGATGTATACCTTGAACGGAGCTTCTATAAATATCTTCCATTTAGACGATTAATTTTCTCTAAACTAGATTGTGTTTGCTTCGTTAGTGAGCATGGAAAAAATTATTCGGAGTCTAAATTCGGGTCATATAAGTCATTTTCCGTTTCTTATTTGGGAGTCAATGAGGGATCTCGAATCAAGAATGGTGTCCAAGATAACTTACAACTAGTTTCCTGTTCCTCGGTGATACCAATAAAACGTCTTCACTTGATTGTGGAGGCGCTTGCTTCAATAAAAGATATTTCAATTCATTGGACTCATATCGGCGGCGGGGGATTACTTTCATCTCTTAAAAAGTACGCTCATAATCTGCTAAGCCCCAAACCCAACCTAACATTCGAATTTCTAGGTCAGATATCCAATAATGAAACACTTCAATTTTTTTCGGATCATAAGGTTGATCTATTTATTAATGTTAGCGAGCATGAAGGATTACCAGTTTCTATGATGGAAGCTATCGCACATGGGATACCTGTAATCGGTCCTGATGTTGGTGGTATCCGTGAATTGATACAAGATGAATCAAATGGGTATTTAATTCATTCGGATGTCACCAAGGAAAAAATAATTGCCGCTATTGAGAAATTTATAAAGAAAGACAATGATTCATTAATGGCAATGTCTCGAAATGCCAGGTCCACTTGGAGGAATCGTTTTCAAGCTGCTACCAACTATAAAAAGTTCATCAAACAGATTACCAATGGATAGGTGTTCAAAGCTATTTATTGGCAATTAGCCCTTTATTAAGTTCAACTTTATCAAAAAGAACAAGAGTAAAGTTTTCCAATTTAACCAACTAATTGGTCGCACTAATAGTGCTTTTATACAATATTGGAAAGCTTTAAAGGGTAAATCTCGATTTAGATTGGTCCACATAAAATGTCTATAGATAGTTGATGGGTCATCCACATAAGGCTTATTCAATTTCATTACATAATTAATAATCCCAGAGTAATCTCCGAGATCTAAACTATCTCTGCCAAATTCCTGCCGTTCTTTAATGAAGAGTTGAACCAATTTCACTCCATGTAATTTAAACGGATTATACAATAGGTTTTTCTTTGAAGTTGAATCCGGATATTGTCGATAGATATACAGGTATTCTGCCAGATTAATGGCAGGATATTTTTCAACGATTCTTGAAGTCAAATCATAATCCTCGTACCCTAGTGAATTAAAAAAGTCTCTATAGCCTCCCACGGACCTCCAGACTTCCATTCGAACCATTATGGTTGATCCTGTAAATACATTCTCAACTTTTATTTTCTCTAAAATACTTCCATAGTCCTTCGGTTTATTGTCAACTATTGCTAGTTGACTACCTTCTGTGTCCACGTAACTCACTAAACTTCCGCACATGCCGAGATGCGGCTCAGTGTTAAAAGCATCGAGCTGTCGCTCAAGCCTGGTTGGTAGGCAGTAATCATCGGCATCCAACAATGTTATGAAGTCTCCTGTGGCCTTTTCTACGAGCTTATTCCGGGTGCGCAGGTAATGTAGATTTTTTGAGTTATGGTATATTCGTATTCGAGGGTCAGTGAATTTGGCAATTACTTTTTTTGTCTCATCAGTTGAGCAATCGTCAGCAATCAACAGTTCCCAATGCTTGTAGGTTTGTTTTAAAATGCTCCCAATAGCCTCTTCAATAAATGGTTCGGCGTTATAAGCAGTCATTAATACCGATATCAATGGAGGCCTCATAAATTACTTCAGTGAATGATAAATGGCTTTTAATCCAACATCTATGGTAGTTTTGGGTTTGTAGCCTGTATGCTGAAATAATTTATCGGAACTCCCAAACCTTCTTCCTACTTCGTAATCATATCTTTTGGAAGGGGCATTTATGTAATTAATTTCTGATTTAGATCCTGTTATCGCTATAACCCTTTTAGCTAAATCTTCTATTGAGGATTCAGTCTGATTTGCTACATTAAAAATATCAAATCCAGTTATTTTATCTGCGAGAAGAACACTGGACGTTATACAGTCATCGATCCATGTGAAATCTCGTGTTTGTTCTCCACTGCCATAGACGGTTAAGGGTTCGTTGTTCGTAGCCTGTTGAAAAAATCGGGGGACTACCATTCTGTTATCTTGTCTTGGGCCATATACATTGAAAAACCTAATAGCGATTGAATTTATGTTCTTTTCCTCGTTTAACGCTGCCAAATAGATCTCATTAAATCTTTTGGCCATGGCATAGCTGGTTTTTGGGCTAATTGAGATTTCCTCGGTAACGCTTTTTTCCAAGACATTGTGACCATAAACCCCGCTTGTTGAGGCATACACGATCAATGGAATGTTATTCTTTAGTGAACACTGGGCAATATTGTGCATTCCTTGCACTTCAGTATCCATTGTGGCCACTGGGTTATCAGCTACAATATCCACACCCAATATTGCCGCAAAGTGGAAAATGCAGTCAACCCCTTTGCCAAGTTTATTCACAGTCTCCAAATCACGGACATCGGTATTATGAAACTCAATGTACTTTAAGGTTTCTGGCGGTAACTTGTTGCCACGTAATAAAGTATCAACCACAATTACTTGGTTGCCTTGTTTCAGTAAATAATCAGCCAAATGACTGCCTATAAATCCAGCGCCGCCAGTAATTAGAACTCTCTTATTTTTCATTTAAGTAGATAAATCAAATTGTTGCGAAATGCTTTAATTGATGAAAGCCAACCATCGGTTTAGTCTAGTTCGGATAGTAATAGACTTCTTGTAGTACATCTTGTTTTTTGCAATAATCCAGCCCCTGTTTTTACGCGTACGGGATTCTCTAACCCAAAAGTTATGCTCTATAAAATAGTTCTTTAATGCGTTTCGATTATGATTGGACGCTACAAGATCTTCGTGAAATAGGATTAACATCATTTTAATTTTAGACAATAAATTAGGTGGGATATCGAATACGATTTTGAACTCTGCCCCTTCACAATTCATTTTTACTAAATCACAATGAACGATCTCGTATTTTTCAAAAATTGCAGATAGAGTAAGGCCTTGAACTACAATAGACTTTCCACTAAAATCATTGGTTATACTATGTTCCCAGTTCTCTGGACTTAAATATAGTTTTACCGGACCTGGCCTATCTGTCAAAGCAGCCTCTACCGGTATTACATTAGTAATTCCATTAAACTCAATATTTTTTTTTAGAATTGAAAAAGATTCTGGATTGGGCTCAATACTTATAATCTTACATTTGTTCAACTTTATTGTGGAAAGCATGGTAAATGTGCCGATATGGGCACCCACGTCAATAATTGTCATACTATCTTTTTTCTCTAAATCATATAACTCAGGATAGAATATATCTTTGTCAAGGCTATGTTCCAATACCTTCTCATCCGCACTATTCTTGCGATAGTAAAGGGTTAAATCCTTGAATTTCTTGGTTTCTAACATTTTAATGGCCAAAATCCCATTGACATTGAACAAAAACGTCCCCTGTATCCCAAATACCTTCATATTTTGAAAACTCCGAACCATTGTCATAGATAGTCATAGGACATATATATTGTAAAAACTCCAATGCTCCCACGCCCCGATTGGGCGAATGAATAGCTACCAAAAAAGAGTAATTTCCTGCCTTTAAAGTACTTGGTGGAATTTTTACTATGGTTTTGTTGGCTCCCAGCTTATAGTTTTTCAATTCGACATCTGATGTAAAAATTGGGTATTGCAAGTAATTGTACACTGATATGCAGATATTCAAACCCTTCAAGTATTTTAGTGATTCAAAACTAATTCCAAGCCACACCGACTCATCATGTACAAAACTATTGGTCTTCTTCTCCTTGGCGTTCATCAGGCAAACATCAGTTATCTGTATAGATTTATCAGGGGAGATTCGATGATTTTCAAATGTATTTAAAGTATCCTGCATGTTGGTGTAATAGCTGATCGCTTGTTCTACATCCCCGTCATAAATTATTTCCCCCTCCTGAAGTACAATGGTTCTACTACATAATTGAGCAACTGCACCCATGTTATGACTCACAAAAAGAACTGTCCGTCCGGAATGGGCTACTTCCTGCATAGTGCCCAAGCACTTCTTTTGAAACTCGGCATCTCCGACAGCCAGAACCTCATCTACTATTAGTATATCGGGATCCAAATGAGCTGCCACTGAAAAAGCCAAACGTACCTTCATCCCATTACTATAATGCTTTACCGGTGTTTCAACAAACTCATCAACTCCGCTGAAATCAATAATTGCGTTAATCTTTGAGCGAATCTCCTTTCTAGTCATCCCAAGAATTGCCCCATTTAGAAAAATGTTTTCTCTTCCTGTTAATTCAGGATGAAAACCTGTTCCGACTTCTAACAAGGAAGACATTCTTCCACAAATCTCAATAAAGCCTGTAGTGGGCTTTGTGATTCGGCTTAGTATCTTCAATAAGGTGCTTTTACCTGCACCATTGCTGCCGATAATCCCAATAACCTCTCCTTGATGTATCGAGAATGATATATTCCTGAGCGCCCAGAAATCCTGTTTGCTCCTACGTCTGATTTTGAATTGTAGTATTTCGGTTAGAGCATCTCGCAAATTGGAGTGTTGCCTTGCTCCAATCCTAAACTTTTTTGATACTCCTTTGATGTTAACTGCGATATTCTTGTCATTCATGATCACACAATATCTGACATAATATTTTCAACGTGCAGAAAATACAAAATACCCGATAAGAATGTTATAATTGTTACTCCGATTGAAATCAAACTCAATTCCCAGGGGAACACTGTGCCAAGAATACTCCATCTGATACCTTCCACAATTCCGCTCATTGGGTTAAGAAAATAGGCATACGCTAACCATTTAGGAACCTTGTCTATGATTTCAGTTGAAGGATAGGCAATCGGTGATATGTATAAACCAAATTGAACTATAAATGGAACGATGTGCTGAAAATCCCGATACTTTAATGACAAAGCACTTACCCAAAGGCCTAAGCCAAGGGAACTAATAATACCCAATAGTATAAATATCGGAAGGAAGATTATATTTTCTCCCGGCCTGTACTGATAGTAGAACGCCAATGCTACTATAAATATAATACCTACTAAAAGATCAATAATTCCAGTTACTGATTTTGATAATGGTATTAGTAGTCGAGGAAAATACACTTTTTTTATCATCTCTTGAGCGGCAATTATTGATCCACCCGATTGGCTCAATACAAATGAGAAATAAGACCACATAGTAATGCCACAAATGGCAAACAAGGGATATGGTACATCTTGCGTATCTATCTTAGCGATACGTCCAAATACCAATGTTAATATCAAAAGCGTTAGCAAGGGTTGGATAAATGCCCATGTCAGACCTAAAAAGGTCTGGGCATATCTAACACGGAAATCCTTATAAGCCAACAACCAAAATAAATCCTTGTAATCAAATAATTCTCTAAAAACAAATCCAAATTGGTTTTTATTGGCATCAATAATAATTTTTCTCATAAAAAGAATACCTTAACCCAAATTTTTACTTTTAATATTGCGTTTCAAAATTCTGTTTCTTTCTCCCTATCCTTACGATACAGTAGCCTCTCAACGGTTTCGGCATGAACAATATCTCTCTATACTAGAGAAGAACCACGTCTGTAATTTGAATTCGTTTTATTCGTTTAGCACTTTTTCAATATTATATAAAAAAGGTCACATTATTGAAAAGGTCTATGGATTTATAGCGGGATTTATAAGATGTTTTCGTTGGATGATTAAAATACCAGATTATGATTTCGTATTTATTCATCGTGAAATTGTTCCTCTGGGACCTCCTTTATTGGAGTGGATTTTAGCTATAATTTTTAAAAAGAAACTCGTGTATGACTTCGACGACACCATTTGGTTACACGACCACAACATCTCCAGAAATTCGCTCTTATCAATGCTCAAATATCCAAAAAAAGTGTCGGCCATCTGCCGTTGGAGCTACAAAATAAGTTGCGGCAATTCATATCTGGCCAATTATGCACGACAATACAACTCCAGTGTGTACATAATCCCCACTACTATTGATACAGCAAACTATCATGTCCCGCAACATACAGATAACCAGCCCCTGGTAATAGGCTGGACGGGTACACATTCTACCATACCTTATTTGGAAATGCTACTTCCTGTATTAGAAAAGCTAAGTACTAAACAGGATTTCACGCTTAAGATAATTTGTAATGTTTCCCCAACCTTTGATCTGCCTGGGCTTAAATTCATTGAATGGAAGAAGGAACAAGAAATTGAAGATCTAAACTCCATAGATATTGGCATCATGCCCCTTGTCGACAATGCGTGGACTAAAGGAAAATGTGGCTTTAAAATACTCCAATATATGGCTTTAAAGAAGGCCACTGTAGCCTCAGCAGTGGGAGTAAATACTGAGATAATTGATCACGGCCACAATGGTCTATTATGTTCCAACCAATCTGAATGGCTTTATAGTCTTGAACAATTGATGCTGGATGAAGCATTGCGCACGCGCCTGGGCCAAAACGGAAGAACACTGGTAGAACAGAAATATTCTGTCGCATCCAATAGTGCAAATTTCTTAAAACTATTTATCTAGATCAACTTCTTTGCCCTTTCAACCGGCTCTTGGCTCGTTTATAGGCTGGATGACTCCGCTTTGCTTCCTTTTTGACTTTTTTGTAATAAGACCTGGCTCCAATTGGATCCCCTATCTGATTAGCGATATCCCCAAGCCCGATAAGTGAGAAAAGGTAGTATCCTGATTCCAGATCTTGTGATTGCTCTGCAAACCTGATAGCTCTTTGATAATAATTTTGAGCATGCTCAAACTTCCGTTTAAACACATAAATCTGCCCTAAAAAGAAACTAGCATATCTTCCGGTCACTGGTCCGTAACCTACCTTACCGCTATCGATCTTTTCGATAATATTTAATGATTCCTTTTCCGCTTGCCAATGCTTTCCAGTGGTATATAACAGGCGTGCATAAAACCGGTGAAAATATGAATTGTCTGGAAAGGTTTGTGCCAGATATTGACTTACCTGCAAAGCCTTAATGAGTTCCTGTTCTTCAATGGCCAAAATTCTCATAAGGAAGGATTGTGCTTCCGTTCGTGTATAAAAAGCATTGTTTGCAACCTCTTGCAATTGTTTTATACCAAGGTCCTTATCTCCCTTTTTAAAGAACATCAAAATGGGCTTCAATAGGGGATAATTCTCGGGTATCCATACGGAATAGTAATTGTAAAGTGCATCGCCAAAAAGAAATTCAGGGTTCAGATCGGACTGATTGCTGCTGTTATCCAAGTATTTGAGGGCATTCTTGCCGGCTATAGCAGCCTTTCTCCAATTCTTACGTTCAGCCAGTAGTCTTCCCTTAAAACCATAGCCAGCAGCAAGGAAGAAACTAGCTTCTACATTTTCAGAATCCTGATCATACATATTATGAGCCAATTCTAAGGATTTATTCATGTATTGCATGAACTCTTCATCGTATTTTCCTTCATCGATATTTGGTGCCATTCTCCACCATTGGCTTAGTCCCAGCAGAAAGTACGGCAGCGGATGTTCAGGATGGTCTTGGACCAGCCAACGAAACTGACGTTCGGCTTTTTCAAATTTAAAGTTGTACATGTCATTGACCGCCTGAGTAGCATCAATCTGCACATCCTTATCCATCATTAGCATCCCCAGTGAGTCCTCCTGACAGAAAACGAATAGAGCGTGCACCTGTAAACTTAGGGCTATAACTAGGATGCGTACTACATAAAATCTCCTGATGTACATATCTTATTTATCTTAATTACAACATTGGCTTAACAACGTTAGATACAAAAAGGCATAGGTTTATTCAAGATATCACACTTGTTTGTAAAGGAAGTCTGTATAAGATATCATAAAGATAATAAAATCTTAATTTAGAGCCCTTTACTGTATTTATTTATTAATTTCGCCAGCCTATGATTTTTTCAAGAATATGCCAAACTTCCAAAGGTTAAACACTTATGCGGGATGGGTTGTTTTTGCCCTTGCCACACTAGTTTATATTCTTACTGTAGAAGAAACCGCAAGTTTTTGGGATTGCGGAGAATTCATTGCATCCAGCTACAAATTACAGGTGCCACACCCACCAGGTGCACCTTTCTTTTTGTTAATGGGAAGGGTTTTTTCTTTTCTTGCTTTAGGTGACACCACCCAGGTAGCCTACTGGATCAATATGATTAGTGTTCTGAGTTCAGGATTCACCATACTATTCCTATTCTGGACGGTTTCTCTGCTTGGACGAAAATTGTTTAAAATCAATGAGTCTGAAATTACCAAAGCACAGGCCATAACGGTAATCGGTGGTAGCGCCGTAGGTGCCCTGGCTTATACATTTTCAGATTCGTTCTGGTTCTCCGCCGGTGAAGCGGAAGTTTATGCAATGTCTTCCTTTTTTACTGCTATTGTTTTTTGGGCGATCCTAAAATGGGAGCGAATAAGTGATGAGAGTCGAGGTAATCGTTGGCTAATTTTGATTGCCTATATGATGGGACTCTCCATAGGCGTACACTTATTGAACCTGGTTACTATTCCAGCCATGGCAATGATCTATTACTATAAGAAATACAAAACCAGCACCATAGGTTTTGTGGCCACCATGTTGATAAGCGGCTTGATCATTGTTACCATTTTATCTGGTATTATTCCTGGACTGCCTAGCCTGGCCGGCTCTTTTGAGGTGTTTTTTGTAAATAATCTTGGATTGCCTTTTGGTTCAGGAATTTTGGTAATTGTCATTCTGTTGCTGGGTGGATTGATATATGGCATTATAAAAACACAAAAACAAAATCGGGAAATTTTCAATACCGCATTGCTCTCACTGGTCTTTGTTTTAATTGGCTATTCCAGCTACGCCATTATAGTGATCAGGTCAAACTACAACCCGCCTATTGACCAGAACAATCCGGACGACATAATGAGTATAGTTTCCTATTTGAAACGAGAACAATACGGGTACCGTCCTTTATTACATGGTCGTTATTTTACTGCGCAATTAACTGATCAGAAAAAAGGCCGGCCAGTATATGTGAAAGGAAAAGACAAATACATTATTGCCCAACACCGGATAGAGAATATATATGACCCAACTCAAACCACTATTTTACCCAGGATCTACAGCAATGATAAGAATCACGTGGCCAGATATCAAGAAGTATTGGGACTTAAAGAGGGCGAGATACCCTCCTTTTCTAATAACATTGCTTTCCTTATCAAACACCAGTTGGGCCATATGTATTTCAGATACTTTCTTTGGAATTTTGCTGGCCGAGAAAGTGACGTACAAGATGCGGGTTGGTTAACTCCCTGGGACACCAAAAAGGATCTGCCAGAACGGTATGCTAACAACAAGGCAAGAAATAATTATTTTTTGCTACCTCTGATCCTTGGATTGGCAGGTATGTTTTTCCAGTTCAAACGAGATGAAAAGGGATTTTGGGTGGTTCTACTGTTATTTTTTCTTACTGGTATTGCGCTAATCCTGTACCTGAATTCACCTCCTATTGAACCCAGGGAGCGGGATTACATTTATGTTGGCTCTTATTATACTTTTGCAATATGGATCGGTTTCGGGACCATGGCACTGGCCCATTGGCTGAAGAAGTATCTTAAAAATATTAAGGCGCCCATCGTGGCTACTTCAGTTACTCTTCTAATACCTATGTTAATGGCTGCAGAAGGATGGGATGATCATAACCGTTCGAATCGTTTTTTCTCTGTAGACTCCGCAATTAATTATCTTGAATCATGTGCTCCAAATGCTATCCTGTTTACTGGGGGAGATAACGACACTTTCCCCTTGTGGTACGCACAAGAGGTCGAGGGTGTGCGTACCGACGTACGTGTAATTGTACTTACCTATTTTGCTACGGATTGGTACATCGATCAGATGCGCCGGAAAGCCTACCAGTCAGAACCCCTTCCGCTATCTTTATCCCCAAAAAACTATAAACAAGGTGGTGCCAACGATTACCTGTTGGTTCGAGAAGATCCCAGACTCAAGGGCCAGGCAGTTGACCTGGACCAATACCTGAAGTTGATTAGAGAAGAAAGTGACTTACTTCGACTATCCACTTCATTCGGCGACTCGGTAAGTGTAATGCCTGCAAAACGTATTGCACTTAATGTTGACAGCGCGGATGTAATTGAAAAGGGAATTATTCCCCCTGGTAAAGAGAGGTTGATCACTAAACAAATGATAATACCAATAAAAGGTGGAGCGCTCTATAAAAACGATCTGGCACTTCTGGACATCATTGCTACAAATAAATGGGAGCGGCCTATTTATTTCAATCAAACCTCATTGATGAACATTAACTTGGATCTAAGGGATTTTGTGGTTCAGGAAGGAGCGACTTTCCGTCTTTTACCTATCGATGGTAGGAAACAACTGGCCAATGACACCGCTTTAAATACCGAAATAGATTTCAACCCAATTCAAAATCAGGTTAATACGGAGGTTATGTACGAAAATGTGATGAACAAATTTCGTTGGCGAGAACTGGACAACCCGAAATCCTATTACAATACAGAAGACTACAAGGATAAGGCCATCTCCGTACACCGTTCTTATTTAAACAGCCTGGCAGAATCCCTGATAGCAGAAAATAAAATTGAAAAAGCCAAAAAAGTACTGCTTAAAAGCTTGGAAGTCATGCCAGATAAGGCCGTACCTTTCGGTATTTACAATGCGGAGTCCGTGAGTCTTCTTTTCGCAGTTGGTGAAAATGAAAAGGCCCTTGAGATAGCAGGTATTCTTTCTAAACGTGCCGACGAAGAATTGAGTTACCTCACCAGAAAAGGAATCACCAACAGGGATACCTATATCAATCTTCGTACATTGGATCTGTTGCGAAACACCATGAAGTCAATGGGTCAAACTGAGGAGGCCCAGGCACTGGAGGAAATTTTCCTGCAGCATTATAATGTCTTTCAAAATTGATCATTTAGTCAGAATACAAAAAAGGTCCAACCCTTTTTCTCCTTCCTCTCTCAAGATATAGTCTTCATGGGTAATATCGGTGACTAGTTGGTTATCTTGTTTTTGCAATTTCCGGCGGTTGATGCGGTTGAGAATGTCATAAGGAATACGCAGTAGACTGGCAGGAAGTCTGTTTTGTAGATCAAGTATATCAAACCGGGTGATCTTTTCAACTGATTTTTTGTTTTGATAATAGTAGTCCATTACCCTTTCATTGCCTGCAATTCCCATGATCCGTACACTACTAAATACACCTTCAGCTAGTTTTTGTAATTCATGACTTTGATATTCCCTTTGGTGCCAGGGATTCCGAGTAAGAGTAAACCTGATATTGGGGGTAGTAAGCAGAGCAATCCCGCCTGGCTTCAGCACTCGCTCTATTTCACTTAGAAAAGCCAGGTCATCCTTAATATGCTCTATCACCTGAAAACTGACCACTCTGTCAAAAGAATTGTCAGGAATTTCCTTCATTGGAGGAATGTTCGATGATATAAATTCCACCTGAGGATAAAGGGCGGTTAATTTTTTGAGTACCTCTCCATTCTTATCCATTGCCACATAGCGTTGACACTTGGATTGTATCAAAGCAATTCCTCTTCCCTCTCCGCAACCCACTTCCAACAGATCTCCCTCAATATATGGCTGGGCCAGGTAGTATGCCTTAATCAGACGCTGATGGATGGGGTTGTCAGAATCTAGTGTGTCACTGGTAATCTCTGTGGTATATATTGCCATATAAGATGTATGAGGAACGAGTCAAAGTTATGTCAATATCCTAAGAACTTAAGGCGGGCTGTTTAATAATTCTACTAATTTAGTTAATATTAAAAATGTCCAAAGATCGAATTCCCCAAACATTTTATAGTTTGAAGCACTATTTGCTTTCTGTTCCTTGTTTATTGGCTTGGTACGCTTGTTTTGGTCAGGAAGAAAGTATAAACACACTTGACCTATACCAAACGGAAGCCCCAGTTTCATGTAGGTTTTCGCTTCTGGACCAAGGTGATTCAATCTGGATATATGCTGCAATAGAATTTAAGAAAACTGTCGAAGACTCCTCATTGTGGATAGAAACCTCCTGGATATCAAACAACCAGAATTTGCATGACTCTACTCTTCTGCGATTAGGAAACAATAAACACTCCGTTATGAAATGGGGATTTACACCACAAACAATACCCGGTTTATTAACTCTGAAATTTAAATGGAAAGCTCGTACCTGGACCTTTCAAGACCATTTCCCAATGAGTGCTTATCATCCTTCAGGTGGACTGTCCTTATGGCAGGCTTCAAATCCAGTGTTTAATTCTTGGATCTATAACTATGATAGTATTCTTATAAAAACAGCTGGAAATACTGAGGTATTTGCATATTACTATGACCATGATTTCGATCCGGCCAGGCCCCCCATGACCCTAAGACCAGGTAAAGGAAGCAAAACCCTTGATATTGACACCATCCTGGTGCTCGCCCCGGATAAATACTATACACCGGATAAGCCCGGACTCTATTTATTACAGACCGATAGTAGTTCAACATTAGGAACATCACTATTTGTTTCAGACAACCAATTTCCTCAACCATTGGAAATAAATGAACTTACCGAGCCACTGATCTATATTACCACCAAGGTAGAGTTTCAAAAAATAAGTAAGGACTTAACTAGCAAACCGGAGTTGGATAAATTTTGGTTGTCTACTGTGGGATCTCCCGAAAAAGCCCGCGTGGCCATTAAGAATTATTACAATAATATTAAAGTGGCGAATATCTTGTTTACAAGTTACAAAGAAGGTTGGAAAACTGATCGTGGAATGATTTATACGGTTATGGGCCCTCCTTTATCAGTGGTGAAAGAGCACGAAACCGAAACCTGGAAGTATCGGGATAAAGCCAATGAGGAAATTAAATTTGTTTTCAAAAAGATTCGAAATATTTTCTCAAACAACCACTACGAACTGATAAGGGATAAATCTTACGATCGTCAATGGTTTTTGGTAATTGATCGATGGAGGGAAGGGCAAACCAAATAACCATGGCATCCAAAAAAACTCCCGAGAAAACGTTCATTTATGGCACCCGTGTTATCATGGAGGGTATTAAAGCGGGTCGCGAAATTGACAAAATCCTTGTACTCAAGAACCTAAAAAACCCTTTGGTTCAAGAGTTGTTTAGTTTGGCCAGGGACCACCGTATACCCTTACAAAGGGTCCCCGTTCAGAAACTTAATGGTTATACCAGAAAAAATCACCAGGGTGTGATTTGCCTGCTTTCGGCCATCAGTTACGGTTCTTTGGACCACGTGATATCGCAAGCTTTCATAGAAGGAAAGACACCGTTAATTGCTATGCTTGACCGGATAACGGACGTACGGAACTTCGGTGCCATTGCCCGAACTGCTGACGCCGCTGGTGCGGATGCCTTGGTGGTCCCGCTAACTGGCCATGCTCAGGTAACTGAGGACGCCATTAAAACTTCCGCAGGGGTTTTGAATCATCTGCCGGTTTGCCGGGTAAATAGTCTAAAATCCTGCATAAAAGAACTCCAAAATAGCGGATTACAGGTTGTAGCCTGTTCAGAAAAATCAGACGAATTAATGTATTCAGTAGATTTGCGCGGCCCCACCGCCATACTAATGGGTTCAGAACAGGATGGTATCGGGTCAGAATTGTTGGCCCGCTGTGATTTTCATGTTAAAATTCCTATGATGGGGAAAGTCTCATCCTTGAATGTGTCGGTTGCAACTGGGCTGGTGCTGTATGAGTGCGTTCGACAAAGGTTGGAACTATAGATATTTCAGCATTTTCTGCGCTTTAATATCAGCAGAAAAATTCCTGAACTGTCGCTCATTGTTTTTTTCACAAATGAGTAGTACGTTATCAATATCTGCTACTAAATAACCGTCCAACCCCTGAACAATTATTAACTTATCTTTGGGTCCCTTCACTATACAGTTTGTAGTATTGTAAGCAAGGATATTGGCCTCAAATACATTGTTATTTCCATCCTTTGTCTTCAAGTCATACAAAGTAGCCCACGAGCCAATATCGGACCATCCAAAGTCTGCCTGAACTACATATACATTGGATGCATTTTCCATAACTCCATAGTCAATCGAAATATTCTTGCATTGATAGTAGACGTCCTTAATAAAATCAGCCTCTAGGGAAGAATAGTATAAAGATTCACCTTGGGCAAATAATTCTGCCATATCCGGCAGGAAATTTTCAAATGCAGATTTGATGGTATTTACATTCCAAACGAAAATTCCGGCATTCCATACAAAATCCCCACTGTCCAGAAATTTCCTGGCTAGATCCAGTTCAGGTTTTTCTGTAAATGTTTTCACCTTCTTCAACTGATCACCTGAGTCTGGAAGAAATTGAATATAGCCGTATCCGGTCTCAGGTCTATTGGGTTTGATGCCAATGGTAATGATCCGGTCAGAGGTGGCTGCTGATTCAACGGCAGTCGAAATTACTTCTTCGAATTCCTTTTCTTTAAATACCGTATGATCAGAAGGTGTGACGATAATATTTGCATTTTTGTTCTTGGAAGCAATCTTATAACTGGCATATGCAATACAAGGTGCGGTATTCCTGCCCATAGGCTCAGACAATATTTGATGATCACTTAATTCCGGCAAATGTTCTTTTACCAGTTCTGTGTAGGATTCGTTAGTTACTACATATACATTCTCCTGAGGACAGATACCCTTGAATCGATTATTGGTTAATTGGATCAGCGAGTTTCCAGTATCCAAAACGTCCAAAAACTGCTTGGGGCGATAATTACGGCTGTAGGGCCAAAAACGACTGCCCACACCACCAGCCATGATTACCACGTAAGTGTCTTGATTGGTCATATTATTCCCTCCTTTAATAAATCATGCAAATGAACGAACCCCAGTACACGGCCTTCCTCAGTTACAATTAATTGAGTAATGTTATTTTCCTGCATAACAGCCAAAGCCTGGGCGGCAAAGCACTCTTTATCCACAGTTTGAGGGTCACTGGACATAATGGATCTCGCAGTTATACTTCCAGGAGTATAGTTTGATTCAAGCATTCTTCTAAGATCTCCATCTGTAATAATCCCCTTTAATCTCTGCGATTCATCCACCACTGCGGTGGCTCCCAGTCGTTTAGTGGTCATTTCCAGAATAATTTCCTCGATTGTTGCATCAATCAAGACCACCGGACAATCATTATTGGGATAAATGTTAGAAACCTTCAAATACAGTTGTTTGCCCAATGAGCCACCAGGATGAAATTGTGCAAAATCATTACTACTGAACCCCCTGGCCTCCAGCAAGCATACGGCTAATGCATCACCAAGTGCCATGTGCACAGTAGTACTGGTGGTAGGGGCCAGATTAAGCGGGCAAGCCTCTTCATCTATGGTTGCATTTATCAGGTAGTCTGCTTGAAGTGCCAGTTCTGATTTCATATTGCTTACCATAGCAATGAGTTGACATCCAGTACGCTTCACCAGAGGAATCAAAACCTTGATCTCTGGGGTATTGCCGCTTTTTGATAGCAACATTACCATGTCCTCTCTCCTGATTATTCCAAGATCACCGTGTATTGCGTCTGCTGCATGCATAAAAATAGCCGGAGTACCGGTCGAATTTAATGTAGCAGTAATCTTGTTGGCGATAATGGCGCTTTTTCCTATCCCTGAGACCACTACACGTCCTTTACATTGCAGAATTGCTTCCGCTGAGGACACAAATCCTTGGTCTATATATCCGCTAACTTTATCAATAGCCTGAGCTTCATTAATAAGTACTTTTTTAGCTGTTTCTCTGATATTTTTTAGTAAATTCAATATTGAGATGCCCTAAAAATAAATTTGCATAAAGATAATCAAATTACCGAATCTATGGGGTTACCGCCTATGTTGATTGAACAAAAGGACCAACTTAAAGATAAGTTAAAAGAAGTATTTGGCTACAGTCAATTTAGGGGCACTCAAGAAGCTATTGTTAAGAATATCCTTGGAGGTAAGAACACTTTTGTGATCATGCCTACGGGAGCAGGCAAATCATTATGCTACCAACTACCTGCAGTGATAATGGAGGGAACGGCCCTGGTGATCTCCCCTCTGATCGCACTCATGAAAAACCAGGTGGACCAACTCAATGCCCTGGGAGTTAATGCTCAGTTTCTCAACTCGACCCTAAGCAGGTCAGAGATCAATCGGGTAAAACAGGAAACACTTGAGGGGAAAATAAAACTCCTGTACGTTGCACCTGAGTCACTTACAAAACCCGATAATATTAGTTTCTTGAGGCAGTCAAAATTGGTTTTCGCTGCTATAGATGAAGCCCATTGCATCTCAGAATGGGGCCATGATTTCCGTCCGGAATATAGAAAGATAAAGTACATTCTCGAACAATTGGGTGAGCTACCAATTATTGCACTTACTGCCACAGCCACTCCCAAAGTTAAAATAGATATCCAGCGGAACCTGCAAATAGAAGACGCGGATATTTTCAAATCCTCATTTAACCGTGAGAATCTGTATTATGAGGTACGGTCGAAAAAAGATATTAAAAAACAACTAATCAAGTTTGTAAAAGCTCATCATGGTAAATCGGGTATTGTTTACTGCTTGTCCCGTAAAACCGTCCAAGAAATAGCGGAGTTTTTACAAGTGAATGATATTAAAGCTGCTCCATATCATGCAGGGCTGGATAGCAATATCCGGATAAAAAACCAGGATGATTTTCTTAACGAAGAAATACATGTTATTGTAGCCACTATTGCTTTTGGTATGGGCATAGACAAACCAGACGTACGGTTTGTAGTTCATTACGATACGCCTAAATCACTGGAAGGTTATTATCAGGAAACGGGTCGCGCTGGAAGAGATGGATTGGAGGGTAACTGTCTAATGTTCTACAGTTATAACGATATAATTAAACTAGAAAAATTCAATAAAGACAAACCGGTTACCGAAAGAGAGAATGCCAAGATTCTCCTGGAAGAAATGGCATCGTACTCAGAATCTGCGGTGTGTAGAAGGAAGCAATTACTTCATTATTTCGGGGAAATGTACGAGGGAAATTGCTCAGAAACCAAATGGTGTGATAATTGCCGGTATCCCAAAGAGAAATTTGAGGGGATGGATTATATTCTTACAGGGTTGAAGACAGTAGAACAGACCCACGAACGATTTGGACTTCAACATTTGACTAATGTGATCACCGGTGTGAACAGCCAATACGTACAAAGCTATAGTCACAATGAACTTTCTGTATTTGACTCTGGCAAAAAAGAAGGTCAAGAAATGTGGCACTCTATAATCCGTCAGTCCCTGCTGATGGGATTTCTTGAGAAGAATATAGAAAATATTGGAACCCTAAAGTTAACCGTAAAAGGACGATCGTTTTTAAAAGAACCGTACTCTGTCGAGCTTGGCAAAGACCATGATTACGGCAAGGAAGAGGAACCCAGTCTCACCGACGAGGCAATCACTCGAAGGTCCTATGACATTACACTTTTTGAGCTATTGAAAGGACTCAGAAAGAAAATTGCCCGGCAGAAAGGGTTACCACCATATGTAATATTTCAAGACCCTTCGCTGCAGGAAATGGCTGTTATATACCCTACTAATCAGGAAGAGCTATCCCAGATAAATGGAGTTGGCAAAGGAAAGGTGACCAAGTTTGGGCAACCATTTATTGAGGCTATTTTAAAATATGTGGTAGACAACGACATAACCACTGCTTCTGACGTGTTAATTAAATCCGCTGTTAATAAGTCCAAAAATAAAATACACATTATTCAGCAGATTGACCGTAAAGTGGATCTGGAGGAAATTGCAGAATTGAAGAATATGAAAATGGAGGAACTCTTGGGAGAGATAGAGCAGATCTGTTACTCGGGGACTAAATTAAATCTCGACTATTATGTAGAACAAATAATGGACCATGACCGGCAGGAAGACTTGTATGACTATTTCCTAAATGCAGAGTCTGATAGTATCACTGAAGCTTTGAAGGAGTTGGAAGATGAAGACTTTTCCGAAGAAGAACTACGACTGATGCGTATCAAATTCTTGTCCGAATACGCAAACTAGCACCTTAGATTTGGAAGTATGAACATTCTTATTTTGGGGTCCGGGGGCAGAGAGCATGCATTTGCCTGGAAGATAAAGCAAAGTCCAAAATGTAAACGGCTGTACATAGGACCCGGCAATGCAGGAACCGGTCTGATTGGTGAAAACGTATCACTGGATCCCAACTCATTCCCTGAAATAGGTGACTTTGTGGTTTCCAACAACATTGACTTGGTGGTTGTGGGCCCAGAAGTGCCATTGGCACTGGGTATTAGGGATTATTTTAAACACAGGGATGATATTTGCAATGTTCCTTTGGTTGGCCCTGATAAAAAGGGAGCGATGCTGGAAAGCAGCAAAGACTTTGCAAAACAGTTTATGGTGAAGTACGGAATCCCTACTGCTGACTACGCCACCTTTAACCAAAAGCAACTTGGACAAGCGCTTGACTACCTCAAACAACAAAAAACTCCTATAGTATTAAAGGCTGACGGGCTGGCAGCTGGAAAAGGAGTGGTGATCTGTAGTACTCTTGAAGAGTCCGAAAAGATCTTAAAAGAAATGCTGCTAGAGTCAAAATTCGGAAAAGCAAGCGCCAAAGTGGTTATAGAAGAATTCCTTAGTGGTGTTGAAATATCGGTCTTTGTTGTTACTGATGGAAGTTCCTATAAAATTCTCCCCTCAGCTAAAGACTATAAAAGAATCGGGGAAAATGATTCCGGGCCCAATACTGGGGGAATGGGAGCAGTGTCACCAGTCCCATTCGCAGATGAATCATTCATGGAAAAAGTTGAGGAACATATTATAAAGCCTACCATAAATGGCCTAAAAGCCGAACAGCTTGATTATAAAGGGTTTATTTTTTTGGGTCTTATCAATGTAAATGGAAAACCCATGGTTATCGAATACAATGCTCGTATGGGTGACCCTGAAACACAGGCGGTATTCCCAAGAATAACCAGTGATTTAGTGGACCTGCTTTTGGGTTGCGCCCAGGGCACATTAGATCAGGTTGAGTTAACTATTGACCCAAAGAGTGCCTGTACTGTGGTCATGGTTTCAGGCGGATATCCTGAAAGTTATCAGAAAGGTTTATCAATTGAGGGCCTGGACACTCCTACTGACAACCTCATATTTCATGCAGGAACTGGTTCTCAGGATGGTCATATCATAACTAATGGAGGCCGGGTTCTGGCCATAACAGCTTTTGGAAATGATTTAACTAGTGCGCTTAGGTCTGTATATGATACTGCAGACAATATTAAATGGAAGGATGTTTACTACCGTAAAGATATAGGTCAAGACCTTTTGACCATGATAAACAAAACATTGGAAACTTCCTCTGAGTAACAGAAAATTGTAAATTACCAGTTTAATACTCATTGATATATGTCGAGTTGTAGTTCATGCGGGATATCGGGAGAAACGGCTGGTTGCCAAAACAACGGCGGATGTCATACCGGTGGCTGTAACAAACTAAATGTATTTGATTGGCTTTCAAATATGGGCATGCCCTTATCTGAGACATTCGATATCCTTGAGGTGCGCTTCAAAAACGGAAAAAAAGAATTCTATCGCAATCAGGACCTGCTAGATGTAGTTACCGGAGATGCAGTGATAGTTGATGTGCCCAATGGGCACCATTTGGGATACATATCACTTCAGGGAGAGTTGGTACGCTTGCAAATGAATAAAAAGAAAATAAGAAACGATCAATCAGTACGCAAGATCTATCGGCTAGCTAGTTCACTTGACCTTGAAAAGTACCAGCAAGTCAAAAAACGTGAGACTCCAACACTTGTTCGCACCCGACAAATCATCAAGGAATTACACCTGGAAATGAAACTTACAGATGTCGAGTACCAGGCAGATAATTCCAAAGCGACGTTTTATTATTCTGCGGATATAAGGGTAGACTTTCGTGAATTGATCAAGGTCTTGGCAAGCGAGTTCAATATCCGGGTAGAGATGCGTCAGATAAGTTTACGCCAGGAAGCCGGCCGGTTGGGTGGAATAGGCTCATGTGGGAGAGAATTGTGTTGTTCAACCTGGCTTACCGATTTCAAGAGTGTTTCAACTGCAACTGCACGATACCAAAATTTGAGCCTGAACCCTAGTAAACTATCGGGACAGTGTGGTCGATTAAAATGCTGCCTGAATTACGAGCTGGATACCTATATGGATGCTTTAAAAGATATCCCAAAACTAGATGGACCATTACAAACCAAAAAAGGGCTGGCTAAATTGCAAAAGACCGATATTTTTAGAAAAATTATGTGGTTCGGTTATGAACTAGAGAACTCCTGGCATCCAGTGTCCAGCGTCCGTGTAAAAGAAATCGTGGCACTAAACAAGCAGAATATCTTACCCCATACTCTTGAGTCAGATGAGGAAAGCAACGGCAAAGAACATTTCATCTCACGGAATAAGGAGCTTGATAGAATCGATAAAAAGTACAGGTTAAAGAGTACTAGAAAGTATCGCAAGAAATCAAGAGATAAATAGTCATCTAATGATTCGTAAACATTTTTGTGTATTTCTACTACTTTTAATGCTGTTTGCCTGCTCTGATCCACTCAGGATTTACGAAAAAAACATTGATTTTTCAGAGAAATTATGGCTAGCTGATAGTGTAGCGCAATTTGAGTTTGAAATAACAGAATCCGATCTAGCTTACAATCTCTACTACAATGTCCGGAACTCAATTTCGTATCCTTACCATAACCTCTATGTCCGCCATACCCTTGAAGACTCCCTCGGCGTTGCTTTATCTAGCGCTCTTCAAAATATGGATCTATTTGACCCTTTAACGGGAGCTCCATTGGGGGATGGACTGGGTGATATTTTCGATCACCGAATATTGGCAATATCTAATCAGCGTTTCCCTGGAAATGGCTTATACCGATTCAAGGTTCAACAATTTATGCGTCAGGACTCCTTACCATTAATTCTGAGCGTAGGCTTAAGGGTTGAAAAAGTCGTGAGCGTACCTTAATTCTTAGCTCCCGGGTCCTCTTGAAGTGGTGCCATGTCACCGTCAGCCGAAGCCTTTACCAACGGCCGAGGACAGGCAGATGAGACTAATTTAATTTGGTGCTTTTGGGAGGGTGATTAGGCAAATGAATGGTGAATCGAGTACCTTCCCCTAGTTTGCTGGTTACTTCAATGTTACCCCCATTAAGCTCCGTATACTCCTTACATAACAAAAGACCTAAACCTGCTCCTTCATTCTTAGATCCCCCATTGATTTCACTACCTTTAAACTCAAATATTCCCTGTAGTTTTTCCTCACTGATACCGATCCCATCATCTGCAATTTCAACCAGGGAAGTCCCCTCCTGGCCTTTTTTAAGACTTATTGCGATATAGCCATCCTTTCTGGTAAATTTAATAGCGTTACTTACTAAATTTCTCAAAACCAACCGAAGCATATTGGGATCTGCATATACCTCAATGTTCTCGGGAACGCTAGCTCTAAAGTGTATATTCTTAGCCTTTAATCCTGGTTTTACCAATAGGTAGTTTTCTTCCACCAATTTTTTCATGTTGATCTTTTCCACCTCAGGTTTGATCTGCCCCAGTTGAGACATTGACCATCTTAAAAGATCATCCAGGAAATGTGACAATCGATCTGTGGATTCAATCATTTCCTGAGCCAGTGTTCTCAACTCAATGTCTCCTATGGAGGACAACTTAGAACCCAAAATGTTAAGAAACCCTGAAACTGTATTAATAGGGCTACGGAGATCATGCGATATAATAGAGAACAGCTTGTCCTTGGTCATATTAGAACGCCGTTGCTCTTTTTCTGTCTTGGATAGTGTGAGATTGAGACTCTGTAATTCCTGGTTCTGCTTTACTAGTTGTTTTTGGGCTGTTCTATGGATATCCACATCTTTCTGGACGTCTTGTATCTTTTTATATTGAGTAATCCAGCCCATCAAGGCAACGAATAAGCCTGTCGCCAATATCAGGAGCAAAATGTGACGCCAGTTTGTAATGGGGAGTATTTTATCCCTGGCTTCTGAAGTAGCGGTGTCTTTAATATAAATGGTATCTTTCAAAGATTCTAGTTCTTTAGTAAGGAGGTCATTGAAACTCTCAGCTTGGCTTTGTATTGAATCTTGATATAGTTTGGTCAATGTTTTGATGACTTTATTTTGGTATATCACTGCCCTGTTGAAGTTTCTTCTTTTGGTGGCTACGTCTGCCAGGTTCTGATTAATAGACATTTGTAACGAATACCCGCCGCTAGTCTCTACAATTTCAATAGCCTTCAGATATGAAATCCTTGCCAATCGATAGTATCTATTAGGCTCGGCATTATCTCCAAATATCTCGTAGATGGTTCCTTTAGCTTGATGTATTTTGGCTACCGCTATGGACTTACCTTCATCGTTCAAAAGAGGCAAAGCACGATCGAAATAACCGATTGCTGAATTGTACCTCCCGGCCTTTTGATAGAGATATCCGATGCTGGTCAGGGCCCTTCCCACTTGCTTTTCACCTTCCTTTATAATCTGTAGATAGTAGTTTATACTATCTTGATCTGGCACCTGATCAGGAATTTGAGCCTGCCCGGAAAATGTGCTAAAACAATATGGAATCAAGTATAAATAAAACAAGAAAGACCTGTCAGTCCTTCTTGCTGGTGAGAACGGAAAAGAGTTAATCCAACGCATTATGTACAATGAATATAGCCCATTCATCAACATTAATCAAATAATTTTAGACTTGGATAAGCCCAAATAAATCTAAAAATATTGAAATATTTATGCGATCCTTGTTTAAACACAATTTCTTGAAAACCTATGAATCAATTATCGTAAAAAAGTCCTAAACGGGCTATTAGGAAATATTTTTGATACAGAGAAAATTTTTATGGTCAACTGTGAATTTATAGGCCAAATTTAGATATGCACCGGTACAGCTCACGATTTTTCTTTCACGGCAAACCGCTCAAGTTGCTCTTGCACCTCATCTGGACTCATCCAGTATTGCCTGCTAAAAACCTCAATGAATTTCCAGCCTTTACTTTGCAAAATAAGCGGCACATATACATGCGAATCCTTTACTGATATGCTTTGATAATAGAGATCATCATCTGTAAGAACCAAGCCCACAAATCGAGTATTTTGTCTTAAAACTAAATCGGCAAAAGGAAGCGATTCCTCCAAGGTATGATGACTTTGGGGAAACGTCATTGCTTTAAGTTTTTCCTTTAAATGCCAGCTTTTTTGGAATTGGCTATCACCTGTTGGCATTTGCTGTGGAATTCCTTCGGAAATTTCCCAAGCATAGCTTAAGTAATTCTTCAGCAACTTAGGACCTTCATTCTTACTTTTCTCAACTTTAAGATCTTTAGGCATTATGCTGGAAATAATATAGATCTTCTCTTTTGCCCGGGTTATTGCCACATTCAACCGGTTTTCTCCTCCAATGGTATTTAGGCTACCAAAATTCGTACTGAATTTGCCATTTTTATCAGGGGCATAGCCAACGGAAAAAATGATGATATCCTTTTCATCTCCTTGTACATTTTCAATATTCTTAACTATCAAAGATGAAGGCAATGGCTGATCGGTTTGAAATGCCCGGTCTTCCAGGCACTCCATAATATAGTGCTGCTGTTGAACGTTGAAGGTTACTATGCCAATGGTTTTTTCGGATGTTTCCTTGCATATTTTATCAACCAACATCACCACTTCCATGGCTTCGTTCTGGTTAATGTTTCTTTCCCACTCACCATTGATCTTGATGTACTGGATAGCCGGTGTCCGTTCTTCGATTGCCTGGTAGTCAGGTAGCATTCTCAATTTCCCCTGATAGAAATGCTGGTTGGAAAAGGCGATCAAATCCAAGGACTTGCTTCTGTAATGTCCCTGAAGATGAATCTGATGAAGGTGCTTACTGGCAAGGTCGAGTAAAGAATCAATCTCAAGCTCAATGTCTTCTGGGTCCTCCTCTTGCCATCTAATCATATACAGGTCATTTGGAGTCAACTGTTTGCTATCACCTGTTACCACTACCTGGCGGGCCCGGTAGATAGAAGGGATTCCCTTTTCAGCAAAACACTGAGAAGCCTCATCAAAGATCACCAAATCAAACAGCTCTTCCATCGGAGTGATAGCACTTACTGACTCCGGACTGGCCAACCAACATGGAATCAAAGTAAAAAGCTCATCACTAAAATGGGACAGAAGTTTTCGGATGGGCCAAATTCTCCTTTTCTTAGAAACTTGATGCCTAAGGTCCCTGTACGATATCATATTGTTTAGCCTATTGTACTTGACATCCTTGTATACATTTTCTCTCAACTTTAGTAACAATATTTCCTGGCTGATTTCAAACTTCTTTTTGATCTGTTCCCGATATTCTTCTTCCAACTGATTCAGTTTCAACGAAGATACATTTCTCAACATTGGATATTTCACTTCAATGTGTTCTATCCATGTCAGTTTCACACTGTTGTCAAACAAAGCTACCACATCGCTCCCTTCCCGGTCCTGGCAAAATTCATAAAGCTTTGCTATAGCAGATTTTTCGCTAGAAGTTAAACTTTTATTCAACTTGTCGAATTCACATAAATTTTCAAACTCTTTATTCAAAGACGTTTTTAGGTCTTTTTCAATTTGGGAATCACCTAAAATGAAGTTAATCTGTTTTGGCAGTAAGTACTGGAGCCATCTTTTTTTCCTTTCAGGAAGTTCAGAAAGTATACCCAACAGCTTTTCCAATAATTTTTTTAGATCTTGGTATGACAGTTGTGATACATTGAAATACCTATTGAAATTGCGTTGACTGGTGAAAATATTCTGTGCATCAATGGCTTTTTTTTGATAATAAAACCAAGCTTGAAAATCTACCTGATTATGCGTATTTGGCATTTCCTTTAGCCATGAATAAGCTTTAAGTTTCGAAAGATTATGTTCCAGATTTAGGCGATTGTCCACCTTACCCATCAGTATATTGAATCCAACACGATTGTTTTGCAAGCCATTGGCTCTCAGTATCCGTTGACACTGCATTCTTTCTTTGCTGAATAAGTTCCAATTAAGCCATTTAAATATGTTTTTTCGTGATTCGATTCGCTGTTGTAGAACCTCCTGGAAAGAACCCAATTCACCAGTGGGAATGCTTACTTCAGGACCCTCCTTTTTATAGCAATCGAGTACTACCCGCTCGATGTTCGCCAGGCCTAATTGATTCTTGTTCAGGTCCTTATAATCCGCCTGGTGCTTAAAATATCTATATACCGTTGGATCCTTTGTCAGGTTTACAAACCGGAGTATGTCCTCCTTATTATTAATAATTTCCTCCAGTGTATCGAATGAAACCGAAGTTTTTAAAATTGTTGAAGCCTTTTGAACAATGTGGTCAGCGTAATTTTTGATCTCATCGATCAGGTTATTTATAATATTCAGATCTTTTATAGTATAACTATGGAATGACCTGCGATCCTTCCACAGAAACTCCGGTTGATTAAGTTG
Source organism: uncultured Roseivirgaceae bacterium (assembly GCA_964488585.1). Lineage (GTDB taxonomy): Bacteria > Bacteroidota > Bacteroidia > Cytophagales > Cyclobacteriaceae > SZUA-3. The sequence goes on from CAZAWQ010000151.1 coordinate 42,056, forward strand.
CAGCCAGTAGTTGTTATAAACTTCCAACTTCCTTTTGAACTCTTCAGCCTTGATCATTGGAAAATGCTTATACTCTTGTTTCAGGCTAATAGAAGGTCCGTTAAACTCTGATGAAAGGTATAGTTCTTTTACTGATACACCACATTCCTGTTGGTCAAAAAGTGCAAGCTTAAACTCCTCAAACTCCTCAGTTATCTGATCGATTCTTCGACTGACTTGAAGGAATTGTCTTTCTATTTGGATAGCATCCAGACTACCGTTCAATCGCTTATATTCATCGAGGTTTTCAATCTGCTCCAGAATTTGAGTATACAGTTCCTTTCTGTCGTTTTTAAAATCATGGACCAACGCAATGAATTTGCCCATGCCTACTTCATGCATTCTTTCCGACACTACATCCAAGGCAGCTCTTTTCTGGCATACCAGCAGCACCCTTTTACCTCTGGATGCATAGTCTGCCATTACATTGGATATTAATTGGGACTTACCAGTACCGGGGGGGCCCTGTATCACCAGGGATTTTCCAGACTTAATAGCCTTCAACGCATTCTCTTGAAAGGCATCAATTTTAAATGGGGTTACCGTTTGTTCTTCTTTTAAAGAGGACAAAAAACCAAACTCAGGGGTGGTGTCATCAATATTCTGCCCACTGAAAAGAGAGCTAAGATCCAATTTGGACTTGTCTCCAAGAAGTGTAATGTAATCTGGAACCAAATATGACCCTGCCTGTGGAAATAAACCCAATACTGCCTCCGGCTGTAAGGTAATAGTACCATGTTTAAAGCGATCCCTATATTCTGTTTTGTTGAACGCCCTGAATGGCAATAGGTTATCAGTGAAATTCTGTTGATTGAAGTTTAATTCAATACCACTTTCTTTAAATAATTCATAGAGGGCCACGCGAAAGGATCTACTATCTGAAGGAAACTCCTCAAAATTGAAATCCATGAGTTGTTCATCAACCGGAATCTTGTTGAAATGTGAATATGCCAAGAGAAAACTCCGGTTCAAATAGCAATACTCCTCTGTTCTGGTCTTTAGGATCCAACCGTTTTCCTCCCTATACAGGGAGACCGGGAAAAACAACAAAGGGGCACGTACCAGCGTGCCATCGGAAAAAGAACCACAGGCAAATGGCCACGCCACGAATAGGTCTTTAGCACCACGTTCTTCTAGTACAAACCGGTCAAAACGTGATAATTTTCTCAGCTTTTGACTTACATTATTGTTGGTTTCATCCCTGCTGTCCAGCACACGGCAAAGGAATACATCTTTCTTTCTCTTAATAAGTTGTTCTACAACGGAAAAGGCTGGCTTATTGTTAAGAAAATCCAGTTCATTTATATCTAGAAATCGACCAGCCGCCAACCTCAGCAACAACAACGATTTGTTCCTGGATGTCAGGTTGGTAAGGCGGCGCAGATATGATTTGAGTACCCTGTGCATGGTTGAATGGAGGTCAAATTCTAAAAAATAGGCCGAAATCAGAAATCCAGATATGGATAAACTCTAAGATAAGTACTATCGTCGATTAAATGTATTTTTTTTAATTCTTCAACACTTTTAAAAGAACCATGTCGGTCCCTGTAGGCAACTATGGCCTTAGCCTGATTGAATGTAATATAAGGGTGTGAGGCAATTTGTTGGAAATTCTCAATATTTAAATCAATCTTGTTGAGTTCACTGCCGGATTGAATAAAAAGTTTCCTTTTGAGATTTGCTAATACTTCTGGTGAAAGCCCATAGACCTCATTAAGTTGTTCCGTTGAATAAAAACCCCCTAATAAATCTCTATACTTTATGATTCGTTTACTCAAAACTGGTCCTATGCCATAAATTCTTTTCAACCAAATACTGTCGGCCCTATTCAAGTCTTTTGGCGTGGTGGCATGAGGAGTGCTTTTCCTGGAATGCAATCTTTGTACCGTTTTTGTGTTTATATTCGATTGAATATCCATGGGAACAAGGTCAACCTTGGGACCAACAACCAACCATATTGAATCAGTCATTCCAAATATTTTTTTAAGGTCTTCCGGTTGGTCAAAACGCCCACCAGCCTTTCGGTACTTGATCATATTAGCAGCAACAAATGGATCTAATCCCCATAAGATTAGACTGTCATAAGCAATTGTATTGGGGTTAAATGTTGGAATTGAGTTAGACTTTAAAGGAACAGTGTCCTGAAATGCTGAAAGTATCTGAGAAATACTATCTTGGAAGCCAGTGTCTTCAAAGTCGAATTTAGGAGTATAAGAGTATTGCTTAACCCCAAAATGAACTATCATAAGCAGGGTTATTAAAACCAGATAGCCGTTTGCTTCAGTTCTGGAAAATCCAAAACTACCCCTGACCCAACATATTATTGCTCTGTACAAAACGGGAAATTTACTGGGATAATAACTCATTGCAGGCTCAAATTGGATTAATTATGTACTTTTTGAACCTGAACTGAAGTAATGTCGTAGAACGATTATAAATAGCAGCAAAAAGTTTAATTTATAGCATTTCATATTAACTTTGTCTTTAGTCGCGAAATTTCCATGCACAATCATTTCAAAGTCATAAGTATTTCTCATAAAACTGCTTCTGTAGAAGTAAGGGAGCGCATGGCTTTAGACTCCGAAGAAACCATGCAAGTTTTAGAACGTGTTCGAGAACTTTTTGCATTGCGAGATGTTTTGGTTTTGTCAACCTGTAATCGGAGTGAAATTTATTACGGGTCGGATGAAGATCTCGGTGAAGAGCTGATCAAAATCCTGGCGATTCAAAAAAACCAAGACGCTAAAGATTTCAATGGTTATTTCAAAAACATCACTGATCATGGGCAAGCTGTAGAACATTTGTTTAGAGTGGCTATAGGCCTGGAGTCCCAAATCGTTGGAGACATGCAAGTAACCAATCAGGTAAAAACAGCCTATCAATTATCTGCTGATGCTGATATGGCAGGGCCTTTTCTACACCGCTTACTACATACTACCTTCTATATCAATAAGAAGGTAGTACAGGAAACCGCCTTTAGGGATGGAGCTGCCTCCATCAGTTATGCTGCACTTGAGTTAATTGCCGAGTTAACGGCTAATCTAGAGGACCCCAAAATACTGATCATCGGACTAGGAAACGTGGGTGGCGATTTGTGTTTGAACATTTCAGATCATAAGAACTTTCAGAATTACCAGGTACTCCTAGCCAATCGTACATGGGACAAAGCTGAAAACCTAGCCAAAACATGTGGCTTTAAGGCGGTTCCTTTTGATGCTATTGAAGATCATCTTTTTAAAGTTGACGTAGTAGTTTCAGCGGTTAATAGTACCGATTTGTTGATTCGCCAGGAGCTTGTATCAAAAATGCCCATAAGCAATTTTAAGTATTTTATAGATTTAAGTGTCCCCCGTAGTGTGGAAGCTGAGATAGAAGAAATTAATGGAGTAATACTTTACAACATCGATGATATTAAGTCACGTGCTGATGATGCCTTAAAACGTCGTTTGTCTTCCATTCCCAAAGTTGAGTCCCTATTGGCAGAGGCTATTGGCGATTTTGATGATTGGAGTAAGGACATGAGCGTCAATCCTACTATCAATAAGTTGAAGAATGCATTGGAACAAATCAGGAAAGAGGAAATCGCTAGATATTTGAAGGATGTTTCCAATGATGAAGCCATTATAATGGAGAAATTGACCAAAAGTATCATGCAGAAGGTGATCAAACTACCAGTACTTCAGTTGAAGGCAGCCTGTAGACGGGGCGACGCTGAAACACTTATTGATGTTCTAAACGACCTTTTTAACCTAGAAAAAGAAACTATATCGCCTGAAAAGAAATAATGCAGGCTTTCTTAGACCTGTAAGTTTTTGCCGTTAAATCCAATCTATCCACTTGGCTATCTCCTCACTTATCCATTACTTGCGTTAATTTGGTTATAATTGAGAACTACGTGGAAAGTAATCATCGTACTTTAATCATAGGTAAACTGCAGTTTTTGCTTTGGGGGGTCTTTTTGATTTCCCTGTTTTTTACCCAGAACAAAATATCCGCGGCAACCGATGGGGAGGAATATGTTATTTTCCAGAAAAACTCTAAGAAAGGTCTGCGCAACTCACAAGACCAAGTTGTTATTCCTGCCGAATACGATGATTTGGGCTGGTCCATTGGTGAATTTCATCCGCTGGATGATGTAATTGGATATAAAGAAGACGGACGGTGGGGATTGATAACGCTCAATAACGAGAAAATAACATCCCCCAACTATCTCAACCTGTTCCCTCTCAACAGACAATTGATTGTGGCTTCAAATAAGGATGTGTTACCACAGGAAGAACGCTACGGCATTATAGACTTGAATGGGAATGTGGTATTAGATTTTGAATACGGGCTACTTAATCTATTTAACAACCATGTTGTGGCTTCTAAGAAGGTGGGAGCTGAATGGAAATACGGAATGATGAACTTATCCTACCAGGAGGTGCTACCTTTTAAATACACACTGATTAAACCTTTAAATAATCAGTTCGCTATAATCATGGATCATGAAATGACCGGACTGGTTGATGCATCCGGCCAGATAATTGTTCCTATCAAATATCATGTGATTGAATTAAAGGGAAAGGAATTTAGGGGTAAGGTGTTTGATACCTACGAAATCAGGAATGCTCAAAACCAACTTATTGCCTCTCACCAATTGAAGAACTTAAGAAAAGCAGAAGAGGGTGTATTAGTAGGGTCGGGTATGGATAATAGTCAACTTTTAAATGTTCATGGACAAGTGATAAAATCCTTTCCCCAAACCCAACTATTTTACTTCAGTAATGGTATGGCCGTTATCAAACGTAGTGGCCGTTTTGGGGTGATCAATACTGCTGGAGAGGTAATAATGCCCACCACCAACGCAGCGGTTTGGATCAAGGACAATTATCTGGGTGTTGCGATTCAAGAAAGCCAATGGAGCCTGCTTAATTCAACGTTGCAAAAAGTTACTCCCAGGGAATACCAGGAAATCAGACCTGCAAATGAAGGCCTATTCGCAGTAAAAAGACAGAATAGCTGGGGTTTTATCGATAATAGCGGTACCGAAGTAATACCACCTCAATATCAGGAAGTAGCTGACTTTGAAGAGGACGTGGCCTATGCTAATTATCTGGGTAGCTGGGGGTTGATTGATAAATCCGGAAACTGGCTCATTAAACCTCGATTTACCACACTTGAAAAAATAACCAAGGACACATACCTGTTTAGGACCAATACAAATTACGGCTTGGCAAATACCCGTCAGGAGGTAGTTTACCAAACGTCTAACCAACTGCAAGCCACAGAAACCGGGGTAATCGAACAGAACCAGGACCACCAGTATGGTTTAATATCATTAGAAGGTGAGCAAATGCTCTCGGTACAATACCAAATATTAAGCGTTTTTGGAGAAGATCCGCGGTACTACCAATTCGAGGACGAAAACGGAAAAGGCATTTTTAACATCTCTCAGCGTACTTTTACCAGAATTCCTGAAATCCAGCAGATGAAGACCCTGGATGAAGGTTATATCGGCGTACTAATCAATGATCAATATGGGTTCATTGATGTTAACGGAAAGCTTCGTATAGCCAATCGATATGAGGACATTGGCGTATTCAACGAGGAAATGTCTCCGATAAAGATAAGGGGGAAATGGGGGTTTATTGATCGATTGGAACGATTGAAAGTGCAACCAATATACGGGACTGTTGATCACTTCATTAATGATCTTGCAATTGTTTCTCAGAATAACCGGTATGGGCTAATCAATAATACCGGTGAGGTTGTTCTTTCATTGGAGTACGATGGACTGGAACGATTTAGTGAAGGCCAATTCCTTTGTTATCAGGGCCAAAAAGTCGGATTAGTTGACATCAAAGGTAATGTGCTGTTGTATCCTGGATATAGCAGTTTAGAAACTTTGGAGAATGGCCTTCTAAAAGTTACCAAAAATGGCAAGTATGGGCTTATCAACCAACAAGGAAAGACTTTGATTCCGCCAAAATATGATGAGCTTAGTTATGACCAGTTCAATGATCTCTACCTTTTGACCAAGAAGTATCCCTGGGACATTATCAAGCCTTAACCCGGTTAATCATCTTTTTTCTTTCCTTTGTCAGAATCATCTGCCTTGGAAATTGAATCTCTCATGCCGGTATCCGCTTCAATGTTCTTCATACGATAATAGTCCATTATGCCAAGATTCCCACTACGGAAAGCTTCGGCTATAGCCTTCGGCACTTCGGCTTCCGCTTCAATTACCAGAGCGCGCATCTCCTGGCTTAGCGCTATCATCTCCTGCTCTTTAGCAACTGCCATGGCCCTGCGCTCTTCAGCTTTGGCCTCAGCAACTTTAAGGTCTGAGTTGGCCTGATCTATCTGAATTTTAGCCCCTATGTTGGCGTCTACCTTGGGAACATCCACGTCGGCAATATCAATAGACAGGATTTCAAAAGCAGTCCCCGCATCCAGACCCCGGTCCAACACCAATTTGGAGATGTTGTCAGGATTCTCCAACACGTCGGTATATTTTGCGGCAGAACCAATGGAAGTTACAATACCTTCTCCTACCCTGGCAAGGATCGTTTCTTCTCCAGCGCCACCCACTAACCTGGAAATATTGGCCCGCACGGTTACCCTGGCTTTGGCCAAAAGTTGTATACCATCTCCAGCAACTGCAGAAACAGATGGTGTATTGATCACTTTTGGGTTTACTGATAGCTGCACTGCTTCGAAAACATCACGACCAGCAAGATCGATTGCAGTGGCTTGTTTAAATGTAAGGGTGATATTGGCTTTGTCCGCAGAGATC
>CAZAWQ010000152.1:0-1672 GCA_964488585.1 uncultured Roseivirgaceae bacterium
GTCGCAGAAATTTTTAAGCAAAGGCGCACCCATGAAGCGCCTGGGAGAACCTGAAGAAATCGTTGCTATGATGTTGATGGTTTTGTCTCCTGTAAACACCTATATGACAGGGCAATGTATTGCGATCGACGGTGGCGTATCCGCCAGCTAAGGTTTTAAGGGGAAAATATGACTGAAATTATTCACTCAGAACTTTCCCTGTTTCTGATATTCCTGGTGCCATTAGCATCAGGCAGGTCGATTTTTAAACTCATTGGGTGTTAAGCCGAACCAAGTTTTAAATGCCTTAAAGAATTGACTGGGAGATTGATAACCTAATAAGAAAGCCGTTTCAGAAGCGCTTCGGTTTTCTCCAATTGTGTCTGTCCAATGCGGCCCAACGATACTGCCGGTGGGGTTGCCACCGCGCTCGACAGACCGACGATATCTACCGGACCGCGCCGGTGCAGATAAGGAAAGCCAGTGCGTCCCTCGTCATCGTGCATCCAGCGGGACCATTTGGCCAGTGCATAGTCCAACGCGCCCGCTACATAGGCATCGTGATTACCGGGAATGAGGCTGATCCGCTGTGGATCGCCCAACCGGGACATCCAGTCCGCCGCCCTGTCAACTTCGGCGGGAAGTGTGGTAAAGGTAATATCGCCAGTGACACATATATGATCGGGATTAATATTCTGAAGATGTGCCAGCAAGGCGTCGAGTATTGTCATCCTGTGCTCGGATTTCCACTTAAAATGCCAGGAAAATAGCCCGAGTAGCCTCTTGCCGGCGAACTCCCTCATCGGGACACGCTGTAATGGCGGGATGTGAAGATCGGAAATATGTGCGATCCGGAACATACGGTTATTGCCTTGGTTTTAAACGTAGCGCGGTTTCAATTTGAAATACAACGGTTAAACTCCACTCATTGCAGGAGTGCATGAGCGTAGACTGGCTTCACTTTCAAAATCGGGCAGTTAGCCCGCATATTGCGAAGCTCCCCACAAACAGTGACAGCAACATCAAAAAACCAAGAAAAAGTAAAACCAGGATGTATATAAATAGTGTACGCGCATGATTCGGCCCCTGCTATCCATTTCTGCCAATACTTGCCCCCGAGACGATCAATACTGTGCTGACAGTATTTGCAAATGCAGGTCCCGCATGACTGAAAACCGTTGATTTACTGATTCGGCGCAGTTGCACCGCGTAGGATCCGATTGATCAGCAAGCTGGTCAGTATGAGAACCAGCAGTGAAGACGTTATTGCCGCCAGGCCCGGGCCAATCAGCCCGGTAATCGGCGTCAAAACAAAAAACATCGCCACATAGGTGGTGATGCCGATTACATGAATCCGCAAAATCGAGGCGGCCTTGCCCATCGCGTATACCGCAGCGCGCAGCGATGCGCCGGCAAGTTCAAACGTAGCAGCCAGCAGCATCAGGCTGAGCAGCGGCGCCGCAGCGACATAATCCTCGCCCACGACTCCCAGTATTGGCCGGCCGATAAACAGGGAAAGAATTACGAACATCATGCCGGCAGAACCTGCGAAAAAGGCCGTCTTCCAGGGTACGGTATGAAAGCTCTCGTCGCGTGCATGAAAACTCCTGGTGAGATCCGGAAAAAGCACTTCGCGCAACAGGATAGCCGGATGGGTAAGCACGGTTGAAAATTCCCGTGCCAGGCGGAATAG
>CAZAWQ010000153.1:0-4490 GCA_964488585.1 uncultured Roseivirgaceae bacterium
ATGCATGTTACCAGGAAAAATGGTGAGGTAACTATTGGCATCAATGGCCTGGCCAATGTAAGAGGTAATCTGGTGGTGAAAACAGCTATTCGATCTTTTCCCCAATAAATTAATCCCACGTAATATTTGAATTTCCAGTGACTGTCAGTTCTTTCCGCCCATTCCAATGCTGCGACCGTTTCCCTCCGATATGGGAATACAAATTCCACCGAGGCAGTTTTCACTTGCTCCAGCCACTCTGCGGATGTTTCCATATTGTCACGTTCCAGATAGGCCAGCCACAACCGGGCTATGGGGACATCAATATTTGAGAATATTTCTTTGGCTTCTTCCTCTTGGCCTTTATTGATATACTCTATTGCCAGCTCCAGATAGGTCTGATCCGCAAATTCACTTCTAAAGTGCTGGGCGAGTTGGTAGTCTGCATGGTACTTTGACATCTCATAATGTCCCAGGTGATTTAATGGATCGATATCCAGCAATTTTGACAGCACTTTGGTGGCCCTGTCTTTGGTGTCTGTTTTTCTAGCGATAATTGCCTGAACCTGCAGTGCGGTGATATTGCGTCTGTTAAAATCTAAAGCTTTATGAGCTAATTCATCTGCTTCGGCCAGTCTTCCCTTGCCAAGTGCCAGTTCTGACATCTGGGTATAAGCAGCAGAACGAAACTCCATTGATCTCGCTGCCCAGCCAAAGGACTCCATGGCATTCGCATAATCTCCCTTGGCCCGATAAATATTGCCGGCCACATAGTTACTATGCGGCCGATAGGTATCGATACCCAAGGCAATGTTTACCAGCTCCAGAGCTTTGTCATACTCAGCATTTCTAAAAAGAACTTCTGCTAAAGACACCCTTGCTTCCACATGAGACGGGTCCTCTGAAAGACATTTTTCAAATGCTGCTTTCGCTTTTTTAAATTCCCGGTATTGTAATTCTTCCAACCCTTGTCTATAAGACTCGGTTGAAGCGCTGACATTAGTAAATTCAGAATATTCAAATGGACGCTTTAACTGGTTTTTCTTGGATCCACTTTTATAGTGAATATCCATTTCCTCTATCACTACTTCGAATTCTACACCTGCAGGAATAGACGCCTTTTCCGTAATTATTTCAGTTGGCGACAGGGAAATTTCTTTTCGGAGCACTTCCTTATCAGCTGTTTTCACCACCAGATTACCTCTTACATTGGCCAGGCCATTGATGCCAATAGTTACCTCACCATTTTTCCTGGTAACATGCATGGCCGCTTGTGGGCTTACCTCTGTCAGACCACCGATCTGGTTAAACGGAAACCACAATTCAGTCCAGGAATCTGAATAGTAGGATCCGAAAGGTGCTTGAGTGATGGGATTCTGATGCTGCCTGGGCGAATATTGATCAAGTAATCTGCCCGCTTGAAACTCAATATATTGGCCATCGGTATCAGTTAACAAGTCTTCCCAGATCTCTCCTGATCTCGATTGGGCCCACAACCATAGTTTTTGTCCAGGCATCTCCTCATAAGTGGCCCAGTGACCAAATCCGTATTGCTCATGGTGAAAATACCCGCCGAAAAAATCGTTATACTCCCCTACTACATGATAAGACTTACTACCTCCGAAATTATTTTCACCAAATTCAGCCAAGTTGTGTCCTTCTTTATCAATTGGCCAGGGTTTGGCCTCGCCAGGGTGTGTCAGATATTGGTCTCCTGGAGTAAAAAATTCCAGATCTTCGGTAGCAAAAGCTGCTGCGGTCATCCAATTGTAATAGCTCTGAATATGAGGGGTAGGGTTGTACCATAAGACTTTGGTCTCAAAATAGGATTTGTCCGCCGGGAGCGTAATGTCCACCCGCCAATGGGTCCGGGATGGCAGATCCAGACTGCCCACAATACAGCTAACGCTGCCATCCTCATTTTCCCTTATGAGATAATCTACCGGATTTGCGGTAGCAGGATGGTGCCCAATGATCCCAAAGTTGAATTCAATACCTCCGGAAGTCCAGGGTCCACGCATAGAAATATTTCTAAATTTCATTACTTCATTGCGATAGATAAACTCCTTGCCAGTAGTTTTATCAATAGCACCCCACACTTTTCCCCCAACTTCAGGCAATACAAATACCTGTATGAAGTCGTTTTCTAAGGTCACTACTTTCCAGGCTTGCTGTTGGGTATTGTGACTGTATCCTTCAAACTTATGATAGGGATAGATCTTGGTATTGGAGGTCAATATCGGCACCGGGTTAGGGTCACCGAACGGATAAGTGGTTAACATATGGGATTCTTCCCTGATTGTGGCCGATTGCCCCTGAGTATAACCAATAGTCACTGCCGAACACAGCAGGATAAAGAGCGTTTTAAGTACTAGTTGTTTCATGGATTCACTTTATAGACCACTACCCCGTCATTGTTAATTGCCCATAGCAGCAGTCGTTCACCTTTACCTGATTTTACTTGGACTATGTCCCTTACCTCTCCTTTCACCATCAGCCCACTTTTGTCACCAGGCAATGCCTCGAAGCCACCTTGTCCATCGCCCTTCAAAACGGTACCCCAGCTAGCGACATACTGGCCAAATTTTACCCGGGTACCGGTGAAGTTACCACCCAATACCACATCTTTGGTGCCGTCACCGTCGATATCATCTATTATAATACCATATACCGGTGAAAGTTGCGCTGCCAGAGGCAAGGGTATAAACTTAAAACTCCCATCTCCCAGATTTTCAAGATAGCCAGTGGACAATTCTGTGGCCTTCAAAACCATAGCAGCATCTAACTCCTCCTTGCTAAATATGTCAGTAATCTTCTTGTCAGCATAGTCCGAATAATTTGGGTATTTCGTCTTGATCATAGGCAATTGGTTTTCCATATCATCTTTGGAAAACGCCGGATAGCTTTCTCCATCCATATAGTAACAGAGTATGGGATCCAATTGACCGTTGTTGTCGAAATCCTTACTATATAGACTAACCGGCTCATTGGAGGAAGCTTTAATCTGGGAGTTCCATCCAAAGTTTCCTACAACATAATCCATATCGCCATCGTCATCGCGGTCAGCCTGGGCAATTCGGTTCCACCAACCCGTGTGACTGCTGGTTCCTGCAATATCCGAAACCTCTGTTAGCTTCCCAACGGTATTTTTGAATATTCTCACCGGCATCCATTCGCCTACCAATATTAGATCAGGAATCTCATCACCATTAAAATCAGACCAGAGAACATCTGTTACCATTCCCGGATACAGCAGCTCGGGATTGACTCGTTCAGTGACATCACGGAAGTTCCCTTTGCCGTCATTCTCCAGCAGGTAACTTCTTGGAGCAGTTGGATAGGCGCCGGGCACCAGTCTGCCCCCTACAAATAGATCGAGGTCACCATCTCCATCATAATCTGCTGCTGAAACCGCGGACCCCGAAGTACGCATCGCGGGCAACGCCTGCTCATCCCGTTGAAATTTCCCATTTCCAATGTTCCTATACAATCGGTCTTGAAGCCCCGGATCTTCTGGCTGAAAGTCAGCACCCCCACTAATTACATATAGATCCTGATCTCCATCTTGATCTGCATCAAAGAAAAGTACTCCTATGTCCTCAAAGTCTTTTTCTGTTTCCCATATTTTATTGAATTCTCCCGAATTGCCTTGAAGTAAAAATTGACCTGCTGCACCTTTGGCCGCACCCACATAAATATCCTCAAATCCATCGCCATTTATATCTGACACGGCTATATGCGGACCCATGGCAGACAATTTATGGAGCAACAGCTGCTGTCGCTTAAAATCAACATAGGGATTCTCCAGGTGGGTGAATATAGCTGTTTCTACCTTTGTAAACAGGGTTGGTTGAGCAATCTCATCAGCATCTGTTTCACTAGCTGATGCCTGTTTTTGATCTATGATGATGGTTTGGTTGGCATCCTGAGCGGATATTTCTTGATCTTGTCCATTAGGCCATGAGACCTCAATCCGGTCGATGCGAGCATTTCTCCCTAAGCCAAACAACAATACATGGTCAACTGCAGACTGAAACCCTCTGGTGGGCATGACCTCCTGAGTATACTGTTCATCTCCACAGAATAACACTACTTTTGCACCAATACCTCTGGTATTCATTCCCACACCGTTCAGTACCACCTTTAGGGAGTTGTTTTGGTGGTTAATTTGCCTGGAGTTATTGCAATAAATAAAGGCTGGCTCATTAATATTGTTGACTATCAGATCAAGGTCGCCGTCATTGTCCAGATCTGCATAGGCAGCGCCATTGGAAAGAGATGGCTGGTTAAGGCCCCATGCTTCAGTTTTATTCTTAAAAGTAAGATCACCCTGATTCTGATACATGTAATTAGGCAATAGTATGGAGGGCATTTTTTCAATGGTTTCCATGGTAGTAAGTGCGGCTCCTCCGGCATTTTGTTTCAGTTTCTCACCCATCAGGAAACTCAGAAAATCCATATTGGTATAGTCACGGGGATAACCATTGGTAATAAACAAGTCCTTTTGTCCG
>CAZAWQ010000154.1:0-3028 GCA_964488585.1 uncultured Roseivirgaceae bacterium
TCCAAGATCTGAGATCGTAGATCAGAGTTCCAAGATCTGAGATCGCAGATCTACTGTTCTGTCCACAGCGGCCTTGAAATTCCATTCAGGTCCCACATCACTTTCCCCCCCTTGACCGTCAATTCACATTCCAGTTTTTGAGTGCCGTCCATTCGATATCCCCTGACATCAATAAATCCAAATTCACCTTCCAGCAAATCCACTATCGCCAGATCGGCTTCCGCCCCTACAGACAGATGTCCCAGATCAGTACGTTTGATGTATTGAGCGGGATTCCAGGTAGACCGGAGAATAACTTCTTCCAGGGTCAATCCCATATTCAGAAATTTCGACATCACATTCAATTGAGTCTTCATGCCTCCATTCATGCTGCCTATATGAAGATCAGTGCTTATGGAATTGGGTTTAAGGCCTTGTTCAACCGCTGGTATTCCCTGAGAAAATGCGAAGCTGCCACCTCCGTGACCCACATCAAAGATAATTCCTCTTTCCTGGGCCCTGAGGGTAAATGGATTCAACTTGCCGTTGTCATCTACTACATGTCCTCTATTTTTAGTATCGCCAAAACAATGTGTCAACATATCTCCCGGTCGCAGTTTTTCCATCAAAAGAGTTTCCAGAGATAATGGTGGGTCATGCGTGCCAAAATCAACCATCACAGGGACATCTGCCAGATCTCCGGCTATTACAGCATTTTCTACCGGGGTCCACTCCGGACCGTTGTAGTGGGCGACCTTCACTCCTACTATAATTTTTGAATACTTCTTAACTGCCATGGCAGCTAGTTTGGGGTCCATATCAGCTAAATTTTGTTCTGTAGCCCCACCTTTCATACCAGATCCCACAATATTTACAAAGGCTAATACTCTGGTTTTTGATTTGTCAATGATATTTTCCTTAAAAATGTCAAAGTTTCTCCAGCCGGCGCAACCCTGATCCACTACTGTGGTCACTCCCGCCCGAAAGGTAAATCCATCAGGGGCCACGCTACTCCAACCATTGCTATAAGCTGCATTTTTAAGGGTACCGGTAAAGTTGTGTACATGTAGATCAATATAACCAGGTGTGATGTAAAGGCCCTTAGCATCTACCACTGTTTTGGCCCGACTGGATGGAATACTCCTGGCCACTTCAAGGATCTTGTTGTCCTTTATGGCAATGTCCATGGTCTCGTTTATTTCATTTTTGGGATCAATCAAATGTCCCCCCTTTATTAAGAGGTCGATATCCTGGGGATACATAGAATTTGAAAGAGCACAATAAACGATAATAAGGATAAAAGTTATTCTGTTCATGATTTTCCTGTTTTAGAATTAGGTGTTAAAATAAATTGCCCAGGTCAGGTGTTTGCGGAAGCCTGCTGTATCCAAGATTCTGGTTTCATTGGTAAGAAAGATACGGAAGCCCTACTGATAATGCTAAAAAAGATTTAGGTTTTGAATATCACAAAAATAGCGGAGGTAGTTTGAATGAGTTTAATTAACTTACTGTGCGCCTAACTATTTCAGAATCTATAAAGTAGTATGATTACTAGAAGAAGTCTATTAAAAAATCTATCCGCTTTCCCTTTTTTGGGGAGTTTGGTTGGTATGGGGTTGGTTTCGGGAGCTCAAGCCAAGACGGCATCCTCCCTGGCTTTGCCCTACACTAGAAACCTGTTTAAGGAACTGGGTTTACGTACATTCATCAACTGCGCAGGACCAATTACCTCAATGACCGGGTGTTTGATGCATGAAGAAGTGCTGGATACCATTAGGTCTGGCGCTACCGATTATGTGGATTTGGATAGTCTTCAAGATAAGGTGGGAGAACGAATAGCGGAATTATTGGACTGTGAGTATGCTACCGTATCTTCAGGTTGTTTTGGAGCCATGACTATAGCCACCGCCGGAGTGATTTCGGGCATGGACCAAAAAATCGTTGATCAATTGCCTGATACCACTGGCTTGAAGGATGAGGTGATTTTACAGGAATCACATATGGGTGGTTATAGTCGTGCTATGACCAACGTTGGGGCGAAATTAGTGCTAATAAAAACCCCAAAGGAATTGAAGAAGGCGATTAATGACAAGACAGCCATGTTGTGGTTCCTAAACAAGACCAATAACCTTGGCGAGATCAAGCACGAAGAATGGGTGGAAATGGGTAGGAAATATGGCATTCCAACCTTAAACGATTGTGCCTCTGATATTCCACCTGTTGAGAATTTATTCAAATACACCAAAATGGGATTTGACCTGGTGACCTTTTCAGGCGGAAAAGGCCTTCGCGGACCTCAGAGTGCTGGTTTGTTGTTGGGAAAACGAAAATACATTGAGGCTGCCAGATTGCACACCCCTCCCCGAGCCAATTTGGGACGGGGAATGAAAGTAAATAAGGAAGAGATACTTGGAATGCTGGTTGCCCTGGAGATTTATCTGGCCAGAGACCACGACCAGGAATGGAAAATGTGGGAAGAACAGATCAAACTCATTAGTGAAAGTGCTGTCTCTGTAGATGGTGTAACTACAGAAACCTATTTCCCTGAAATTGCCAATCAGGTACCCACACTACGTATACGCTGGGACCAATCAAAAGTAAAAGTTAACCAGAAAGAAGTAATTAATAAGTTAATACTTGGGCATCCCTCTATACAGACCAGGGGAACCAAAGAAGCCATGGAAGTAAGTACATGGATGATGGAACCTGGCCAGGAGCGGGTGGTTGCCATGAGAATCAAGGAGGTCCTGGAAGCAGCCTCTTCCTAGCTGGATTCTGGCAAATATTTTATAAATTCAACAACTCTGAAACTATATAGATTACTATATAATTTACTAGGCTGTGTTCTATTTTAAGTAACTTCTGTAATATGATTAATAGCCACAGACCAGGATAACCAAAAGGTAAGACCGTCAAGTTTGTCCTTAAGTGTTTTCTGAGCCACAAACCAGTTTAAGTAGTTTTGTAGGTATTTGGTAGCCACTCCTTTAAATTTGGTCATATTGGCTCTGATCTGAGTATGTGCGCCATTAACGGTCTGAATATGATA
>CAZAWQ010000155.1:0-2561 GCA_964488585.1 uncultured Roseivirgaceae bacterium
CTTTAAAAACTTATATTTGTCGAGTCTAATTCAGGCACTTAATTGAAAGAGCAAAATTGGTGCCATAGTTGGCTTTTAATTCGAAAAAATCAGAATTAAAAGTATCGAATTCTGAGTTCTTTTTTAATATTTAAGCTAAAATGAGTAAAGGACTACCTAAAAAAAGCGAAGACTATTCGCTGTGGTACAATGAGTTGGTAAAAAAAGCAGATCTAGCCGAGAATTCACCGGTCAGAGGCTGTATGATAATAAAGCCATATGGATTTGCCATATGGGAAAAAATACAGGCCAGGCTGGATCAGATGTTTAAGGAAACCGGTCACAGCAATGCATACTTTCCTATTTTTATTCCGAAATCTTATTTCAGCAAAGAAGCAGACCACATAGAAGGCTTTGCCAAGGAATGTGCGGTAGTCACACATTACCGTTTGAAACAAGCAGAAGATCACAGTGGAGTAGTAGTGGACCCAGAAGCTAAGCTGGAAGAGGAACTGATTATTCGACCTACTTCAGAGACTATGATCTGGAATGCTTACAGCAATTGGATTCAATCCTATCGGGACTTGCCCATGAAATTAAATCAGTGGG
Organism: uncultured Roseivirgaceae bacterium; assembly: GCA_964488585.1. Lineage (GTDB taxonomy): Bacteria > Bacteroidota > Bacteroidia > Cytophagales > Cyclobacteriaceae > SZUA-3. Next base: position 589 of record CAZAWQ010000155.1, read on the forward strand.
CCAATGTAGTGCGATGGGAAATGCGTACCAGGCTGTTCTTGCGAACCACGGAGTTCTTATGGCAGGAAGGGCACACGGCACATGCTACCCAGGACGAGGCAAGAGAGGAAACGCTCAGGATGCTTCAAGTCTATGCGGATTTTGTCCAGGATTATATGGCCCTACCGGTAATTCAGGGAATCAAAACAGAGTCTGAGCGATTTGCAGGAGCGGTCGACACCTATAGTATCGAAACCCTGATGCAGGATGGCCGGGCTTTACAAGCTGGCACATCTCATTTCCTGGGACAAAATTTTGCTAAAGCATTCGATGTAAAGTTTGCTACCAAAGAAGGGGGGCTCGAATATGTGTGGGGTACTTCGTGGGGGGTCAGTACTCGTTTAATGGGGGCTTTGATCATGGCCCACTCTGACGATAAAGGCTTAATTCTTCCACCCCGATTGGCGCCAATTCAGGTGGTAATCATCCCAATTTTCAAGAATGAAGAGCAGTTGGAAGCGATATCAGTAACCGTACAAGGTATTATTCATCAACTGAAAGAGCTGGATATCTCGGTAAAATACGATGACCGAGACACCCATAAACCTGGATGGAAGTTTGCAGAATATGAGTTAAAAGGTGTTCCGGTAAGAATTGCCATGGGGTCCAGAGACCTCGAAAATTCTACCGCTGAGATGGTTCGCAGAGATACCTCAGAAAAGCAAATTCATAGTCAGGAGGGCATCGGTAGGGCAATACAACAAATACTAATTGAGATGCAAAGCAGCATTTACCAGAAGGCGCTGAAGTTTCGTGACCAAAATATAACGTCTGTGGACTCTTACGAGAAGTTCAAAGAAGTCCTGGAAACAAAAGGTGGGTTTATTAGGGCGCATTGGGATGGAACAATTGAAACGGAGCAACGGATCAAGGACGAAACCAAGGCAACAATTCGTTGTATTCCCCTTAATGAGGAATCTAAGGCAGGCATATGTATTTATTCAGGTAAACCATCAAGTCAGGAGGTGATCTTTGCCAAGGCCTATTGATTGTTTGCCAATAACGATTTTAGTAGCTTTGGCAAATTATTTGGGTACTGAGAAATGGGTGATTGGATTTCCATAATATTGCTGATAGTTTGTGGCATCGCTTTTATCATTATTGAGCTAATATTTGTCCCAGGAATTACTGTATTGGGCATCTTTGGACTAGTGGCGTTGGTTGGAGGGGTTGCTTTAAGCTTTACAAATTTCGGCCCTGAAATTGGTTATTGGATATTGGCTGGCGCTTTGGTATTTTCAATTTCGGCCTTGGTTTTTAGCCTTCGAGCCGGGACCTGGCAAAGGTTTGCTTTAAAATCAAGCATAGATAGCAAGGTGAATGAGCATGAAAAGTCAGAACTCCGAGTGGGAATGGAGGGTAAATCAATTTCCGATTTGCGCCCCATGGGAACGGCCGAATTTCTTGATAAATTATACGAAGTACAAACCAATGGCAATTACCTGGAAGCGGAAACTATGGTAGAAATTGCTAACTTGGACGATAATAAAATAATTGTAAAATCTATTTAATAAACATATGGATCTTTTTTCTTTGATTGGCATCTTTCTGGCAATAATACTGATATTTATATTCCTGTATTTTATCCCGGTAAACCTTTGGATCACTGCCCGTTTTTCGGGAGTAAAAGTGGGGTTACTTGAACTTATGTTTATGCGCATACGTAAGGTACCACCGGGGGTGATCGTCAGGGAAATGATCACTGCCATTAAAGCTGGTATACCAGTAACTACTACTGATCTGGAAACGCATTATCTGGCAGGCGGTAATGTACCGACTGTTATAAAGGCCTTGATCTCTGCGGACAAAGCCAATATCACCCTTACATTTAAACAAGCCACTGCAATCGATCTTGCTGGTCGTGATGTTTTCGAAGCAGTGCAGCTATCAGTAAACCCAAAAGTGATCAATACACCATCTGTTTCTGCAGTTGC
>CAZAWQ010000156.1:0-8678 GCA_964488585.1 uncultured Roseivirgaceae bacterium
CGTAGTTTCATCAAGAGAGCTTTGAACATAATTTGTTCGACCGAATAAGTCTTTCCCCCAAGGAACTTGCCCTTCTTTCCCAATACCGATGGTATACATCTTAATCTCGAATGCACTGGCTAATTCAGCAGCAGTAATAGGATCAATATTTCCTGCAGTATTGTCACCATCACTTAATAGGATCAATACTTTTGATTTGGAGTCAGATTCTCTCATGCGGTTGGTAGCTACTGCCAGTGCGCTTCCAATGGCCGTTCCCCTGTTTTCAATCTTATCAAAGTTGATCTCATCTATATAAGTAAACAAAAGATCATAGTCGGTAGTTAGTGGGGCCAGGGAGTAGGCATCACCGGAAAAAATCACCAGGCCAATTCGGTCTTGAAATCTACCAATGATAAATTTCCTGGCAACCTCTTTGGCTGCTTCTAAACGATTTGGCTGGAAGTCTTCGATTTGCATTGACTGCGAAATGTCAATAATCAGCATAATGTCAATCCCCTCGGACCATTGTTCCACTTCTTCGTTTGTTTTTTGGGGCCTGGCCAAAGCCGTCAGTAATAGTGATAGGACAACTATTCCAAGAATTGGAGGAATATGGCGAAGTAAGCTACTGACACGCCATTGTAGTTGCTTATCCGGGAAAGCTGAGGGCAATTTCTGGCGGAATCTATAGTGCAACAGCCATCTAAGAACGAGTAGCAGCGGTACGAAAGGAATCAAGTAAAGCCAAATCGGGTATTCCCAGTCAAAACTTTGGAGTGTTGTTGGTTTGAACCACTCCATATTAAACCAACTACCTACCTCAAGCATCTCCTTAAACATGGTTTAATTCATCTATTTTTTGGATAAACCTATCTACTCCAAACTCTTTAAGCTTGGAGACCAATCCGTTTATATCAGATTTTTTAAATTCACCATAGATGTTAGAGTCTAATAACCGAAGCGTTTCTTTAAACTCTTGGTTCTGTTCAAATGTTATAATTTCTTTGGTGGTAAGTTTAGTATATGGCATTCCCTCCAACCGTTCCAGATAAGCCTTCCAGAAACCCAATAGATGTTCGGTTTTGTCGGATGACTCAAGCCCTTCATTTTGGAGTAATTTAAATTTTTCAAGAAATTTCAAATGAGCACGTCTCAATCTATAGAGCTTAAATCGTTTATTAATAGCCTTGCCGAAGAAAACCGCTATCAAGATGGCTATTACCACTATTATCCCTAAGGCGATTAATAGGTAGGGATAATTGAAGGCCTTAGAGACCTTTTGGTAAGCAATGGTCTCTTGTACGTTAAGCGAGTCAATATTTTCGGTGATTACCAATTGCAGAAAAAGACTGTCCAAGTTTGAATAGACCTTGGTTGAATCACCGGCAATAACCAGAAAAATTGGAAGCTCCAGCTTTTGAATGGAATCCAGATCAAAAGTAACCAGGTGGAAGACCACGCTGTCATTGCTGGTGGTTTCATCCGAGATGGTACTTAAATAGCTTTTTCCTTGGAATTCAAAGGGATAATAATCATATGTGGAATCTGGGAATAATACTTCCAATTCTCTGGGGTAATCTACTACCATAGTAAAATCGATATGTTCGCCGATTTGAACAGTATCCTTGGAAAAATATCCTCTTGGAATTATTTCCTGTCCCAAAATTACCACGGTCTCAAGCAATAGAGTACCACAAATAATCAATACTTTATACACTTTTGGCCTTGGTTTTATTTCTCAGTTTGAACAACTTTATAAGCATTGGAATATAGTTATGCTGAGTGTTTATACTGAGATAATTCACCTGATGTTTTTTACAGAATTGTTGCAGCGCATCTTGTTTTGAATCAAAAGTGTCAACCAACCTCTGGCGGAATGAAGGGGAAGAAGTATTGATCCAATGAGTTTTACCGGTTTCCTTGTCGAGTAAGGGAATAATCCCTAATCGAGGGAGGTTCGATTCCCTGTTATCGAAAAGGTGAATAATTACCAGGTCATGTTTCTTGGATAGTGCTTTCAGGTTTTTCCAGTAGTTATCATCGATAAAATCGGAAATAAAAATGATCACACTGCGTCTCTTTACCAGGTTAAGGGCAAAGGCAATAGCTTTGTTGAGGTCGGTTTTACGAGAGATTGTCTGGTAATTAAACAAACTGGTAATAATCTGATAGGCGTGCTTCATGCCCTTGGATGGTTTAATATACAGCTCTCTCTGGTCTGTAAACCCAATTAGTCCAACTTGGCTGGATTCCTTGATTGCAGACAATGCAAGCACTCCGCAAATTTCTTTACTTATGTCGATTTTTTGTTTGCCCTTGGCGCCGATTTCCTGACTGGCACTAAGGTCCACTATAAAGATGACTGTTTGCTCTTTTTCTTCTTTGAAGGTCTTTACAAAAGTTCCGTGACCTTTAGCGGTTACATTCCAATCGATTGTGCGGGTATCATCTCCGTATTGATATGCTCTGACATCATCAAATTCAATTCCGGAGCCTTTGAAAATGGAATGAAAATTGCCCTGCATTTGCGAGGTGATAGCCTTCCTTATCTCGATCTCATATCTCCTTAATTTGTTGAGCAGTTCCCTCATACAGAATTGATCTAAAGTTTAAAATTAGAACTTATTTAAGTAATTTTCATCGTGAAAAAGTATTTTTTAATTCTGTTGATAGCCTTCGCATGTTCTTCTCAATCGGGAGACAAACCATTGAATCTCATGACCAAAGAACAAATGGTAGCTTTCTTGATTGACTCACATCAAATCGAGGGAAACTTGCAAACAATTCAAATAAGCAGGGACTCTCTAGAACTAATTTTTTTAGATCTGGAGAAGGAACTTTACCAGAAGCATAATATCGATTCTGAGCAGTTCATAGAGAGCTACCACTATTATTTGCATGAAGTGAATGAGCTGGTTGAAATCTATGACGCCGTAATTGACAGCTTAAGCTTACGCGAAAAAATGTTAGACAGCGAACAATAGCATTCAATGATGCAACTTTATCCCCATCAAATGGAATCCAAATTGGGATTTGATAAGATCAAGATCCTAATCGGATCTTGTTGTGGCTGTGATTTGGGGAAGGACAAAGTTAATAAAATGAGTGTCCTTGGGGATTACCACACCATAAACAAGCTATTAAACTCCACTCAGGAGCAGATGAGGCAAATGACCGCGGGCGATTCTTTTCCTGAGGTAAGGGGATTTGAATTAGCGTCAGAACTCGAAAGAAGTAGTGTGATTGGCTACTATATGTCTTCAGAATCGTTGTTTCAATTGAAACTTAACCTTGAACTAACCAAGTTTTGTGTAAAGTACTTCATAAAATATGAGCAGGAGTATCCTGTTTGGAAAAATGCCTCAAGCAACATTGTAGTCCAGGATGAATTAATAAATAGTTTGCACCATACCTTTGATAACAGGGGAGAGATAAAAAATAGCGCAAGTAACAAGTTAAAAAAGATAAGGCAGGAGATCCGAAATAAGCAGGGTAAGGCAAAAAAGGAACTGGAATCCATACTAAAACAAGCAAGTGAAAAAGGGTATACTGAGAAAGGAACTGGCCTTACAATTCGTGATGGCAGGCTGGTGGTGCCATTGCATGCCGAACACAAGCGCCGTATTAAGGGCCTGATAATAGATGAGTCAACCACAGGAAAGACTGTTTTTCTGGAGCCAATTCAAGTTTTCAACCAGAACAATGAGATCCGAGAGCTCCATTTTAAGGAAAACCGTGAGATCATATCAATCCTTACTTCCCTTACCTCAAAAGTTGCGAGGGGAAAAGATCAGTTATTGAAGGCAGAGGATTTTCTTGCCGATCTGGATTTCACCAGGGCAAAAGCCAAAGTAGCCGTTCAACTAGATGCTTGTAAGCCTAATTTTACTGATTCCAGTGATATAGTATTGAAAAATGCCATCCATCCAATATTGATAGTATCAAATAGGAAAATGGGCATACCGGTAGTACCACTCAATATCGCCATTAATGAAGGACAAAGGGTGATTGTTATATCCGGACCTAATGCAGGGGGTAAATCAGTTTGTCTAAAAACCGTGGGCCTGCTTCAACTAATGCTGCAGTCCGGAATGTTGGTCCCAGTGGCCGAAGAATCAGCCATGGGTTGTTTCAAAAAGTTATTTATTGATATTGGCGATGAACAGTCCATAGAAAGTGATTTAAGTACTTACAGTAGTCATCTTAAGAATATGAAGTACTTTCTTAGGCATTGCGACAATAATTCACTGTTTTTGATCGATGAGTTTGGAACGGGAACCGAACCCCAATTCGGAGGTGCCATTGCTGAATCCATACTTGTTGGACTGGTAGTCGGAGGGGCGAGGGGTTTGGTAACTACTCACTATGGAAATTTAAAAAAGTATGCCGAGGAAGCCCGGTATGTGGTAAATGCAGCCATGAGGTTTGATCTGAAGAAGCTAGCGCCACAATACATTCTGGATATCGGTAGACCCGGTAGCTCGTTTGCTTTGGAAATCGCGGGACAGATAGGGCTGCCGAGTCTCATTCTAAAAGATGCAAAGTCCAAAATAGGCCACGATTCTGTGTCATTTGAAACCTTGGTCAGTGAATTGGAACAGGAAAAGCAAAGATTTGATGAGTATAATTGGGAAAACCAAAAACTAAAAGATTCTCTGGAGGAACAAAAATCTAAATATGAACTATTATTAACTCAAGTAAAGAGTACCCGGAATGACATTATCAATAAGGCTAAAAGTGATGCCCAGGAATTACTAGCGGAGGCAAATCAAAGAATTGAGGCTACCATTAGAAGCATACAAGAGAACAAAGCCCGTAAGTCTACCACAAATGCGGTGCGTAGGGAACTAAATGATTTCAGGAAAAAAAACCAACCAGAGCCTATCAAAGAAAAGGAGAAAATTACCGTAGTCCCTGGTCCGATAAGAACTGGTGATCTGGTTCGTATTAAGCAAAGTCAGGCCCGAGGAGAGGTAATAAGTATATCAGGTAAATCTGCTATGATACTTATGGGGGCTTTAAAATCGAAAGTACGCATTGAACGACTTCAAAAGATTGGCAAAGCAAAACAAGATGCTCCTAAACCAGTCAGAACCAATTTAGAGATCCATAAAAAAAGAGCTCAATATTCCACTCAACTGGATGTACGCGGCTTCAGAGCAAATGATGCCTTGAAAGCGGTGATGGGCTTTATTGATGAGGGTATACTGTTGGGGATGACTAACCTGAGCATCCTTCATGGCAAAGGGGATGGAATACTCAGAACCGTGATCAGAGAATATTTGCAAGATGATTCCTCCATTCAATCCATTCAGGATGAACATGTTGAAAGAGGAGGGACAGGAGTAACCCTGGTAACCCTAAAATGAGGGATTAATTCTTTTCCAGATTAAAAGAGTAGCCTCCGGTGGTATTCGAGGTTCGTCCCAAGGGGATTCCGGATTCATCAACTGTAAGAGTGATTTGTAGCTCAGTATCACCATTGGTTAATGCAATATCGAATTCAAAACCATTGTCAATTCTTTCGATTTTATTTAAATTTCCTCCAATATAATTCCAATCTTTAGTTCCAGCTTCAAATGCTTCTCCTCCGGAATTGGTAATGGTATATTTCTTGCTATTACCTTCGGCATCCGCGCTGAAAGTAATAGAAAAATCTCCAAATCGATCGTCAGTAACGTCTCCGTCGATCTCCTGGATTACTGTTCCAGGCTCCCATCGGCCAATTAATTTGGCTGTTTGAATTTGTTCGGGAGTTAGTTGCGGGTCACCTACATCATCGCTGCTACTACAAGCTGAGAAAATAAAAATCCAGCACAAAGAAAGTACTAATGTAATTTTACTTATTGTATTCATAGTGGGCTAAAAATAAGGTCAAGTATAGACAAAAAACGCAATAGTTTAAAGTTTATTCTATTCTAAAACCCCTGAATGTAAGAAATTCTGAATTCTTCTACTTCTTAGGAAAGCATACCTATTCATTTACCCCCCCAGTTGAATTACCTGGTCACAGAAGTCGTATTCTGTGCTTTGGTTGGAGCTTATTATTATCAGTTTTTTGGGCTTAACTCTTTTTATTTCTTGCTTATACCAAAAAACACCTGATTCATCAAGGTTGCTGGTGGGTTCATCCATCAGTAAAACCGGAGTAGAGGAGAAAATTCCAAGTGCCAGTTTTACCCGTTGTTTCATACCGCTTGAAAAGGTATGCAGTGGTTTGCATAAAGCATGCTCTAAAGCCACATTTGCTGCAATGTCTTTTGAAGATAGTCCTTCCAAGTTAGGCTTAAGACCAAAATGAAATTTAAAAAACTCGTTGAGCGTTAATTCCTCGGGCAATTCCATATATGGAGCCACGAAGGATATATATCTATATATGCAGTCTGGGTCAATGGTTTGGCTATTTTGCCGGTACCTTACTTCACCGGTAGTGCAAGGAATCATCCCTGATATGATCTTCAATAAAGTGGTTTTTCCTGATCCGTTGGGGCCGGTTATAGCGTAGGAGACAGGGGTGCAAATCTGATAATTCAGATGCTTAAACAGCCAATCTTGATTGAAACGTTTGGATACTTTATCCAGTATAATCTCCATTTACCGGATCATGGAATAACCTCTCATTATTCCTCGATTGGAATTTCTGATGAAATTAATAATAATATCTCTTTCTTTGGAAGGGCTCAATTCAAGTTCAATAAAGTCCAGGGCTTTGCTGTTATTAAGACCTTTTAGAAATATATGGCGGTAGATCTCCTGTATTTCGTTGATCTTTTCGTTCTTGAATCCTCTACGTCTTAAACCAATGGAGTTGATCCCGCAGTAACTAAGCGGTTTCCTTGCTGCTTTGGTAAAAGGAGGAACATCCTTACTTACCAAGGAGCCACCGGACACCATAACATGGGCTCCGATATGCACAAATTGATGTACTGCGCAGGCGCCTCCAATTATGGCATACTCTTCTATTAACACGTGTCCTGCTACCTGAGAAGCATTTGCAAGTATACAGTTGTCCATAACTACACAGTCATGAGCAACATGCGCATAGGCCATAATCAGACAGTTCGCCCCTATTATGGTTTTGTGTTTATCAACTGTACCGCGGCTGATGGTAACAAATTCTCTAACAATGGTATTGTCTCCGATTTCAGCGATTGTTTCCTCTCCTTCGTATTTCATATCTTGAGGTGTCGACGAAATCACCGCGCCAGGATAAATCTTACAATTCTTGCCGATTCGGGCACCTTCCATAATAGTTACATTGGAACCGATCCAGCTACCTTCTTTGATAACTACATTTTTATCGATGGTAACGAAAGGTTCTATAACCACATTGTAGGCTATTTTGGCCTGAGGGTGGATATATGCCAGTGGTTGGTTCATGTATCCTTACGTACGATACGTGCAATCATGGTACCCTCACATACCAATTGACTTCCCACATAACCTCTTCCACGCATCTTGGCGATGCCTCTTTTGATAGGAGCCATGAGGTCACAATGCAATACCAGCGTATCACCTGGTAGTACCATTTTTCTGAACTTAAAATTCTCTACACCTAAAAACATAGTCCAGTAATTTTCAGGATCGGGAACTGTATTTAACACCAGAATTCCTCCCACCTGGACCATTGCTTCGATTTGCAAAACCCCTGGCATGACTGGGTTTCCAGGAAAATGACCTTGAAAAAAAGGCTCATTCACGGTCACATTTTTGACGCCTGCCACACTGTTTTCGTCCAGGTGAAAAATTTTATCGACCAACAAGAACGGGTATCGGTGTGGTAGTCGACTCTCGATCTGTTTTATATCCAGTACCGGAGGTAGTTTTGGATTATAGGAAGGCGCTTTGGAGTCAGACTCAAGCATGGCCTTTTTTAATTTTCTCGCGAAAGCCACATTAGCGGCATGTCCCGGCCTGGCTGCCAGTATCTGGGCTTTAATCGGTCTTCCTACCAAAGCCAGATCGCCGACTATATCCAATAGCTTATGCCGTGCAGGTTCATTGCGGTATCTTAGCTCGACGTTGTTAAGAATTCCTTCTTTTTTAACTTCAACCTTAGGTTTGTTAAATAGCTTGGCTAGTGATTCAAGCTCATTATCTTTCACCTCTCGGTCTACTACAACTATGGCATTATTTAAGTCACCCCCCTTGATCAGTCCGTTTTCGTGAAGCATTTCGAGCTCGTGTAAAAAACAGAAGGTGCGACAATTAGCAATGTCTTTGCTAAAGTCACTGATATCATTCAGGTAGGCATGCTGACTGCCCAGTACAGAGGAGTTGTAGTCAACCATTACCGTAACCCGGTAGTCATCCAATGGCAACGCTGCGATTTCGACGTTTCTTGTTTTATCCCTGAAGAAAACTGCCTCTGGCACTTCGAAGAAGTTTCGAAGGGCATTTTGTTCCTCTGTTCCAACTAGTTCTATTGCTTCTGTAAACATTTTAGAGCTTCCATCCATAATTGGAGGCTCTGGGCCATCTAGTTGTATCAGTACATTGTCAATTTCCAATCCTACTAACGCTGCCAATGTATGCTCAACGGTATTGATTCTGGCCCCGTTTTGCTCGATTGTGGTTCCCCGGGAAAGATCCACAACATTGTCAACATCTGCATCCACAATTGGTTGATTGGGAAGGTCAACACGTTGGAATTTTATTCCATGACCTATCTTGGCTGGTTGAAAAGTCATATTAGC
>CAZAWQ010000157.1:0-8655 GCA_964488585.1 uncultured Roseivirgaceae bacterium
TTTTTTAAAATGGCATGTAGATCTCCCCGCAACTCACTCAATTCTGCATTCATTTCGTATGGATCGCCATCGTGATTTGGTTTAACCATAGACCTATTACTGTTCCAGTACCTTTTCAATACTTTTAATCCTGTAGATACAACCACTGGGCGATATTCTTTTTTAGTTATTCGGCAGTATATGTAATATTCCTTGCCTTTAACTCTTGGGTCTCCTTGTAGGAATAGACCAATGCCAACTTTGGGTAGTTTCATAATTTTTGCTCACTTACTGATTGCATTACTAGTTCTCCATCAACTAGATGGCATAAATAATGTATTATTCTCAAATTAACTGTGTTTGCATGGCAAATATAATACATATAATGCGAAAACCTATGTATTTCACTTAATACTTCAATTTACTAGCTATGTGCTACATAAATGTCTATGTGCCCTAGTCATTTGCTATGGTATATACGGATGTTCTGCTGGAACTCAATTACAATCTGATAATCAGGACAGTATCGATGAAAAAAATGAATCATTACAAATGACCTTTATTGATTTCAAAGCCACTGGAAATGAACCGTCATGGGTGCTGGAAATTGACTTTGACAAAAGGATGCATTTTAAATCACTTAACCACCCTGAGGAAATAATCACTCCGGTGCCAAAACCAGATATTGCACAGGACTTTCCGGTTGAGCGATACCGGGCGGTAACAGACCAGGGAGAACTGATTGTATCGATAATACCGGACACCTGCATGGATAACATGTCAGGAGAGCAATTTCCGTTTTCCGTAACGGTATCGGCAAAATTATCAAATGAAATTGACTACGCGGAGTTTAAAGGTTGCGGCCGTTACTTCTTAGATAGCCGGTTACATAATATCTGGGTAGTTGAGGAAATGAATGGTCAGAAAATTGAATCTGCTGATTTTAGCAATGGTGCGCCAACTCTAGAGCTTTATTCGGAAGAAGGAAAGGTGTCTGGTCATGATGGCTGTAACCGTTTTTTTGGAAAAATGGAAAATCAGCAAGGTGAACTCAGATTCAGCGCCATGGGCTCAACCCGAATGGCTTGCCCTAAAATGGAAGGGAGCGATCAGTTTCTGAAATTAATCAGCGATCAAAGCTTTAATTATTATTTTGAACCGGGCCAATTGATGCTAAAACAGGGAGACAAAGTAGTGATACGATTGAAACACGTAAGTAGGGATGAATGATGAATGATAAGTTCTCCTAGGCCGCGCACTTGGACTGGCGGATAAACAAATAAATACCAAGGCTTGAGACGTGATACCTATAGTTCCACAGAACCTTCCACTCCAGGCAAGTACCTTACGAAAATCACGCCTTCTATATCCCGGAGTTTTTCAATTTGTGCTTCCTGTATGTGGTCGTCAAGATCAATAATATTATAAGCGATATCTCCCCTGTGCTTATTAAGCAAATCAGATATGTTGATTTGTTGTTCCGCAAGAACATTGGTAATCTGACCCACCATGGCCGGTATGTTTTCATTGATTACTATTAAACGTGATCCGGTGGTTCGTGGGATATCCGCTGAGGGAAAATTTACAGAGTTCTTGATGTTTCCGTTCTCCAGAAAATCTCGCAATTGATCTGCTGCCATTATCGCACAATTCTTTTCAGATTCCGGTGTTGAGGCACCGATATGGGGAAAGGATATAATATTGGGATTACTCAATTGTACCTGGTCTGGAAAATCTGTTATAACACACGCAACCTTCTTAATCTCAATGGCTTCTAAGAGGTCCTCTGTGTTTATTAAACCTGCCCGTGCGAAATTTAAGATACGCACACCATTTTTCATTAGAGCAAATTTAGATTTATTGAGAAATTCACGTGTTGAATCTACCAGCGGAACATGCAGTGATATGTAGTCAGATTGTCTTATGAGGGCATCAAGACTTGATGCCTTCCTAACATATTTGGATAGCTGCCAGGCTGCATCTATCGATATATAAGGATCATAACCGGTTACCTTCATGCCCAGGCCCTCTGCCGCATTTGCCACTAACATGCCAATTGCCCCAAGGCCAATAACGCCCAATGTTTTTCCTTGTATCTCCGGTCCGGCATAGTCCGATTTGCCCTTTTCAACCAGCGCCGGTATTTCAGGTCCTTTGCTCTTTAGCGAATTAGCCCAGTTTATGCCCTGGTAAATTTTCCGAGAAGAAAGTATCAGTCCAGCTATTACCAGCTCCTTAACCGCATTTGCATTGGCCCCTGGAGTGTTAAATACCACCACTCCAGCTTTAGTGCATTCTTCTACTGGAATATTATTGACTCCAACGCCGGCCCGTGCTATGGCTATTACACTTGTTGGTATATTGTTATTATGCAACGAAAAACTTCGTAACAACATGGCATCTGGTGCGTCCATGTCGGAATCAATCTTATAGTGATCTTCAGGGAATCGATTAAGGCCTTCAGAAGCGATATTGTTGAATGTTTGAATCTTAAACTCCATACCTACCCGTTTGTTTTTTCAAAGTCCCTCATAAATTCAACCAGGGTTTCGACGCCTTCTTTGGGAAATGCATTGTAGATACTGGCCCGCATACCACCTACTGAACGATGCCCTTTTATGGATTTTAAGTTATTGGCTTCTGCTTCAACAACGAATTTGTTGTCCAGTACTTCGTCCCCGGTAATGAATGGAATATTCATGATTGATCTGGCATCTCCTTCAACAGCAGCATTGAAGAGGCGAGATTGATCTAAAAAGTCGTAAAGGAGATTGGCCTTTTCTTTGTTCCTGACTTCCATGGCTTCGATGCCTCCATGATCAAGCATCCACTCGAACACCAGTCCCGCCATATAAATAGCGAAACATGGAGGCGTGTTAAACATAGACCCCTTTTCTGCATGGGTCTGATAATTAAGCATGGCTGGAGTTATATCCAAAGCATTTCCCAGTAGATCCTCTCGTACAATGACAATAGTCAAACCAGCCGGACCAATGTTCTTCTGGGCCCCGGCGTAGATAACCCCAAATTTAGAGACATCATATGGTTTGGAGAGGATGTCTGAGGACATATCACAAACCAAAGGCACGTTGCCAACATCAGGCAGGGTAGAAAAACAGGTGCCATAGATGGTATTATTACTGGTAATATGGATATAGTCCGCGTCTGCAGAATATGAACCAGACGTTAGTGTTGGAATATAATTAAAATTCCTATCCTCTGAACTGGCTATTATCTGCACTCTTCCATATCGATTGGCCTCTGTGATGGCTTTTTTAGCCCAAGCTCCGGTATTCACATAATCGGCCGTGCGGTTAGAGCTAAACAGATTTAATGGAACTGCCGTAAATTGAGTAGACGCCCCTCCCTGCAAGAACAACAGGCTATAGTTTTCTGGAATATCCATTAATGCACGTAAATTCCTTTCTGCATTTTTGTGTATAGCCATGTAATCTTTTCCGCGATGGCTCATCTCCATCACCGACATGCCGGTACCCTGGTAGTCTACCAGATCATGTTGTGCCTGCTTCAGCACATCAAGGGGAAGGTTGGCTGGTCCGGCTGAAAAATTGAAACATCTGCTCATTAGAGTACTCTATTTGAGTGGTGTGAATAGTTTAAGTGGCGAATATGAATGTATTTAGTTAATAAGACAAGTGACTGGTGTGAATTTTAGAAATGTTTTATTGTTCCCAAGACTCTATGATAATAATTCACTACTAATGCACTAATTTGTAAGATAATCAAATCATGAAATTATGAACGTCAAAAATGTTAAACGCCGATCTGCGCTACGAGGAATAGGACTTGGAAGTTTGGCAGGAGGACTTGGCTTAATGGGTTTGCCAGAACAGATTTCTGCTGGAATTTATAAAAAATCTACCAAGGGACTACCTCCATTGAAAATCACCAATGTAAAGGCTATTGCCACCAGCCCACATGGCATTGAACTCATCGTAGTGAAAGTTGAAACCAGTGAACCCGGGCTATACGGCCTTGGATGTGCCACTTTTCGGCAGCGGGCGCATGCTGTGGTTTCAGCAGTAGATAAGTACCTAAACGATTTTTGTAAAGGAAGGGACGTGGACAACATCGAGGATATGTGGCAATCTGCCTATCAGAGTTCTTATTGGCGAAATGGCCCAGTACTAAATAATGCCCTAAGCGGACTGGACCAGGCACTGTGGGACATTAAGGGAAAACGGGCCAATATGCCGGTATACCAGTTACTAGGAGGAAAGTGCCGCTTTGGAGTGGATTGTTATGCCCATGCTAGTGGGAAAAGCCCTGAACAAGTTGCCGAAAGTGTGCAGGGTTTTATGGAAAAAGGCTTCCGGCATGTGAGAATCCAGATGGGAGGGTACGGTGCCACTCAACTGCTGGGCGGATATGGGGACACTCTCACAGTGGAAGACCCGGATTTCAAAAAAGCCGGTTTTGGTATGCCCAATGATAACTATATGGATTCGGTGGTATATACTAAAAGCGTGGTGGACATATTTGCCAAGGTCCGTGAAACCTGTGGGGAGAAAGTGGAATTGCTTCATGACATTCATGAGCGGGTCCAACCCATTGAGGCCATTAACCTCATAAAAAAACTGGAACCGTATCGGCCGTTCTTTATTGAGGACCCTTTTTCACCGGAAAACAACCGCTACTTTAAATTACTTCGACAGCAAACTACCGTGCCCATTGCTATGGGAGAGTTATTCAATAGTCCGCATGAGTGGGTAGATCCCATGAAAGACCAATTGTTTGACTTCATACGGATTCATATTTCACAAATAGGAGGGATCACCCCGGCCATGAAAGTGGCTCGGCTGGGTGAGATTTTCAATATTCGTACCGCCTGGCACGGTCCTGGAGATGTATCGCCTGTAGGTCATTCAGCTAATGCCCATATAGATTTTGCCATATGGAATTTCGGAATTCAAGAGTCAGTCAACTTTAGCGAACGTATCCAGGAAATATTTCCGGGAGCCCCTTACGTAGAAAATGGTTATATGTATGTGAACGAAGCCCCAGGCCTGGGTGTGGACATCAATGAGAAAGTGGCCGCCAAATTCCCTATCCAGGAGGTGCAGCTGAATAACTGGACCCAGCTTAGAAAAATGGATGGGACGGTGATTCGACCTTAGTTACAGGGATGAAAAATTAAGAATTAAAATTTATAAATGTAAAGTTTACAGTTATAAAAATAAAACACTTACTTTGAGCCGTAGCGCACATCAATGAGTAGGGAGAATTATGTAATCGGTCTGGATTTTGGTACTGACTCTGTTAGAGCAGTACTGATAAAGGCTCATACTGGAGAGGTACTTGCAGAAAATGTGCAGTGGTACAGCAGATGGAAACAGGGGTTGTATTGTGATCCTGTTATCAATCAATTTCGTCAGCATCCTCTGGATCACATTGAGGGCATGAAGAATTGTATTAAAGCAATAATAGAATCAGATGATGTTAACATTCATAATATCAAAGGAATATGTGTAGACACCACAGGATCATCGCCATTGCCATTAGACATTCAGGGAACGCCATTAGCCTTGTTACCTGGGTTTGAGTCTAATCCCAATGCTATGATGGTGTTATGGAAGGACCACACCGCTATAAAAGAGGCTGAAGAGATCAATCATCTGGCCAAATCCTGGGGAGGAGAAGATTTTACCAAGTACGAAGGTGGTATTTACTCATCGGAATGGTTTTGGGCCAAAATTCTTCATGTTATTAGGAATGACCAACAAGTTAAAGCAGGGGCCTATACCTGGATGGAACATTGTGATTTCATGACTTACTTGTTGGTTGGAGGAGAGCACCTGCATAACTTTAAAAGAAGCAGATGTGCTGCCGGTCATAAAGCCATGTGGCACCACAGTTGGGGAGGACTGCCTGATGATCAGTTCCTAAGGCAACTGGATCCATACTTGTTGACTTTGAAAGCCAACCTGTATTCAGAGACCTACACCAGTGATGAACCCGCCGGTAGGTTGTGCGGAAAATGGGGAGAGAGTCTTGGGTTATCGCAAGATGTCGTAGTAAGTGTGGGTACATTTGACGCCCATGCAGGCGCCGTAGGTGCTGAAGTGGAAGAATTTACTTTGGTTCGGGTTATGGGGACTTCGACCTGCGATATCATTGTCTCATCCGTAGAAACCGTAGGTAACACCACGGTCCGGGGGATTTGTGGTCAGGTGGATGGCTCGGTAATACCTGGAATGATCGGTCTGGAAGCAGGACAATCTGCGTTTGGTGATCTGTTGGCCTGGTTCCGGGATATTGTGGCCTGGCCGCTTGATAATTTACCTGAACTCAAATTATCTGATGAGCAGCTTGAGCGGCTAAAAGAAGAAATAATTGTTACACTTTCCCGTCAAGCTGAACAAATTCAGGCTAGTGAAAGCGCCCCTGTGGCCCTTGACTGGATCAATGGCCGTAGAACTCCTGACGCCAACCAGTACTTAAAAGGGGCCTTGATCAACCTGAATTTGGGGACTGGCGCTCATCATATTTTCAGGTCCTTGGTGGAAGCAATTTGTTTTGGTTCCAAACAGATCGTTGAGCGATTTGAGGAAGAAGGTGTGAAAATAAAATCAGTGGTAGGCATTGGCGGGGTCGCAAAGAAATCACCGTTTATAATGCAGACACTGGCCAATATATTGGAAATGCCCATAAAAATCACGGAGTCTGAGCAGGCCCCGGCGTTGGGTGCTGCCATGTATGCGGCAGTGGCAGCTGGAATACATGCTTCCGTACAGGATGCTATCAAGGCCATGGGCAATGGATTTGTTACTACCTATTACCCAGATCCTGAAATGTCAGAAGTCTATCAACATTTGTATGAAAAATATAATACCTTGGGAAGTTTCATCGAAAAAGGTACCGCAACCCGATAGCTTATGTCGAAATTTCAGGATTTAAAAGAAAAGTGTTATGAGGCCAATATAAAGTTGCCGGAACTTGGATTGGTCACCTATACATTTGGCAATGTTAGTGTAGCTGATAGTGAATCTAAGGTGTTTGCCATCAAGCCCAGTGGTGTGCCATATGGTAAGCTGAAAGTCAACGATATAGTAGTGGTAGATTTTGACAGCAATATTATAGAAGGCCAGTTAAGGCCCTCATCAGATACCAAGACACATGCATTTTTATTCCAAACATGGGAGGGAATTGGCTCCATAGTACATACTCATGCTACTTATTCTGTGGCTTGGTCCCAGGCACAAAAAG
Source organism: uncultured Roseivirgaceae bacterium (assembly GCA_964488585.1). Taxonomy (GTDB): domain Bacteria; phylum Bacteroidota; class Bacteroidia; order Cytophagales; family Cyclobacteriaceae; genus SZUA-3. The sequence continues at coordinate 7,207 of CAZAWQ010000157.1, forward strand.
ACATACCGGTATTTGGTACTACCCATGCCGACCATTTGAGGGAAGATATTCCCTGTGCTGCTCCTATTAGCGATGAACTGATCCAGGGAGATTACGAGTACAATACTGGTAAGCAGATTGTTGACTGCCTAAAGGAGCGGGGGCTGAACCCTCTGGAAGTTGAAATGGTACTACTGGGAAATCACGGACCTTTCACCTGGGGAAAAGATGCAGATAAAGCAGTATATAATAGCAAAATATTGGAAGAACTGGCCAAAATGGCTTATCTCACCATTCGTATTAACCCTGATGCACGCCGCTTGAAGCAAACCCTGATCAACAAACATTATCAGCGAAAGCATGGTGATAATGCTTATTACGGACAAAAATGAAAATATCTGATCATAAACAAGTTTGGTTTATAGTAGGGAGTCAGCACTTGTATGGTCCGGAAACTTTAGAAAAAGTAGCTGCTAACGCCATTGAATTGACTAAAACTCTGGACGGTCATTGTAGGATTCCCATAACTCTGATGTTCAAACAGGTTGTAACCAGAGCCGAGGAAATAACAGAAATTTTCAAAAAAGCCAACAGTGATAAAAACTGCATAGGTGTGGTGACCTGGATGCATACTTTTTCACCTGCGAAAATGTGGATTAATGGCCTTAATATACTTTCCAAGCCACTGACACATTTGCACACTCAATTCAACAAACAAATACCTTGGAGTGAGATAGATATGGATTTTATGAATCTGAATCAATCCGCCCATGGCGATCGCGAATTTGGACATTTGCTAAGTCGTATGCGCAAAAATCATAAAGTGATTGTGGGTTATTGGAAAAGTGACTCGGTAATTGCTCAACTAAATAGTTGGATGCGGGCAGCATTGGGATGGCATACAATGCAGGGCATGAAGGTGGCAAGAATTGGGGACAACATGCGTGACGTAGCGGTGTCGGAAGGCGATAAAGTGGAGGCTGAAATTAAATTTGGATTTTCAGTTAATGGTTTTGGAGTCAGTGACTTGACCAAGGCTATTGAAAACTTTGGCGACCAGCCGGTGCAAAACCTTATTGAGCAATATGCAGATGAATATATAGTTAGCGACGAAGTGTTAAAAAGCAATTCACTAAAGCAGGCTGCACAGATTGAATTAGGGATTAGAGCATTTATGACAGATGGAGGCTATCATGCCTTTACCACCACCTTTGAAGACCTTGATGGTTTAGCTCAGTTGCCCGGTATTTCTGTTCAAAGAATGATGGCGGATGGCTATGGGTTTGGAGCTGAAGGTGACTGGAAAACAGCGGCTTTGCTACGATGTATTAAAGTTATGGATAAAGGGTTAATCGGAGGCTCGTCATTCATGGAGGACTATACTTACCATTTCCAGGATAACCACTCTATGGTACTTGGTGCACACATGTTGGAGATTTGTCCGTCAATAGCTTCCAACAAACCAAAATG
>CAZAWQ010000158.1:0-5799 GCA_964488585.1 uncultured Roseivirgaceae bacterium
TTTAGTGATGATATAATTTCGGAAAAGACCAGACCAAAGTCAACCCATATCTACAAAGAAAGGAAGGGCCATTTTAAGCAGGGAAAAACCGGAAATGTTTTAGGTAAGAAATAAAGGCTGTCAGAAACGACCGAATTTAGTAGCGGGCGTTCTCCTTCGCTAAGGCTTCAGCACACTTTTAAACTGTTCATTATGAGTTTATTAAAACAGGAAAGCCCGACACATTGTGTCAGGCTTTCCTAGTAGCGGGGGTAGGACTTGAACCTACGACCTTCGGGTTATGAGCCCGACGAGCTACCAACTGCTCCACCCCGCGATATATCTTTATATAATCATTTCAATTCTATGACCTTTCGCTTAAGGGAGTACAAAAGTATACCTTGGCATTATAAAAAACAAGTGCCCAACTGGAAAATTAATGCCGTCAGGTTTCAGAGGAGTGGTTTTATTTAGTTAATTCACATAAAGCAATTATATGAGCGGACTTTCCCACAAGGCTGGTTTTGTGAGCATCGTAGGTAAACCAAATGCCGGTAAGTCTACTTTGATGAATACTCTTGTGGGTGAACGACTCTCCATTATTACTCGTAAGGCCCAAACTACCCGCCACAGGATCATGGGGATCATAAGCGGGAAGGAATTTCAAATCGTTTACTCCGATACCCCGGGTATTATCCAGCCACAATACGAACTTCAGGAAAACATGATGCGTTTTGTGCGGTCATCTTTGGTAGATGCTGATCTTATTCTTTGGATCGTTGAACTAGGTGAGAAAATGGATAGCGAACTAAAATTGATACAGAACATATCTAAAGCCCACATACCGGTCATTCTGCTCATCAATAAAATTGACCTTGCTAAAGGGACCCAACTTCAGGATAAAATGGAATACTGGAAGCAACAATTGAATAATTCCTCAATCAAAGAAATCATTCCACTCTCAGCGTTACACAAAACCAATATAGACCTGGTGATGAATTCCATAATGGGCCATCTTCCTGTCCACCCTCCATATTTTCCCAAAGACAGTCTCACCGATAAACCTGAGCGTTTCTTTGCCGCCGAGATCATCCGGGAAAAGATCTTCGAGAACTACAAAAAGGAAGTGCCTTATTCCTGCGAGGTAGTGATCTCGGAATTCAAAGAAGAGGAAGACATTATTAGGTTACGCGCAGAGATCTACGTAGAACGCCAAAGTCAAAAAGGAATTCTTATTGGAAAAAAAGGTTCCGCCCTTAAGAAAATAGGTACTGCAGCAAGGATCGACATGGAGCAGTTCTTTCAAAAGAAGGTCTTTTTGGAGCAGTTCGTAAAGGTAGAACCGGATTGGCGGAAGAAGCAGGTTAAGTTAAAGAGGTTTGGTTATGCCAATTAAAAATTAAGAATTAAAAATTGCTTTAACTGGTTTTTAGAATACTAACTAGTATCGAGATGTACTACTTTTCAAAAGTTGTCTTCAAAGTTCATATTCCCGGTTGATTTTCAGATCTTTGCAAGCCTGAATGATTTTCAAGGAAAATTCGAAACTTTTTTCCTGAATTAAATTATGTTTCACAAGACAAACCTAAATTTTAATAGTCTCAAATAATTTTAAATCTTTAATTGTAAATTTTCAATTTGTCAAACATCGTCGCCATAGTAGGTCGCCCCAATGTAGGTAAGTCTACCTTGTTCAATCGCCTGGTTGAACGAAGGCAGGCAATTATGGATAATGAAAGCGGGGTAACCCGTGATCGACACTATGGGCAAGCTGATTGGACTGGTCGTTCGTTCACAGTTATTGATACCGGTGGTTATGTGGTGGGTTCGGCAGACGTTTTTGAAGCAGCAATCAGAGAACAGGTAAAGTTGGCTGTCGAAGAAGCCCAGGTGATCCTGTTTATGGTAGACTGTATCGCCGGGCTTACGGACCTCGACAAGGACTTTGCAAAAATCCTTCGGACCTCTAAAAAAACGGTCATTATTGCTGCAAACAAAGCTGATAGCCCAGAACGGTCTTATATGGCCGCCGAATTCTATGGATTGGGAATGGGGGAGGTTTATTCAATCGTCGCAACCAGTGGTTCTGGAAGTGGTGAACTTTTGGATGAAGTAGTAAAGCACTTGCCACCAGAGGTAGATAATGAAGGTCCGGAGTTGCCAAAAATCACCATATTAGGTAGACCCAATGTCGGGAAAAGCTCATTTCTCAATACCCTGCTGGGAGTGGATCGCACCATTGTCACGGAGGTAGCGGGTACCACACGCGATGCCATAGATACCAGATATAATATGTTTGACAAGGATTTTATAATAACGGACACTGCGGGTATTCGTAAAAAATCCAAGGTCAAAGATAACATTGAGTTTTATTCAGTGCTAAGGTCTATCAAAGCCCTGGAAAATTCAGATGTGTGTATAGTAATGTTGGATGCAGAAAGGGGGCTGGAAAGTCAAGATCAAAATATAATCGGACTAGCCCACAAAAATCAGAAAGGGATGGTAATTCTAGTGAACAAATGGGATCTAATTGAAAAGGACCATAAAACCACGGAAGTTTATAGAAAAACTATCTTGGCTAAACTCAGCCCCCTGGACTATATCCCGTTGATTTTTACCTCGGTGATCAACAAACAGCGTATCTTAAAAGCCGTGGAATTGGCCTTGGAGGTGTATGTAAACCGTCAGAAAAGAATTCCAACATCAGCATTAAATGATAAACTGTTACCTGAGATTGAAAGAATACCTCCTCCATCAATCAAGGGAAAATACATAAAAATCAAATATATCACACAACTACCGGCTAAATCACCTGCTTTTGCTTTCTTTTGCAACCTTCCACAATATATAAAAGATCCTTACAAACGATTTCTGGAGCATAAATTGAGAATGCACTTCGATTTTACGGGTGTACCTATTCGTCTATATTTTAGGAAAAAATAGCTTTTAAGGAAATTTTATTACTTATATTTGCGGCTTACATTTTTAAATCAAAAACGGGAATTACCATGAAAAGATTATTTGCGTTACTAGTTATGGGCGGATTTTTATTTGCCGCCACGTCTTGTGCAAAAACAAGCGAAGCTGCTGAAGATACTATGGATGCAGCTGGAGATACTATAGAAACCGCAGTAGAGGAAACAGAAGAGGTTATCGATATAGCAGAAGAAGCTACCGAAGAGGTTGTTGAAGATGCTGAGGAAGCCACTGAAGAAACTACTGATGAGGTTGATGAAACTGTTGAAGAATCCACAGAGAGTAACTAATTTAGAACTAATTGCAAAATCCCTGTAGGTCCTGTGGTTTTACTGCATGCCGTGCAGGGATTTTTTTATGCTTTAACTTTGATGACGCCCGACCACTGGCTGCTTAAAAACCTTCTCCCATCCATAGTCAACAACTACTGTTTTCAGTTATACAAGAAGTACCAGTTTCAGTTAAAAATTACTGCACCCCGGAAAACCAAGCTGGGTGATTATCGCTTCAGGGCCAGCAACAAAACACACCTGATAACTATTAATTGCAATCTGAACCCCTATGCGTTTTTGATTGTTTACCTGCATGAAGTTGCCCATTGTATCACGACCATCAAGCACGGATTTGGTACAAAACCCCACGGTCATTATTGGCAAGATGAAATGGTATCGTTATTGGATCCCTTGTTACGGCAGGACGCTTTTCCTAAAGACATAGAACAGGCACTATTCTGTTATCTGAAAGCGCCCAAAGCCACAAGTTGCGCCCATCCATCATTGACCAGGGCATTACGACGATATGACCCTGCATCCGATCTGGTAGCACTGGAGCAGCTTTCTGAAGGCGAGGAGTTTCTTTTTCAGACCAAACAATTCCGGAAAAAAAAAGTACGCCGGACGCGGGTTACATGTCTCGATTTGAGTAGGAATCGAACCTATCTGATATCTCGTCTTGCTCTGGTTCAACCTCTTAGGAATAGGGGAACAGTGGGAACCCCCTAACACCCAAACACCCTCGTCCCTGTCCCTACATTTCTCCTGTTTTCAACCAATGTGCGCAATCAGCACCGAGTTTCTCCACCGCCAGTTTCTCATACTTTTGAGATTCCTCATCTGAAAGCACTTCACGCCACCTGCCGTTTTTGCCTTTATGTATAAAGGATTTTGCGCCACCATCCCAGAATATGCCACCAAGAGGCACGCTGGCAGTGGCATGCTCTTTCATATAATCGAAGCTACAATTCTTAAGAATGGTATCCCATTGTGCTTCGTCAATCTCAATATCAAGAAAGTTTGCAATTTTTCTGATCTCACCAGCCATATCTTTTTTAAGACTGGTAAAATTCATAAGCATCAGGTTGGGTAGATGCCGAATGTTCCACCAGGAGCTTATATTTTCCCAAAATGGCCACCAGGGGAAGCCATCCTGATCCAACCATTCATGATAGTACTCTTTTATTGAATCATTGGGTTTACCTATTGGGGGACCCACCAGGCCTGGGGTGTCATTCAATGCTGCATACCATTTTTCGTTTGCAGTGCTATGATGATTATACATACTCCAAAGTACATCCCTCCCATCCCGGGCAATATAGAGGTATTTGACTTTTGGCGAGTACACCAGTGCGTCTACAGGTAAGTGCGTTTTTATAAACCGCCGGTGAGTCTGCGCCTCCAGTCCTTCCAGCTTCACATGCGCTGGTGGTACCCTTAGATCCAGCCAGGGTGACATTTCTGCCACCTGAAGGCCTTCCTTTCCATTAAATATCAGTTGAGAAATAATTTGCTGTATCCAGGTAGTGCCAGATTTTCCGTAAGTACCTATAATGATGTCGTCATCACGAAACTTAAAATCATTCCAAACGGTAGATTCAAAATGATTACTATGCAATTCACGGGTTTTCTGAGGCCATTGTATATCCATGATATGTTTCTATTAAAATGTTTGTTTAAACATATATCAATATTCAAATTAATGAAATGATATTAAAATGACAAGACAGAAATTACTTGAATATTTCTCAATTGAGTGGCGTACTGAGCATGATCACATGTGAATTGCCCCTTTTAGCATCCTCCCAGTATTTTAGAAGTTGTTGTACTTCTTCATCTCGTCCAACCAGTGGCAATTCATTTGGCGTACTGTGGTACTCGAACCTATTTAGAGCAGTAATATCGCTGATTACCTGGTAAATTCTTATGTCTTGTTCGATCCCTTTGATTCTTTGTTCTCCCAGGTCTTTAAATTTAAAGTGTCCTCTAACTAATTCGAAGGTATGAGAACTTATGACCATCGAATTGGGTTGAGCAAGACCTTCCAATTTCGCAGCAATATTCGGTGCTGCCCCTAGGGCTAATTGTTGAGATCTTTCTTTTTCCCCCATGCTTCCAATTACCACCAATCCAATATGAATGCCGATTCTTATAGATATAGTAGTGTCAATGGTTAGCTGTAAATGTTGATTTAGTTCGGTAGGACCGTATTTTTTTAACATCGTTGTTTCAAGAAGCTTTCCTATTTGTTCGGTTTCACTTTTTAACATAGTTGTTTGGTTAGCAATACCCAATTTTACCAAATCTTTGTCAGGATCAAATCCTTCTGAATAGGCGTTTTTGAACTTTTCTAGAAACTCCTCTTTATTACCACCATTGAGAATATAGTTACAAACATATTCAACTTCTTTTAGGTTTAAAACCACTAAATAAGTACCGGCGAATGAACTAGTTGCAACGGTTTCTTCGTGGCGATATTTACCATGAATAATAGAAGTATAATCTTTTTTCTTATGTCTTTCTACAGAACTCCAAACCTTAGAAACCCACGGACAAGTTGTATCAACAATTA
>CAZAWQ010000159.1:0-2115 GCA_964488585.1 uncultured Roseivirgaceae bacterium
TCGAAGTTTTAATAAAAACTTCGAGGTGAACGCCCTGATCTATGACCCTGAAACAGCTGATGAGATGCGTGAAAGTTTCCTTCAGGATATCGCGGATAGTGAAGAAATTCGTCTTCAGGAATTTTTAATAAGACCCAGAAAGCAAAAAATAAAAGAGTCCTTATACAGGGTATTAGGTCCCCTTTATTGAGGCCGCTCCCTTTTTATAACCGTATTTACTTTTGACTATGTTTTTTATACTGTCTAAGACTATCCCGTACCTGATCATGCCATTGACCTTAATCGTTGGTTCATTGGTTATCTCATATTTTTTGAAATCCTGGCTTTGGAAAAAGCGCCTACAGACATTTTCTATAGGGATACTCATTATTTGCAGTAATCCGTATATTACCAATCAAGTATTTAAATGGTGGGAAGTCCCCCCAACTCCGCTCGAGCACCTCACTTCATACAGGACCGTGGGCATCGTACTGACAGGGGTAGTCAAAAAAGAAAAATTGCCCCACGACCGGGTGTACTTTGCAGAGGGCGCCGACCGGGTGACGCATGCAATTCAGCTATACAAAGCGGGTAAAATACAAAAGATTATAATCAGTGGTGGTACAGGTTCATTTACTCAATCACCCATAAGGGAAGCCACCCAGTTGCGTGAAGTTTTCCTGATGTGTGCGGTACCAGATGAAGACCTGATCATCGAAAATCAGTCCCGAAACACCAGGGAAAGTGCGGTTGCGGTATCTGAAATCATCAAAAAAAATTACCCTGACTCCAAATATCTTTTAATTACTTCTGCATTCCATATGCGTCGATCCCTGGCCTGCTTTAAGAAGGTTGGCGTACCGGCAACCAGCTTTAGTACTGACTTCAAAACCGGTGACTATCCTCCGAAAATAATGTCTTTTATAGTTCCCGAACCCGGAGCGTTGAACAAATGGCATATCCTTATCAGGGAAATATTGGGGATGGCGGCATATAAGTTGATGGGATATATTTGAACAGTTTTTAGTTTTGAATTTTTAGTTTTGAGTTCTTCTAATTTTGTCTGGAAGAATATCATCCAAGTAGCCCTTTGCCAATACACTTTCACGCATCTCTTCGGTCCTTTCCTTTAAGCTATTCATGATTTCCTGAAAACCCGGCTCCTCTCTCATAATATCGAAACTGGGAAACAGGGCCAAATCGTAATAATTTACCATAATACCAACATAATTTCCTTCTAATGCCTCCAGGCATTTTTCCTGCTTACCCATCGCGGCGTAACAACAAGCCAGAATCATGGATTTTTCAGGAAACTGCTCATTTAAAGTAAGTTCAACCTCTTTAATTAATCCCTCCAATACTGACTGTCCTTCATCGATATTACCGGTTTGTTTCAAAATAAAACCCAATAATGAAGTTGCGAGGTGTTTTTGAGCGATATCCATTACGCTCATTCTTCCATCATGTTCATCCACGATCTGTCTCAGATGAGATAGTGCCAGTTCTGATTCGCCCAATTTATAGTAAGCAAGGGCTAGATATATATTTGCTTCATTAGCAGTTCCCAGGTCTCCTTTGTCCTTACTATCCTCAACATATTTCAAAGCGTCCACATACTTATTTTCATAATAATATGTTTGAATACCATTATGAACAGCCCATTGCAAACCAGGTCGTATCACCAGCGCCTCATTTGTAAGAGTCCTTGCAGTTGCAAACAATCCAAGTGCGTTTGCGGCATCGGCGGCATCAACATAAAATACAGCATTATTTGGGTCATCTTTTAACATTTTAAGCGCCCATTCCAAAGCATATTGGTAATTGCCCATTTGCATATGGCACCAACCCAAGAAATTATTAGGCACTTTAGGGTTGAGGTCGTAAGCTTCTTGATAAAATCGAAGGCCTTCCCTGGTGTCTCCAACAAGTGTTTCGTAATAACCTTGGGCCACCAGAGCCTCCACCAAATCCGATTTTATACCCACAGCCAGTTGTGCATAGTGGCCTGCCGAATCCAACCAATGCCCGCTCGTGAGCTCAGTTCGTTGACTATAGGCGAAGGACAATTCGGCTAAGGCCACATAGAAATTCGGGTCTCGGAAAATGGATTCATTTAGAAGGTCAATAGCTTTCCTG
>CAZAWQ010000160.1:0-2415 GCA_964488585.1 uncultured Roseivirgaceae bacterium
GAAATCCAGGTCATCATTTTCTCTAACAACAATTATTCCGGGTTTAGCAATATCTCCTGCAACTATCATCTCTCTTAAATTTTCATACTCTGTTAGAATCGGTCGCAGTTCACTCTCTAAAATAGTACCAACGAGTTCCCCGTCTTTATTTACAGTATAAAAAGTGCTGTGAGGAGTTTCGCCCAATTTGCTTATAAGTGTAGGCAGAGCTAAATCTTCTGGAATAAGTACAATATCGTCCCTCATCACGTCTGAGACTCTGAGGGATTTAAGAATGTCTGTATCGTGACCCTGAGTGATGTGATAGCCTTCTTCTTCAAGGTGTTTGCTGTAAATGGAACCTTTAAAATAGAGCTGGGCAATAGTAGTACTTGATACAACAGAAAGCATTAATGGAAGAATAAACGAGTAATCCTGGGTCATTTCAAATATTATAAGTATTGCCGATATTGGAATAGAGTTTACGGCGCCAAGAAATGCACCCATAGACACAAGTGTAAAAGCCGTAGTGTCCAGATCAAATCCGAAAAACTGATTTAAAAATAAAGAAAACAGGAATCCAAAAGATGCTCCCATAAAAAGCGATGGCGCAAAAAGACCACCAAAACCGCCTGCATAAAGAACGATGGGCACAAGAGCAAATTTTAGTACGAACAATACAAGACCTATTTCCCATGTGATTGTATCTGAGAGAAAACCATTTATCGCTTTATATCCGACGCCAAAGATTTCAGGAAAAAATAGTCCGCATATACCAACCAACAGTCCTACTCCAGCCATGACTGCCCACCGTGGGAAATCCACAAACTTCTTTTGTTTAAAAACTTCTTTTATATGTTCTGCATATTTAATAAATAAAACAGATAGTCCGCCTGCCAGTATCCCGCAGATTGCATATAAATAGAATTCGCTATAGGGCCCAGTGTTTATGTTATCAAAAAAGAAAATGGGTTTATCTCCGAGCATCATTTGAGAAATAGCGCTTGCCGTTACTGATGCTAAGATAAGTGCAGAAAATATCGGTGCCTGGAAATCATTTAACAATACAACTTCCAGTGCAAAGAATACTCCTCCCATGGGTGTCCTAAAAACTGCGGCAATAGCAGCGCCTGCACCGGCAGCAGTAAACATGCGTCTCCTTGTATCAGAAAGCCCAAAAAGCCGCCCTAGTTTACTGGCTACCCCGCCTCCGATTTGAGCCGCAGGACCTTCAGGCCCAAGCGTGCAGCCAGAGCCGATACACACAGATGGAGCTATGAAATTAAACAGAGTTGTCCTAAATGGAATGTGCCCGCCCCTTGTTGCAACTGCTTTAATTACTTCCATTACCCCTTTTTTCTTCGATATTTTTGGAGCAAGTCTGGTGAGAAAATAGATTACAAGCATACCGATTGCCGGGAAAAGAACTACGGATGCAGAAGAGAAAAATGAGAGGTTGGATTTTGTATAATCGAATAAAAAGTAATCTATAAAATCTATAGATTTATGAAAAAGAACCGCAACTCCGCCCGAAACAGCACCTGTTACGATTGATAGAATTACAAATATTGTATAGTCGGGAATGCCTAGTGATTTTAATCTTTGCTGTATGTGATGGCTTTTTAGTCTTATAGCCCTTAAGTAGAGCCTTCCTTTGGAATGGTTCATTTTTAATATTTAATAACTGATAAAAAGATTATTAAAAGAAATGATTTTATAGAAATATAATAAATTTATATATTTGGTCTTCAAAATATTCAGATACCCAATCTTTTAAGTCTGGGTATTACTTCATCACAGAGAAGTCGCATTGATTTTTGCCAATTCTTTTCAGGTTTCCATTCATGTCCCATAACAAGCAGTGTCCCAAATCCGCCTACTTCTTCATAGAGGTCCTGAATCTGTTTTACGGCATCTTCCGGGCTTCCCACTATCCACAGGTTATCTATCATATAATCAATCGTTACATCAGAGTCTGGCATGGATTTGTCTTTTTTAAATATATCTAAATTTCCACGAATTTTCGGGATCATTTTGAAAAAATAATCCGTAAAATCTCTGGATAAGGTTCCGCTTTTGACTTCATTTCGAGCATCTTTTGTTGTTTCTGCAATATATATGTCTCTTGCAATCCTCCATTTTGAACGGTCTGCGGTTTTGCCCACACTTTCTGCACCTTGTTGTATAGACTGCCAGTGTGTTTTAAGTGTTTTTGTAGTGGCAAAATTAATGCTCATGGGGATCCAGCCTCTTTGTCCGGCTATTTGTAGAGTTCCGGATTTTTCGGTTATTCCAGCGACAGCAATCGGGGGGTGTGGTTTTTGGTATGGCTTAGTATGTACCCCCAAGGCGACATCATCCTGTGGTTTTGGTACGCGAAATTTCCATCTGCTGTTTTGATAGTCTCCGGGCTTGGGGTTGTTCCAAAGGTTTAGT
>CAZAWQ010000161.1:0-1708 GCA_964488585.1 uncultured Roseivirgaceae bacterium
TCCACACTCTACCGTAAATGAGACCTCAGATCTTAGATATCTTAGATCTCAGCGGTATGGATCATTTCTTTGGCTGCTATCAATGGGCAATAGAGCTGAGAGACCAGATTCATAAAGAATCGAGCTTACCTCTGTCCATGGGTCTATCCATCAACAAGACCGTATCCAAAGTGAGCACCAACGAGGCCAAACCGAACGGTCATTTACAGGTTATCGCTGGTCAGGAAAAGCCTTTCTTATCTCCCTTGTCTTTACAGAAAATTCCTTCGGTAGGTGATAAAACATTTGCAATGCTTAGGGAAATGGGATTGGAGAAAGTTCGCACAGTTCAACAAATGCCCAAAGACCTGATGCAGTCATTGCTGGGTGCAAACGGAGGCACTTTGTGGAATAAATGTCAGGGGATCGACCAAACACCCGTAATACCCTACACCGAACGAAAATCTATTTCCATTGAAAGAACCTTCGAACGAGACACCATTGATGTTCACAAGATGGGCAGCATTTTATTGGCTATGGCAGAAAACCTGGCCTTTCAATTGCGCAATGGAGTGAAACTCACTTCTTGTGTCACAGTTAAAATAAGGTATGCCGATATGAATGTTTATTCAAAACAGAAAAGAATACCTTATACTTCCTGTGACCGGACACTCATTGATCTGACCAAAGAGCTTTTTCGGGCATTGTATGACCGCAGATTAAGAGTACGTTTAGTTGGGGTTCGCTATAGTCACCTGGTTTGCGGAGGTCATCAGATCAATTTTCTTGAGGATACCGAGCAGCAGTGTCAACTGTACCAGGCCATGGACATGCTGCGCAAAAGATATGGGCAAGATGCTGTCAAGAGGGCCGCTGCATTAGGATCAAAGGCCATCGGCAGGGTCAACCCATTCAATGGTGAGCCGCCGATCATTCCAGCTCATAGAAGGGCCTAAGCCAATTATAGCAACAAAGGTAACTGCTTGAAGCTTGGTTATATTTCTACCTTTCATTTCTCACATATTCAATATCCTCTTCCACATCTTTTAAAAAAAACTTCCAATGAAATGCTTTAAACTCCGGCCACTTAGGTTCTGGATGTCCCATACTCACGTAAGGCATTGGTTTGTAACGATCTGCAGTAAGTAGAATAACATTTTCCCAGTGCCCAACACATTTTAACAAATACTCCAATGCTGTTTGTTTTTTCTGTTTCTGACCTGTAAGCCTGAATGTTTCTAAAGAAACTCCTGCTCGTATTTTATCTGCGATATAAAATCCGAGATGACACCAGGTTTTTAGGTCGTCCAATTCCGAATTCAAAGCTGGCATATTTTCTGGCGATCTCAACTTATCAATAATGGCTATCGAATTAGTGGCCGTTTCCTGTAGATTTTGTGCCAGTTTCAATGGAGTGATGGATCCATCTTTTATTAGTAAACCACCGGTTTTTAGCTGACAATATTCGCTGATGCTTAAGTAACGTGAATCTAACGTTTCATGCCTGATCAACTCATCAATGGATATAAATGGAGATTTTTGATCATCAAACCCCACTTGCCAAGGGGCAAGAAATCCTTCACTATAAAGTGTAAAATCCCAGGTACCTTTATAGAAAGAAGCCAGGTAAAGGGGAACTTTCGAAGCCAGAGAATAGGCTTTGAGCAAAGTAAGCCCATCGACATTTGTATACCTCTTTTCAAATGCCTTTGCAAGGGTGGCATCCGTT
>CAZAWQ010000162.1:0-2666 GCA_964488585.1 uncultured Roseivirgaceae bacterium
CCCAAAGGTTTTCCCATTACCCATTTCGACATGATTGTGGCTGAAGATGTTGGGCTATACAAATTCGATATCCTCAGCCAGCGGGGCTTGGGCAAGATCAAGGAAACGATAGAGGTGGTAGCTAAAAACAAACCCCACCTCCCTCCTCTTGATATCCATGATTTCAAGCGTTTTAAAGAGGATGAAAAAATCAAACACCTTTTGCGTAATGCCCAGGCTATCGGCTGTTTTTACGTAGAGTCACCTGCCATGCGGTAATGATGCTATGGGAGGAAGGGAAGTTTCGGTTGGATGATCCCATCTCTAACTATATTCCGGAATTTAAGGATCCACAGGTGTTAAGCACTTTCAAGTACAGTGATGCGACATATACCACTGTCCCTTCAGATAAAGAGATAACTATTCGTCACTTGTTGACACATACTTCAGGACTGGGATACGGAGAGATTGATAGTGATGAAAGGTTCAAAATGATCTATAAGAAAGCGGGAATCACCGACTTGTTTACTACTAATAAGATTACCATTGAAGAAAGCGTTAAAAAGCTTGCCAAATTACCTTTGCATCACAATCCGGGCGATGATTTTACCTATAGCGAAGGACTTGATGTTTTGGGTTACTTTATCGAAATAGTTTCTGAAATGCCTTTCGATGAATTCTTGAGAAAGAGACTTTTTGATCCATTGGGTATGGACGATACCTGGTTCTATCTTCCCAATAATAAGGCTGACCGCTTGGTAGAAGTGTTAGGTAAAGATGGCTCCAAGTGGAGTAGGTTTCAGGAGACATACTATGATACAGATTATCCAATCAAAGGATCTAAAACGTTCTTTTCAGGAGGAGCGGGGTTAAGCAGTACAGCAAAGGACTATGCGACTTTTCTTCAAATGTATCTCAATGAAGGCGAGTTAAATGGTGTGCGGATATTAAGCCGTACCACCATCAAGACCATGATGGGAAACCAAATTGGTGATCTTTGGGGAGATGGGGGCCGCTACTACGGCCTTGCTTTTGGTGTACTTGATCTAAATGGCCAAAACCAGGGAGGACAAGGTGGAATCGGTACTTTTGATTGGGGTGGTTACTTTAATACGCAGTACTTCGCTGACCCTGGAGAACAGATTATAGGTATCATTATGAAACAGACCCGTGGGCCGGTAGACGACCAAACCAGATGGAAATTCAGGCAGCTGGTCGGGCAGGCGGTTGATGATTAAGGAACGTATCTAATATCAATTCTATGGCTACTTTTCAATCCAGGAGAAAATTTATAACGACATCATCTATGGCTGTGGGAAGCCTGATGGCTCATCCTACATTGGCAGCTATCATTGATAAGAAAGCTAAATTAAAAGTAGCCATGGTAGGAACCGGTATTCGGGGTATAACTTTTTGGGGTAGGCGATTACTGAAAGAATACCCGGATATTGTGGAGTTTGTGGGCCTCTGCGATATCAATCAGGGGCGATTGAACTTTGGAAAAGACTACATCGGCGCCAACTGCAAGACGTACCTCAACTTTGATAAGATGATGTCTGAGTCTAAACCTGATCTGTTGATGGTTACCACTATGGACTCGACGCATGATGAATTTATTATAAAAGGGCTTGATCAAAATGTGGCTGTGTTTTCTGAGAAGCCCATGACCACTGATGAAAATAAGTGTCAACAAATCTTAGAGGCTGAAAAAAGAAGTGAAAAGGATATCATTATAGGCTTCAATTATCGATACAACCCGCATTATACCAAACTCAAGGAGATGCTTGCCAATCAGCGTGTTGGCCGCATCACTTCAGTAGACTTTCATTGGTATCTCAATGTTTATCATGGGGCTTCATATTTTCGAAGATGGCACGGTTATAAGGACAAGGGAGGATCTCTTTGGGTCCATAAGGCCACTCATCATTTCGATTTACTCAATTGGTGGTTGGATTCGGATCCAGTGGAGGTGAAGGCATATGGCGAATTGGAGCATTATGGTAAGAATAACAGTTTTAGGGGTGACAATTGTCGAAGCTGTCAGTATAAGGGCTCCTGTAAATTTTATTGGGATATCACAAAAAACGATTTCTTAATGAAGTTATACGCCGAAAATGAGAGTTATGACGGTTATATCAGGGATAGCTGTGTTTGGCGAGAAGATATCGATATTTATGATAAGATGTCTGCGCAGATCAAATATGGTAATGGAGTAATGGTCAACTATTCTTTAACCGCCTACTCACCATATGAAGGTATGAGAATAGCCTTCAATGGATTTAATGGCCGGATTGATGCGTGGGATGGGATTCCCTGGCGGAAAGAAGAAAAGCGAAATCAGGGCGAACTGCATGCTCAAGAGATGCTCCAGGGAGATGAAATGCAGGATTTTGAGGAGATCTATGTGATGGACAATTTTGGGGAATACGAGCAAATAAGAGTTGAGCGTGAGAGAACCGGCCATGGAGGAGGGGATAAGCGCCTTCAGGACAAGATTTTTGTAAATTCTGGAGCAGCTGATCCTCTCCGGCATTCAGCAGGTTCTAGAGATGGGGCCATGTCCATTCTCATTGGTATTGCCGCCCGCAAGAGTATTGAAGAAAATCGTGTAATAAAAATTAAAGAACTTACTGACCTTATCTCATACGCTGTCAGGCCGTGATACATCGTTTTTATTTTTTATGACA
>CAZAWQ010000163.1:0-3066 GCA_964488585.1 uncultured Roseivirgaceae bacterium
CATGATTAAATAATGCAGTTTTTCCTACTCCGAACCATCGATATATTATTTTCTCTTATTGGTATAATTTTGAGTTTACCAATCCTGTTAGTGGTTTCTGTCACTGGACTTTTAGGCGTTGGCTCCCCACTGTTTTTCCAACAACGGGTAGGAAAAAACCAGAAAAATTTTACTCTTATAAAATTTCGCACAATGGCAACAAACACCAGGTCGGTCGGAACCCACCTGGTAGATGTATCAGCTGTTACCAAACTCGGTAAATTATTACGCAGAACCAAAATTGATGAATTACCCCAATTATTCAATGTTCTCTTGGGCCATATGAGCCTGGTAGGCCCGAGGCCCTGCCTGCCGAACCAAACTGAATTGGTAGGGGAGAGAGCGCGAAGAAAAGTATTTAATGTACGACCCGGAATAACTGGTCTTGCGCAAGTTAACAATGTGGATATGTCTACCCCGCGAAAACTCGCGCGCTATGACCAGTTAATGATCAGCAAAATGAGCATTAAGCTCTATCTCAAACTGATTTTTACCACGGCATTGGGGAAAGGCAGAGGTGACCGAGTGAAATCTGTGCAGGTATAAGAATTAAACTTTAGCTGCACTCGGCTATATTTTATTTTTCATAAAATCTTCTGCCACCTTGCGCAATCCCTCTTCTACAGAAACAGGTGGTTCCCATCCAAGCAATTCGCGGGCCTTTGATATATCTACCTGCAAAGAACCACACAAGCGTTGGGCCATCTCCTTCTTGCCTAGCAAGGAGGCTATAAAAGTGAGCAAGTTGGGCGGACAGGGAAACAATCGAGCAGGTTTACCTTGTGCCTTACTCAATCTACGAAACAATTCAGTCGAAGAAAGATCTTCGCCGTCACTGACTAAAAAAACCTGGTTTACAGAGGCAGGATGATCAATACAGGTTACAATTAAATCTACCAAATTAGCCAACGCTACCAGACTACGCTTATTAGGTATCGCACCAAAAGGTAGTGGAACACCTTTATTTAACCAATTCATTAATGATAGGAAATTTGCCTTTACTCCTGGTCCATATACCAATACCGGCCGTATAATCACGACCTCCAGTCCAGTTTCCTCTGCAATCTGCCTTAAACTAATCTCAGCTTCATATTTAGAAATGCCATATGGGTCTATCGGTGCCGGAGCATCATCTTCGGTATACGGTTTTCCTAACTCGGTATTCTCGCCGTTTACCTTGATAGAGCTAATATAAATAAAGCGGCGAACCCCTGCATCGACCGCATGATGTGCAAGATTCATCGTACCTGCCACATTAACTAAACGAAATTCTGTCAAAGGAACAGTAACTGATTCTTGCAGCAAATGAGTTTGCGCTGCCGCATGTATAATTGTATCGACACTATCTACAGCTTCTACCAAACTTAAATCTGAAGTCAGATCTCGGACTACAACATGTTCGGCATTGTTTAGGGTAGGCGATTTTTCACTTCGCCCAACAGTACGCACCTCATATTTTTTAATTTGGTTAAGTCTAGCTACCATGGCACCGCCCACAAATCCAGATGCACCCGTTACTAGGATCTTCATACTTTACGGCTCATTTGTGCAATACCCGGTCTAGGAAAAAATCTTCTGGTAAAAACTTGCCAACGCTTCTGATAAACGCTCTTCCGAGAATTTTTTCACTACTCTATCCCGTGCTGCCCGCCCCATCTTTATTCTATTTTCCTCATCAGAGGCAAGTGCCAATATAGCATTTGCTATCTCTACTTTTGACCCGGGCTCATGGAGAGTTCCCGTCACACCATCTAGCACAGCGTCTGTAATGCCATAAATGCGGGAAGCGATTGCAGGCAGACCGACTGCGGCTGCTTCTATTATTACCGAACCAAAACCTTCTCTGTAACTCGGCAAGCAGAAAACATCAGAAGCTGACATATATTTTTCAGGGTAATCAGTTTTCTCAACCCTGTGCACCCTCCCTGGAAAACGAAGCGATAAAGTAGCAAATATGCTCTCTAAATTATCCTCGTCTGGACCAACAATAAGAAGATGTAGTTTGCTATTCGATCCTGCTGCAATTTCAAAGGCCCTTGATAAATCGATTAATCCTTTATCTTTATTTAATCTGCCTAAGTATAAAAAAACGATAGCATTATGCGGAATACTATTTTCCTTTCTTATTTGATCACCTGCGTCTGCCATATATTTAAATCGAGAAACATCTACCCCTGATATCGATCCATCCGCAAGAACCTTTATAGATGAGGCTTTCACAATTTTATTGTCGATCAAAAATTTACGCTGAGAGTGGCTATCAGCCAGAACCTGGGTAGCACTCGTAACTATTACCTTGTCGGTAAGTTTAAGCATCGCTCTTTGCAGTCCATGCTTATTTGCCCAAACTTGCCCGGTAAAAGAATGAATCCGCACAGGTACCCCCGCCATCTTTGCGGCCAACATTGATAATAGCCCAGACTTGGGCATGATTGAATGAACGCTATCGAAACGTGCATTTCTGAACATTTTCCAAAGTTTCAGCAGTGCAATTAGATCATCCTTAATTGCTATTTTCCGCTCGATTCGCACTGGGACAAATGAGACACGGCTCCCCAGCAATTCAGAAAGATCCTCGGCCATGCCATTTGTGACTAGCGTTATATCGTACTCTTTGCTCAGTAGTTTAATATGGGGGATCATAAACCACTTAAGTACGATAGGGACGGTTGAAACAATGCAAACCTGTTTACGTCGCATATATCTATCTAAAACTGCGTCACCGGTATCAGCAATAATGTTTTCAATATTAGCTGGTGATAACAGACCGTTCTCATAACACGATGACGCGATTTTTCGAACATGTCTCAATTGTCAATTTGTCGACAGCCAACAGGCATACTTTATTACTGACAGTATTCACTATTTACTTCTATATGCTGCAACCAATTCTCGCAATCCTTTACTCATGGACACTATATGATCATAATTCAGCTCCTTCTGAATTGAATCTATTGAATATTTTGCTCGGTTAGTCAGTGCAGCAACCCTCGATTGTGTCAAAGGAACGCCTGGAATAGGGCCCAA
>CAZAWQ010000164.1:0-1732 GCA_964488585.1 uncultured Roseivirgaceae bacterium
GATGTATTTATTGGCGGCCGTGGAAGCTATTTGGCGGCCCTGGATGGACAAACCGGAGATGAAATCTGGAAATACCACTATAACTATGCTAACGATTCCATCCTGCAATATGCCTGGTACAATTTTTATAACAGTGTCTGGGTCCCTGATCAGAATAGAGACGGCTTAAAAGAATTGTTAACCGTCAATGGAGGTAATTTTGGCGCTCAAGCCGGATCGGCGGAGAACCGATATCCCGGGGTATTGATGCTCTTCGATAGCAAAACCGGTAATATTCTGGCCGCAGATACTATGCCCGATGGCCACGAATCTTATATGTCACCACTTTGCTTCCAAAGCTCTGACAGTGATGAATGGAACATTGTGTTTGGCACAGGAGGTGAGACCATGAGCGGTTCATTGTATGTATGTACGCTTCAGGAATTATTAGACCAAAATTTGGCCAACGCGCGGATCATTGCTACTGAACAAGATCATGGATTTATTGCTCCTCCGGTATTGGCGGACCTCAATCAGGATGGTAACCTGGACATTATTGCCATCTCACACGCCGGTAGCATATTTGCCATCGATGGCAAAAGCAATGATTTGTTGTGGAGTCAAGCTTTTCCCGGTATGGAGTCCAGTAATAGCTTTGCAGTGGGCCACTTCACAAAAAAAGATCAGGTCGATATTCTGGCAATTATGGACGAAGGAACCTGGCCGGATTATACCTATGCCAAACAAGTATTGCTGGATGGTGTCAATGGATCAATACTCTACCAGAATAGCCTGGGTTGTTTTGTGGTCTCATCTCCGGTAGTCTATGATATAGATAATGATGGTTACGACGAAGCTATTTTAAATATTAATGATTACGATTGTGAAGTGGAGAGAGTGGATGGCTTTCTCGATCCTCCGGATTTATCCAATCAACTGATTTTCATTGATTTTCAACAAAAAAGACATCAAATAATTGATCAAAGTCCGGGCTTTAAAAATCTATTTTCTACTCCCTGGATGGGGGACCTGGATGGTGATGGCTACCTGGATATCGTGTATAGTTTATACTTTAATCCCAATGATATGGAGCGCTTTCTGGGTATGAGTATCAAGCGCATCAGTACCTCGATTAAAATTAACCAGCCGGTGATATGGGGAGCTTATATGGGTACTGATGGGAATGGTATTTTTCCAAATGAATGAAAGGCAAAGAGTCCGGGGCTACTTTAAACCTGGGGCTTTTACAAAATGCAGTACTGAATCATTGTTCCTGGCCACTAACACTTTCAAACCAGTAGCGGCTTCAATAACCACTACATCCCTCACTTCCCCTTGTACGTACAGCCCGGTTTTTATTGGCGTCACAGCCGCAAAATTCCTGTCAGAACTGCCTTTCAGAAACACTCCTCTGCTGGCATCATGCCGGCCCACCTGAGGTTTAGAAGCATAGAAATTACCGCCGAGCCAAATGTCCAAGTGTCCATCACTATCCAGATCGTTGGCAACAATTCCAAATACTGGTGAAACCTGAGCCTCCAAGGGTAAAGCAGACAGTGTAAATTGATTGCCTCCTTCATTCCATAGTACCGAGCTCTCCAGATAATTTGCCACATACACAGCAGAGCTTTCTCTTAGTTCAGAGGAAAAGAGGGAATCATAAGTCATTGGGGCATAATCTTCATATTTTAAAATTCTTTTACGCAGACTAGGCAACTGTGCAATTAACTCCATCTTAGGGGCGAAGGGGTAG
>CAZAWQ010000165.1:0-1535 GCA_964488585.1 uncultured Roseivirgaceae bacterium
TAACATCACCAGCCCAGACAGATAGGTTTTTAAGTTCGGATGCTGTTTTTCGAAATCTTCAGTGATTTGCCTGACGTACGCCACCACTTCAGGGCCCTCGAGAACCGATTCTCCGGGCAGCTTAACCGTTATATTAAGTGCTGTTACCGTACCTTGTTGGTTTATTAAACGATTGACCAGTAACGGGTCTCTTAGTGCTACTTTCTTTATGTATTCCAGCTCTTGTGGTGTCTTTGAATAAGCGTCTTCAACCAAATCATCCACGAAAAGATCATCACTTTCTGCCCGGGTATGCTGAAAATTGGTAATAGCATCAACCCTACTGGAATAAGGTGTTTGCCAGCTTAACTCAGTTAAACCTTCAATGGCTGAAAGCGTTTCAATGGAAAATGTCTTTCCATCCCTGGGTTCAATTACGATCAACACATTGTCATCTTGTGTATATTTATTCTGCAGCTCATTAAATGCCTTTAGTTGTGGGTTTTCTTTGCTGAAGAATGCACGATAGTCTCCATCAAATCCAAGCTTAGGTAAACCTGTTCCAAATGCCACCACCAATAACAACGACAAACCCATTACCAGCCATCTATTGGATATGACCCACGTCGCCCACCTGGCTCCGAATTGTTTGCTGTTCTTAATCAGTTTATTCTTCAATATTTGCATAGTTTCATAATTAGATAGTTCAAGTGCTGAATTATCTAATTATTACGCAAATCATATATTTTAGTTTCAGAATATTTCAAATATTGAAACATTTTCTTCAAATCTTTTGTATTATATTTGAATGGATGATAATCAATCAATTAGTTCGGCAACCATGAAAGTAAAGAAGGAGCATATTCTTCGACTGGGTCAGGCCTTTGAACGGTTAATATTAAAGCTGGAAGAGGTAGACAATTTCTGTGTTCATTTGACCCGGGACATAAGTAAACATGAGCTGGCCCTTATAAGTTATATCGGCGAAGAAGGGGAAACAATAATGCGCCAGGTTGCTGATTTTTGTGAAGTTCCATTGAGTACAGCTACCTGGACTGTGGATAAATTGGTTGAAAAAAAATACCTGAAACGGGTGAACGCATTAGATGATCGAAGAATCGTAAAAGTATCTTTAACCAAAAAAGGTATTGGGGTATTTGTAATGTTCCAACAGAAAAAATATGAGATGGGTCAACGAATGTTATCCGATCTGAGTGAAGAAAAACAGCAGGCCTTTATAGAAATAGCTGAGCAGATAGCAAAAAACTTACAATCTCATTTGGACACAGCTCCGAATTAGTAACCGGTAATCTTAAACTCCACCCTGCGGTTCAAACGACGGGTTAATTCAGTGCTGTTGTCTGCGATGGGCTTACTTCCACCGAATCCCGTACCGGTAATTCTTTGTTCAGGTACCCCTTTATCAATCAAATAATTCCTTACTAAAGCAACCCGGTCTTGGGATAATCGAATATTCTTGAAACGATCACCAACATTGTCTGTGTGCCCTTCCAATTGAATGGCAATGGTGGGGTTCTGCATCATCATTTGGGCCA
>CAZAWQ010000166.1:0-10057 GCA_964488585.1 uncultured Roseivirgaceae bacterium
GTAACTCGTGGATTTGGGCAAATGCCTCCACATCCTCATCTGGTACCAAGTCAGAAATATGAGGTAGTTGCATTTATAAGAGAAGAACTGATTAAGCTCTACAATCCCAAAGAGTATTTTGATGTGGATTCCTCATATCTGGCCAGTCTACCCCAAGGAGAAAGTGAGGGCCCACTTCCGCAACCATATCATCCATGGTCCGATATGGACTACGGCAATTGGTTGATCAGATGTTATGAGATGTCGGATTCAGATGATCCACCTAAAGTAATCTCAACCAGGGGTTCCCCTCTGCCCAATGAGGATTATAGCCAGGTCAATTTTGCATACAAAGGAATTGCTGTTCGCCTGGATGAAGGGCAGGGAGGTATTGCGGCAGGGACCGCCTTTGCACTTTTCGATCACGATCTCCTGCGTTTTGTAGGGGCGTGGACAGGCAAAGGTTTTATTGACTGGGAAGAGATTCTACTCGATGACCAACACAATACTTACCCGCGAACTGTTGGTCAACGCCTATTTGCTAATCCCATAACTCCTGGATGGGCAAATCCCTACTCGGGGTCTTTCGAGGATCCACGATTCCGCGGTTCTGATGGACGACCGTTTGGTCCCTTACCAAAAGATTGGGCACATTACCAAGGTCTCTACCGACATGATGACCGAATCGTGATTAAATATACTGTTGGAGATGCTACTGTATTAGAAACTTATGATCTGGTGGAGGCGGGGATGCAACCCATAATAAGTCGAACGCTGCAAATAAGTGGTGCCAGCAGACCATTAAAGCTACGAGTTGCTCCCGACTCTATATCCGTGTTAATAAAGGGAACCGGTGCCAGGCTTGCAAGGGAGGATGGCTATGTGGTCGCAAAAACAGGTGTTGGCCCCATTTTGAATTTCACTTTATTCATGTCTGCCCGGGCTCAGGATAAACTAGAGGCTTCGTTTGTAAACTTTCCTCCACCTGAACTGCTGGACCAATACACCCAAGGAAGTACGCAGCAGTATTCCGAGGTTCTCAGCAGCCCTATTATACCGGGCAATCAAGAAGATCCATATGCTGTGGATGTATTTACCTTGCCACTGACCAACCCCTGGAACAGTCGGATGCGGCTAACAGGTATTGACTTTTTGGAAGGAGGAGAAGCTGCGGTGGTGTGCACCATAGATGGGGAAGTTTGGCGGGTAGAGGGGATCTCGCAACCATCGGGCAATACTGCCTGGCACCGCATAGCAACCGGGATGTTCCAACCATTGGGGATCAAAGTACACCAAGGTGCAATCTATGTTAGCTGTCGTGATCAAATTGTAATCCTAAGAGATCTCAATGGCGATGGCGAGACAGATTTTTATGAGAGCTTTAACAGTGACCATCAGGTTACCGAACACTTTCATGAATTTGCCATGGGACTGCAAACGGACACTGAAGGAAACTTTTACTACGCTAAAAGTGGACGCCATGCCCGTACTTCCCTGGTGCAACAGCACGGAACTCTGATCAAGGTTAGTGCTGATGGGAAGCACAGTAAGATATTAGCTAACGGATTTAGAGCAGCGAATGGGGTATGTTTAAACCCTGACGGGTCCTTTTATGTTACTGATCAGCAAGGATACTGGAATCCTATGAATCGTATAAACCGGGTTATCAAAGGTGGATTTTACGGCAACATGTGGGGATACGGAGCCCCACTTGACTCTTCTGATAAAGCCATGATACTACCGGTTATGTGGGTGGATATGAAATATGATCGATCTCCATCTGAATTGTTGTGGGCTGAGACTGACAGATGGGGCCCACTTAATGCAAGTTTGCTGAATCTTTCATACGGATACGGGAAAATCTATAGTGTTCTCACTCAGAAAATTGGAACCCAAGAGCAAGCAGGTATGATTGAACTCCCCATACCTCAGTTCCCAACTGGGATCATGCGTGCCAGATTTAATCCCAGGGACGGGCAATTTTATGGCTGTGGCATGGCGGCTTGGGCAACTAGTCGCATGATACAGGTAGGTGGATTGTATAGAGTTAGATATACGGGGAAGCCGCTCAATTTACCGGTATCAATGGAGGCCTTGAAAACAGGAATAAAATTGACATTTAGCGAGCCATTGGACAAAACCACGGCGACTGACATAGATAACTTTGAGATAAATACCTGGGATATCAAAAGGAGCAGCAAATATGGTTCGGATAGGTATAATGAGCTGCAACTGGTGATCAGTAAAGTGGAAATAAGTGAAGATGCACAAACCCTTTTGATTCACCTTCCGGATATTCGTCCTACCTGGATAATGGAGATTAAATATCAGCTAAAAAGTAAAAGTGGCCTAGACTTTTCAGGAGCAATTCAAAATACCATTTACCAATTGAAATGAAATGTCTTAACGGCATTATTCACTTCTTAGGGTTTCCGAAGGATTAACGCTGGCAGCCTTAAAAGAGAACGCACTTACTATAATCAGAGACACCAGGGTTACAAAAATTACTGGAAGTATTAACAGCCATCCGGATATGTTTATACGAAAGGCAAACCCTTCTAACCAAAGATTGAAATAATGATATCCCAGAGGAATTGCAAGCAATGCCGCCAGCCCCAGTAATTGGATAAAGTCTTTTGACAACAAAAATACGATTTGTTTTCTGGTGGCGCCAAGCACTTTCCTTATGCTGATTTCCTTGGTTCGTATAATTACCATGTATGAGGATATCCCCAATAAACCCAAACAAGTAATCAGGATGGCAAAGAGAGAAAAGCCAAAAAAGACCTTTCCGGTTTGCAAGTCCGCTTGGTATTGGTAATTATAACGGTCTTCTAAAAAGAAATAGGAAAATGGATTTTCAGGATAAACTTTCATCCAACTGCTTCGAATATTGCTTAAAGTAGTATTAAAATTAGTTGGAACGGAAGCATGGACATCCACTGTATAATATAGCATAGATTGGATGTCATTGATCATTACCATGGGGAGAAAAGCGCTTTTGGCCGACTGGTGGTGGTAATCTTCTACCACGCCCACGATCTCCGCCATTTGGTTACGGTACCAGAATTTTTCCCCGATAATCTTTGCCGGTTGGTGATAGCCGAAGAGCCTGGAGGCTGACCGATTCACCATCACTTTGGTGGTTTTGGAATTAGCTAAGAATTGATTGCCTGCAATTACCTCCAGATTATATACGTCGATAAAGTCATGATCCACCGTATATAACCAAATCCTATGATAATCATTATCATTTTTACCTTCTAACTTGATAGTGACAACATCGACTTCATATTCCAGGTTACCACCGGGAATAGCAGAGGAGATTGTCACATCGTTAACCCCAACGATTTGCTTCAACTCATTTTTGAAGGTCAAATATTTCTTCTCAAATATGGAGTCGCTGTAAACCCCCGGTGCGTTGATAATAATCTTGTCAGTAAGATTAAATCCAAGTTTTTTATTTTGCAGGTAGTTAACCTGATTATATATAACAATGGTGCCTATGATCAGGGCTATAGCTATTATAAATTGGAATGTGACTAACCCCTTTCTGAATAGATCTTTATTCCGCAACTTTTTAGATGAACCTGTCAAGACATATGATGGGGTAAAAGAGGAAAGCACAAAAGCCGGATAAAGACCTGATAATAGAGTCCCTCCGATTAATAGGGCCAATACCCCAAACCAGAAGCCTGGGAGGTCCAACATATCGAATGTTAAACTTTTACCCAGAATCGCACCCATCATTGGCAAAACTAAATAGGCGATTACCAGGGATAAGATTATGGCAACTAAATTCAGTAAAAACGATTCACTTAAAAACTGCATTACCAATCCGGCCCGGTGGGCCCCGTTCACCTTTCTTATGCCTACTTCCTTAGATCTTTCTTCACCCCTGGCGGTTGAAAGATTTATGTAATTGATCCAGGCAATAACCAGTATCACAAAAGCGATAATCATTAGTGCGTTTACTATGTCAATGTCTCCGTTAGCTTCCGGCTCATCACTTTGATGAGAGAAAAGGTGAATATTGGTAAGTGGTGTGGCAATAAATACATTGCCATGACCTTTTTCTTTGTACTTGTCCACAAAAGCCTCCAATTTGGACTGTAATTGCTTTTGGGTGGTTCCCGGGGTAGTTAACACGTAGGTATAAAAGTCATTCCAACCCCACTGATAATTTGAATAATCACCAACCACTTTCCAGAAGGTATTGATGGAGATTAACGCATTGAATTTTAAATGTGCGGTTTCCGGTGGATCTTCTATAATAGCAGAGACTACCAGATCTTTTTCATTATTAAAATTTATTAATTGCCCCACCGGGGATTCTTTCCAGTGGTTTCTTGCTCCGAAGTATTTCTCCGCCAATGAAAGTGTCAGTACTAGTTTGTTTTCACCATTTAAGGCAGATTCAGGAGTTCCCGCCACAAATGGGAAATCGAATATGTCGAACATGGTGGAGTCAGCATAAAAGACTTTAGTTTCTTCATGCAAGGCTTCACCCCGTTTAAATATTACTTTACCGTATTCCGGAGTAATTCTGACAAAAGAGATAACCTCTGACAATTCATCAACCATGGTTGGACCGGTTGGTGGATAGTTCATGGCATCTCCATCTATCATTGCACCATCCCGATAGAAATTTATGTCAATCCGAAAGATCTGATCTGCCTTGGAATGAAACCGGTCATAGCTTTTTTCAAAATTTACATACTGAAGAATTATCCAGAATACTGCAATACCGGTGGTGAGCCCAAAAAGGTGAATAAAAGTAATCCCCTTTCTTTTTACCAAAAATCTTAAAGCAATTTTTAACGAGTGTTTGATCATGGATTCTATTGTGATCAATAAATATGCCATATGATAATTCAAAGGCAAAGGCCGTTTTGACCGCTACGGTCGTACGCCACCGTGCTTTTTTGTACGCCACCGTACGTTACATAGGGGTTTGTTTAGGAACCGCGGGGTGGGATCACCCAGCAGCGGGGATATTGAATAAAAGCCTTGAAACTGGCCAGTTTGTGAATGTGCAATCGAAATTCTATACTAACAATCCGGATCCATCAATTTGATGATCCTTTTGGCTTTCCAGTCCTTTGAGCGGATGGGGTTTATGATGAGGTGGTCTCCAAGCTTAGCGTAAAATAGTACCTTCGAAATTTCAATCTCAAATAATTCATAATTCAAAAACATCAATTCCCCGGTGCGTACAATGGAGCCATGGCGTCTGAGTTGGATGTAAAATGGAATCGCAGTGGCCTCTGGAGAAGTAGGGTTTCCTTTTACCAGAATCAACTTTCCTTTGCTGTCTAGATTAAAAGTTTCATAATCCAATGGTTTTCCATTGAGTAGAATGGGATTACAATGAATATTTTCTAAACTCCCTATTTCGCTGCTATTAAATTCATTACTCAGCATGGTTAGATGGATTTCTGAACCTTGCCCATGGGAGATCTGATCGGTCAGAGCAAAAACCAGAATTATACACAGTATTATCTTTTCCATATCATTTCAACTTAAGCGCATTGATATTATAGTATATCTATTCGGTGATGTGGTAAGCTATACTTCTCCGTATTATCCAGGATAACCATGATCTGATCTCCCTTCTGGCACTGGGCGAGTACTTTCTGCACATCCAGACGCGTGTAGCTTTCGTCAGAGAATAAAACTAAAGTGCCTATTTTTTTCTTGTAGATAGCAACTTTAAAAGGGATGAAGTCCGCCCTATTGTAGTCCTTTTTAGCGGTAATCTCATCAGTTTCATGCACTGAAATAATACCCGACGATTCATATTTAATGGCGCATTTTGCGCCGACATTGTACGATTCCGGGATCCAACTATCATTCAGGCAAACCACGCTGCAACTTTGAGCGTAACCTTGGGTGACAAAACAAAATATAATGAGAAAGATAACTGTGACATTTTTCATGATTGTACTTTTTGATTGAACAAACGTAACTACACCAACGGAGAGTTTGCTATTTTAAATTGTAAAAAATTGTAAAATGAATGTAAATAATAATTAATACTCTGCTGAATCGATTAATTTCAATTCATGAAACTAAAGTCCTTATTTATTCTCAGCCTGGTGGTTTTTTTGTTTTTCTCCTGGAGATTCGTAGATAATGGCAAATTAACCAAGGATTCAGGAACTGCCTCCTTGCAGGTCCGAATGAGAGAAATTGGACATCAACTGCTGCTCAGGACAGGAGATTCATCATCCAGAGTACTACCAATTAAAAAACTAGCAGCTAATGATTTTCAAATAAAATTTGAAAGCCCATTGGCCTTTGTCCCAGATACGCTGGTCAATGTTGTGCGCGCCAGCTTGAGTGATTTAAATTCTGGCTCAGGCTATGTTGTGAATGTATGGAGCTGTGCTTCTGGTGAGATCGTATATGGATTTGAGATTTTCGGTGATAAACAAAATGATGTGGTGCCGTGCTTAGGCAGATCATTGCCCATGGCATGTTACGAAATCAGGATTGTATTTCCACAGCCATCAACACTGGCAGACAGCAGGTACGCTTATGTAATAGTTTCATTTTTGTTCACTCTGGTATTGGCGTTTTTGGTATTGAAAAAAGGCAAAAATGAGACAGCCCGTAAAAATGGATCTGAGTTGAAATTCATTCAATTGGGGAAAATTCAATTTTTTTATGAAAAGCAACTACTGAAGTTGGGAAACCATGATATTGCTTTGACTGCCAAAGAAAATCAAGTGTTCAGGATTTTTGCTTCAAGTCCTAACAAAACGCTCAATCGTGATCAACTACAAAAAGAGGTGTGGGAAAATGAGGGCGTGCTGGTTGGACGAAGTCTGGATGTGTTCATATCTAAGTTAAGAAAAAAGCTGGAAGCAGAGCCTGCCGTTCGCATAGTCAATATTCATGGCAAAGGCTATAAACTAGTGATTCAATAAATAAGCTTTGTGATTTGCAGAGTGTTATTTGGTGGGCTGTTAAACTGCAAAGCTTTCCCTCGTTTCACTCGGATGATCTTTTTCATTTGTCAGCTTTTGTAAGCTGCGCTTCCGTCGCTTCCAAAAAAAAGCCCCACACTTCGTGCAAGGCTTCTCGTTTGCAGAGGGTGAGGGATTCGAACCCCCGGTACCTCGCGGTACAACGGTTTTCAAGACCGCCGCGTTCGACCACTCCGCCAACCCTCTTGGTATTGAGAATGAGCTTGCAAAGCTAAATTATAATTTGAATTTAAACAAAACCTATTTATCGGAGTTCCTCGGCCGTATTCAATATCTGGTTGCTCCTTGCCGACTTATCAATCGAAGCATTGATTTCAAAACCTATCAACATGATAACAGACAACAATGATAGCCAGATCATCATTGCAATCAGCACCCCGATGGAACCATAGAATTTATTGTAAGCCCCAAAATTGTTGATGTAATAGGTAAAGGCAAATGTTACTACCAGGCTTAGAAAGGCAGCTGTTAACGATCCCGGGGAAAAAAATTGCCAGCGGTCATGAACCGCTGGGGCCAAATAATAAATGGAGGAAATAGCTACCAGGAAAATAAAAAACAACACAATAAACCTCAGGGACAAAACCAGAAGAAATACATAGCCCTCAATATCGATCCAGGGAGTAGATTGCAATAAATCTATCGCTTGTTGCCCGATGACCAGCAAGAGCATAGCAAAGAAAAGCACTATTGCCAGCATGAAAGTAAGTGAGGTGGCGATAAATCGGGATTGAAAAAAACTACGACTTTCTACTGTTCTATAGCATTTGTTGAAAGCCTTCATTAGGGACATCATACCATTGGTGGCAAGAAATAATGAGAATAAGAATCCAAATGACAACAACCCTCCACGCCGGTTGCTGATGATATCTTCTATGGTGCTGGAAGCCACATCGTACATGGATTGAGGCATCCAACCCTCCAGGAATAGCATTATTTCTTGATCGAGATCAGGTAAATCTGCAATCTGGATATAGGGTATCAATGTAAAAATAAATATGATCGCCGGAAAAATGGCCAGAGTAAAATTAAATGCCACACCATTGGCCCGGGTCACAATCTCATCGTTTCGAAGTTTCTCAATAAAGACCTCAACGATATCGTATAATGAAACGCCTTTTCGTTGAAACCTTACCCTTTTCAATAAGGATATGAGGTTTAGATAAGGAGTTGAATTTATGACCTTATTTAAGATTCTACGCTTCATTGAAAAAAGGGCTGAAAAGTTCCAATAAGATCTTTGGCGGACGGCAGGGCCTTCCTGAATCCATCTTGACAAAAGCCAATAAGGTATTGCCGGTATGTATCAGCTGGTCTTCCTCATTGTATATCTTATAAAAAAATTCAATACGAACACTTGGCGGATTTTTCATGGTCACTTCGATCCTAAGAAGTTCGTCATATTTGGCCGGTTGAAGAAATCGAGAATGATTTTCAAGTACCGGCATCATAATGCCCTGGCGTTCAAGGTCTCGATAAGTATAGCCCAAATGCCTTAGGCTTTCAACTCTGGCCACTTCGTAGTAGGCTGCGTAATTCCCGTAGTACACATATCCCATTTGATCTGTGTCGGCATATCTCACCCTGAGTTGAGTATTAAATAAAAACATTGGCGGTAAAGTTTGGCTCTATTTAGGGCGTTCTGATATAATCTGGCATTCCTCGAATGCTGAGATAAGTTAGTGGCAAAGTTGTGATACCCCGAAAAGTCTTCTTTAGCACACATATATAGATAATCATGATTTTCATAGTACAAGACACCCATTATGGCAGCGATAGAAGGGGACCGAATTGGTCCCGGTGGAAGGCCGGTGTACTTGTAGGTATTGTATGGAGAATCAATTTCCCTGTGTTCGTTCAATACCCGCTGAATGCTAAAATCACCCACGGCATAAACCAAAGTCGGATCTGCCTGTAAAGCCATATTCCGGTTAAGCCTGTTTATGTATAACCCTGCTATTCTTGTTAACTCATCATCGTGCTGTTGACTTTCGGCATGTACGATGGATGCCAGCACCGAAACTTCATTAGGGGACAGGCCCATTGATTGTGCTTTTTCCATTTTCTTATCATCCCAAAACTTTTGATATTCGTTATACATCCTGTCCATCAGAGTCGGTGCGGAGATATCCCAATACACTTCATAAGTGTTGGGAATGAACATGGAAAGCCAGTTTTCACTATTAAACCCATAGGATTCTACCACCGTAGTATCGGTCAGCAGTTGATTGAATTCTTTAGGTGATAATGCAATATTAACACATATCTTTTCTGCCAATTCTGAAATCAGCCGCACATTGTTGAATGTGATGTTAACAGGCACTTGATTTCCGGAACGCAATAAATTTATTGCCTCTGTATTGCTCATATCACGTTTTAGAAGATATCGCCCGGGCTTCATGGTGTGATCATATCCCTTAATTTTGGCCAGCATGCTGAATGAAATCAAATCGTGTACAATCCCTTTGTCATGCAATGAATCCTGAAGCTGTTTGAAGGTCATCCCTGGGTAAATATGTAAAAAGGTATCCTCCTGCTGAACCAAGATGTTTGGGGTTTTGATAACCTGGTAAACATAAAACGAAAATGAGCTCAGTAATACACTGAAAATTACCATAACCAGGATCAGTATTTTCCTACCCTTCATGGCCCAAAAATAACAATTACTTCAGAAAACCGGTTATTTGAATATTTTTGTCTTTTGATCTGCCCCTGATTTCATGCATAGTTTATTAATTGAACCACATTACCTCCCTTGTATTGAATATTTTGTGGTAATTGATTCGGTGGAAAAGGTAGTGATTGAATGTCATGAAAACTACTTGAAACAGACTTATAGGAACCGGTGCCGGATCATGACCGCTCAGGGTCCGTTTGAACTTTACCTCCCGGTGTTACAACCGAGGGGCAAGATCAAGATGAAAGATGTAAAAATCGATTACCGTCAAAAATGGGTTAAGGACCATTGGCGGGCCATTAAAACTGCCTATGGAAAGGCACCTTTTTTCGAACATTTTGGGTTCTTATTTGAGGAGATATACCGCAAAAAGCCTGATTATCTTCTGGACCTGAATCTGGAATTAATA
>CAZAWQ010000167.1:0-8805 GCA_964488585.1 uncultured Roseivirgaceae bacterium
ATGAAAAATGCTGACCGGAAGATCAAATTCATTCACCGGGCTGTTCTTGCCGGTGATCCCAAAGAAATGAGAAGGGTTATCGATCATGCTGATCTTCCGGACAAAACCATCGTTGAGGTAAAATTCAATTGGTCGCACGGACATTCCACACCTAATCTTTCATTGACTCATTCAAATGATGAGGGTGCCATAATGTTCCAGTTGACAAGATACGTTTCAATACCTCGATCTTTGGCCATTTTAAAAAGAGCCTGCCAGAAGGTCCTCCACTCATCCAATTCCTGATCATTTAGAGGTGTGGCTTTGGGATAATTTGTTGCCCGTATCATGTAGGGGAATGGATGTGTATTCCAGAGCGACAGGGCATTGAACCTGTTTTCAACCATCATATCTAGAAAGGATTCCCAAAATTTTAAATCACGGCATGTTTCCATGTGTACTTCAGTGGCAGGTCCGGGCCGGTATGGTGACCAGGGCAAATTGAACTTTATCGCACGAAAAGAAAACGCAGGGTCAATTTGCCGCCCTTCTATTTTGGAAAAATCACATGATGGACCAAGTTGCTCAACCAAGTCCATGATACCATACATACCTCCTCTATCTGTTCTGGCCAATACGTATATGATTTGGCTTTCTATCACTATTTTAAAACCATCCGGCATAAGACCCAACACGTTTGACGATACTAATTTTTGCTCCGGTTCATCGAGATCTTGCTCAAAGGTCAAAATCACTATTCTGTGATTGATGCCATGACTATCCTGACATGTCTCGACAGTATACCCTGTAGATTCAAGTAGGGATGATAACCGGTTTGCCCCATAAGATATGATGGAAGATGCAGCATTAAAGCATATATGAGTTCTCTTCGACTCTGAACAAGATGCCAGAACAATGATGATGACAACGGCGAACAGATTTAAAATTTTTCTCATCCTTTATTTTTCGGTTGGTGTAATTCTAAATATATCCGGGGTAAAAGTCATGATTAATTTATCAGGAGAACATCCTCAATCATGATTGAAGTAGAAACAAGATAACGAAATTCAATTTAATCCTCACCTGTTGAGGCATTATGGTATTTGATGACCAAACAATATATTATTTATAAACTACTTTATTTTATAAACTTATTTATGTTTATTGCGTACATATAGCTAAACTACAAACATTTTAAAACATGGAAAAACAACTAACACATCAGGAGAGCTTGCAATTAATAACCGAAATGATTGGAAACGCCAAAAGCAATCTGGCGAAGGGAGGCTCATTTTACTTTCTGCTTTGGGGTATTGTGGGAGCCCTGGCCAATTTTACAATCTACTACATGATCAGTTTTACTGATATTACCAATTGGTATTACGTATGGCTGATTTCCCTACCTGCCGTTGTTGTTACCATTTTCTATGGAAAACGGCAAGCAGCCCGGGCAAAAGTAACCGGGCCTATTGACCACCTTTATGGTCAAATCTGGATCGGCATATTTGTGGCAATGGTTATTTCACTGGTATTTATGGCGAAGATCAACTACGCCATTAACCCCACTATGCTAATTTACTCCGGAATTGGCACCTATATTACCGGTATGTTGTCCCGCTATCGACCATTGGTTGTTGGTGCCATCATCCTTTGGGTTTGCGCTGTTATTATCTTTTTAATTCCTATTAACTATCAATTCCTGATGGCCGGAATAGGCATCATTGCTGGCTATGTGATACCGGGACTGATGCTGAGAAAAGAAGAGCGATGAGCAAATTTGAACAGCTGGATCCATTACTGCATTCCCAACTAAGACTGGCAATCATGTCTTCCTTAATTAGTCTGGAGTCTGCTGAATTCGTCTATCTAAAAGAAGCAACCGGAGCAACCGCCGGGAATCTAAGTGTACAACTGGATAAGCTTGACAAAGCTGGATACCTGACTATCACTAAGAGGTTTAAAGGAAAACGGCCAGTGACAAGCTGCAAAATTACTAAAAAAGGTGTAAGAGCATTTGAAAAGTATGTGAATACCCTGAAAAAATACCTTAAATAATCTTAACTAAATTATCAACATTTGACTAACAAAATAGCTATCATGAAAAGCAACTTAAAATAAATTGGATTAATTAGTCCAAACAACCAATTCGGTTAGTGGTTCTACCGGCTATTTGGTATGGCGAAACTATTTCATAGTCGCCAATTTCCTCCATCAAATCGAAATTGTAGCGTTGATAGTTTGGAGTGTATGTAACTGTATCCCAATAAATTGATTTAGGATCCAAAGCGCGAAGATCTTCTGTTTCAGCCATCCAATTTTGCATCTTATTTCGGAGTTGTACCAGGGTATCTTGGTATGATTGATCATCAGCAAGATTGCGAAGCTGGTAAGGATCTTCTTTGACATTATACAGTTCTTCCTCAGGCCGTTTAGCAAAACTGAGCTTAAAAAAGTCTGTCCCCATGGCTTCATGAGGGTGCTCCATATTCATTATCAGAAACTTGGTGATTGAATTGTCAACATCTCCCCACTGACCAACAGATTGATGTACATCAGGATCTCCAGCAGGCCATCGTTCAGGAATTAAGTTTCTTATATATAAATACTCGTGATTTCTCACAGCACGCATAGGGTAGCTAAGATTACCGTTCCGTACATTAGCATGACGCTCTCTTTCCAGAAACACCTGATTTCTGTCACTTGAAGATTGTCCCGAATTAAATAATGACATTATACTCTTCCCGGACATATTGGGATCAGGTTCTAATCCCGCAGCTTCCAGAAAGGTTGGTGCAAAGTCAATAAAATTTACAAAATCATTTATCAATAAATTCGGTGTAATTCTAGCCGGCCAGCGAATGGCCAGTGGCATTCTGGTACCATAGTCATAAAGATTAGCTTTAGCCCTGGGAAAAGGCATGCCATTGTCACTAGTCATTACAACAATGGTGTTATCAAGTTCACCTGCTGCCTCTAGTATTTTTAAAATCTGACCACATTCCCGGTCGAATCTTTCTACTTCAAAATAGTAGTCAAGAATGTCATTTCGAACACATAATAAATCTGGCAGGAACCCAGGCACATCCACTTGGTCAAGCGACATACCCGCTTGTAACCCGGTATTGGGTGTGTAAGCACGGTGCGGGTCATAACTACTGAACCAAAAGCAAAAAGGCTGATTATCAGGTCTTTTATCAAAAAATTCTTTAAAGCTGCCAAAATCTTTTCCTGCCGGATTATAAGCATATCCACCAAGTAAATAATTTCCAGGACCCCAACCTTTTCTGGTTTTACCGCTGAAATATCCTTGATTGGTAAGGATATCTACCCAGTTTGGAAATTTCTTGGGGAAAACTGACCATAAATTGCCGGCACTCTCAAGTTGATGTGGATACCGGCCTGTGAGAATGGAAGCCCGCGAAGGTGAACAGGATGGTGATGCGCAATATGCACTATTAAAAAGTGCCCCTTCCGCTGCTATCCGGTCAAACGTGGGGGTTTTGATAATTGGATCTCCATAGACCCCCGCGTGTGGATAGGACCAATCGTCCGCAATAAGGAACAATATATTGGGTCTACTAATTTCATTGTCTGGAACCTCAGCTTCATTACAATTGAAAAGCAAAGCAACCAGCGACAAAAGTAATAATTGCTTTAACATCATAATTCAGCAAATACCTCTTTTGCATAAGCCAGTCCCAACCGGTGAGCATCAACTCCATTCATGGTGTGGGGTGACCCTTCCTCAACAGCTTGTTCCAAAACCAGATGTGGTTTTTTATGGTTAACCAAAAGAATTTCAGCTAAACGGTGGTAATCAATATCACCCTGACAAAACTCTTCAGTCCAGATGCCCTCTTTTGATTGGCGGAGGTGCAATTCTACAATTCGATCTAGGTAGATATTTACGATATCGAATAAGGCCACCTGGGAGTTACCCGATCCCCGGTAAATCCAATGGGCATCCAGGCTAAGTCGCACGTTTTCAGGATCAGTCCCCATCATCATATGATGAAACTCTCGTGCACTATTACGCATTTCTGCGTCGTGGTTGTGATATGCCAACGTCAGGCCCATCTTGCCCAACTTCTCACCTAATTCATTCAGAGCTTTGGCCTGAATCATTAACTGGTTATCTGTTTTGTTCTCATCACCTCCCCATCGAATCGGTGATGGATTTGTCACCAAAATCTTTACACCGGTTGCCTTGGCTGCATTGGCAATTTCAATCACAAGTGCTATACTGGCTGCTACTTGTATTGGGTCATGCAATATTGAATTGACGTAAAATGAATGCATTGGCAGCTGATATTTTTCCAGCAGTGGCTTCAAATTTTCCACTTCGTTAACCGAGTTAAAAGTGGGCTCAAAACCACCAAAACCTACCGAGGCAAATGTTTTTATGGAGTAAGACAGATCAGCATACCAATCGATTCCCTCGCGTTTAAAAAACGTGAACCATGGATAATACTGACAGGAGATGTTAGCTACCGGCGACGCCTTGCCAAATGCGGCCAAGTGAGGTGAAAAGAATATTGCGCTGCTCATGGCGGTAGCTGTCTTAACAAACTTGCGTCTGGTTGGTCTCTCGAGATTGGCAACTCTTTTCATGATCAATTAAAACACCACCAACACACCCAGCCCCACGGAACTAAAGGTAGTGCCCGCAGAAATACTGTGATAAAAGGTATTTAACTCTATTATATTTCCCAGACCAATACCCAACACTGCTCTCCAGTAGAAACCACCATCTGTTCCATCGTTTATACCAATCTCATCTAAACCTATGGCGTAACCAATATCTGGCCCGAAGGTTAAAATATTTAAAATCGTGATTCGGGCAGCACCTGCTATGGGAATGAACGAAGCGTCTCTAAAGTCTCCCCCTCCGCTGACATCATCAGCATAATACAAAAATCCAGATGTTGCACCGAACTTAAGCAAAGCATCTTTACTGTCTCCAAACATATAGTAAAGGTCCAATCCTGCACTTACATTGTAGTAATCCGAAACATCACCTGTAGGAAGGCCCAGATTACCGCCGACTTTAAATTGGGCATTTGCAGCAATTCCGCAAACCAAAAAGACTAGGGTCAATATAGAACTTCTCATGTTTTAATTTATCTGGTTTGAATTATGCAATGACCTATTATAATGGAATTCCGTGAATAACACAACTTTTAATTTATATAGAATCTGATTAACATAGAATCTGGAAAGTGTTATTATCTACAACGGAATTATATCAAATCTCCTAAAAAGTATTTGCGCCCCTTCCGATTGGACATGGATTCTCCCTTTAAGTGGGCGGACATTAAAAGCTTCATTGACCACCACACCATTAAGCTTTTGCACAATGGTGTCTCGCGATACTATGGCCTCTAATGTATTCCATTGGCCCATGGGTTTTTCGATATCCTGAGGCCCTCTAAACCCTACCGTGTCCCTCCACTCCGGGTCCCGTCCAAACCAGTTGATCCTGCCGCCGGTTATGGTGACAAGCTCCCCATCAGGATGGTATAAATAGGTAGATCCCTGCTTTTCTTCGGCTACTGGGCTGGTGATTGAGTACTTTTCAGTTTTATCGCCAACTACCAGAAAGTCACCGGTCCCACCCTCGATAATTTGACATTCGATTGAATACATCCAAGTGCCTGAATAGTCACCATCGGTACCCACGGAATGCACCAAAATACCACTATCACGGGCGCTTTGTTTGCGCGGTTCGTGGGTGATGCCCCCCCACTTGTATTCTGCTATAAGGTGATAATTGTCATACTCTTCTTCGGTGGTAATGCATCCCCATTCTTCTCCTGATATATGTAAAATTCCATCTTTGACGGTGAAAACCCCATTGGGGTCGTTGTTTCGGCCTCGGTCCTTTAGAAATGTATACCATCCATCCAAATTGTGGTGATTGAACAGGGCAATAGTATCTTTTTTGGTTTCTGGATTTCCCGTACAAGAAATTAGGGATGCGGTAATGAAAACAAAAATAAGGTTTTTGAATACAGGGGATTTAAACATCCTTCAATTAATTAAACGAATTCAGAAGCTCCAATATAGTTTTAATAATTTTGGTAGCGGCTTTAACCTCCAGATGACTACTTCGTGCCCGCCAGGTCTCATAGCCTCCCAAAGCATGTTGCTCTTCCGTAGGCAAATATCCATGGTATCCATTGGCAAGAGAGATGGTAAACATGGATTCAAATGGACTTTCGTCTTTTAATTCTAACCCAATTGCCGCAAAAGTCTCACATGGTATTGCTGCAATGGCCAGATCTCCAATTATTAATGTTTGCAAAAGTACCGAGACCTCTTCCGGATACTCCTTCATAAATAAAGTTTCGCGAGCGTACACCTCTTCTGAGGTCTTCATGATCGAACTCTCTGCTTTTGCAACTATATCTTCAGCCCTGTTTATCTCTTCCTGATTGGGACGTCGTATTCCCAGTACGATATCTTTTTGAGCGGATCGCAATGAAACCCAGTTTTGATATTCAATGTTTTGTATGACCTTAAGCGCTTCCGCAGCCAACCTATTGGCTACATACTCCATCTGCACATAAGGGGTTTTGGATTGTATATACTTGCCCGAGTAATCTACATTATTTATATCTCCACTGGTCCCGTTAGACATAATACCAACAAAAGGTTTTTTCTGATCCCTGGCATTTAGTAATTTTCCCATCTGATTAGCAAACAGGGCAAAGTAATCAGCTGAGACTTCTCCCCTGGGGACACCACCCACATAATGCAAGGAATAATTGGCCAGTAAGGCAATATAATCACCTTCCAGGGACTGAATAGAGACAATGGAAAGTTCCGGATCAATGGGACCCGCGGGCTCTAAAAGATTAGGATTATTTACGCCGGGATTCATCTTCACCTTATCTTCGGTGCCCAAAGGGTTTATCAATTTTGTACCTTCTTTCATTTTCCAGCGACGATTAAATACTTGCGTTTGATCCTGACCAAAACCCCATCCTATGCGTGCCGGGCTCAGATTATTATATGCCCGTATCATAGCATCAGCAATACGTTCTTCGATGAATGTGAGATATTTTGGGTCCGGGTCACTTTGGAAAATAGCACAAGCGGTACCAGCAGAGTGCGTATGTGTAGCTGACAGCAGCATATTTTCGGTGGGGATTCCCGTGATTTCACTGGCCCGTTGTTTGGCGGCCGTAGCCGTCTCCCTGGTAAGCAGGCAAAGATCAGAAACCACCATGGCAAGCTGTGTGTTACCATCATCAAGCACTATGGCCCGTGCATGCGTTTCGTCGTGAATGTCAGTAATTATATTATCTTGAAAAGAACCATTGGCAGAGGTACCGATCCTGGGAGTAATATTACTGATTGCTGCACCGGCCATTAAAATGCCGCGGTCCTGGGCTGGTATAGAAATAACCTGCCATGCCACCAATATTAACAGCAGTAGAGCGGTTTTCTTCATTTACTTCTCGATGTATAACAAGTATAATGGTTTCTAAAACATGGCTACTTACTGGATTTTAGATAAGTGATCAAATCATTCATCTTGCTTTGTCATGGATTGTTCCAGCCCATCTGGCATAAGCGATCTTCCGGAACTAGTCAGGCCTTGATGGTCTATCCTAGGTTGATAATTCTACTCCATTCAGGCCGCCGGTCACAAATATCCAGCCATCCAATCTCATGGTGACTCATCCTAATTTGTGCGGTTTCAGTGAGGGTCTCTTCTGCCCCCAATGACATTGCCTGTTTGTGGTGCAACCAAACAGGCCTGAAAGACCGATATAAGAGATTAGGCTATGTTCAATCGTATTCTATAACATAATATATGGTATTGGCATCGCTTATATCATTCCATTGCCCTGCAACACCGAATGGCCAATCTGTCAAAGCAAGCCCTAATCCATCCTGTCCGTCCCCAAAATCATCGGGTTCATCTCCCCAGTTATTATATAGTCCGTCAACTGGAGCTCCCGTGAAATCTCCCATCCAAAATTGTGTAGCGGTGCCGTCATTATTGCCGTCCCAAACCCAATTACCTTCTGTTGCAAAATCATTGCCGCCAATCCACACGTATGAGGCTCCACCACCATCAGGTGCTACGGTCATACTAAGATCAATGGAGGCGTTGTTAAGTACCTCATTAAAAATCGCGGTATTTTCTTCCTCACTATTGATCTCTGCTAAATATCCACCACGTTCAACAGCACAGACAGCGGCCTCCTCCCAAGTCCTATGTTCCCTAACTACTTCATAATTCTTTCCGTCATAGGTAAATGCATATATATTATCGGGACTTGCACATGGTTCCATGGTAATTGTTACGGTGTAACCAACAGAAGTTCCATCTTCTGCAGTTACAGTATAGGTTACAGGATTACTAAAATCCTGAGAAGCTCCAGAAGCAGGACTAATAGTTGCTTTATCAGAAATAACCATAGTAGGGGATAAAGCAGTTAAATCCGTTCCATTGGGCACTTCCGCTGAAATAGTCTTTGCACCTTCATCAATGGTCCCCGCTATGCCATCGACCATAAAGCTAGTAATGGCTTTTGCACTACTTAGTGTTGGTGGTGGTGCTTCATCATCATCTCCACAAGTTGAAAATAAGACTAGCAATAGTCCGAAAAATACGTAGGTGTTTAATTTTGAGTTCATAATAAGAATTGGATTATTTGGTTATAACCACCTATGGGTTATTTAGTAGCGAGTTTGGCTGTTACTAAAGCTAATGGTGATTCCTTTTAATGTAGTGAAATATTGTTAGAACTCCCACTCGCCACCATCGAAGTCGCCTTTATTAAAAATCGTTACAGGATGGTTAATGCCAGT
>CAZAWQ010000168.1:0-1575 GCA_964488585.1 uncultured Roseivirgaceae bacterium
CGGCTTAAAGTTTTTATCTTTTTGCCTGTATGTAAGGGTTATTGCGTTTGTATAGTCAATTATTTTTCCCGTTTATATACTTTTACAGTATGACTGTTTTTAAGTAAGTAAATGAGTAGCAAATTCTACCTACTGCTTATTCCACTTTTAATTACCCAATTGAACTGTTTTGGTGATCCCATTTCCAAGGCGCTGAAGGCCTTGAGAAAAGGTAAGCACCAGCAAGTAGAGTCGGTATTAGAAAAGTCACTACAGAAAAATCCCATTAATCCAGGTGCCCGATATGTATGGTCTTTGCTATTCTACGATTCAACCTATAACCATAGCAATTTGGATTCTGCGCATCTATTCATTGAACGGGCCCTTCTGGATGAACAGCAACCCGATAGTCTTGACGGATTACTGTTGGAAAAATCAGACCTTACCATTGATCATCTGCTGGCCCAGAAATCTGCCGTGGATAGTTCAGCCTATGCCATAGCAGTGGATTCAAATACCGTGCAAAGTTTTCAGCGGTTTATCGATGAATACCAAAATGCCCCGCAACTTGCTAACGCCATAAGTCGAAGAAACCTTATCGCTTTTGAAATTGCCAGCGCTGAACATAGTTTCCAAAGTTATAAGAAGTTCCTTGACCAGTACCCCGATTCATATCAGGCACATGAAGCACAAAAAAGATATGAAATCTTGGTTTTCAAGTCGAAGACAAGTGATGGCAAACTTGAGCAGTATCTCAAATTTCTTGAAGAACACCCCCATACCCCTTATCGAAACCAGGCCGAATGGCAAATATTTCAGTTACAGACATTGGATGACCGACCCGAAAGTTACAACAAGTTTAAAAACGACTTCCCCAACAGCAAGTATATCCCGGTAGCTGATAATATCCTGTACCACCTGGACAAGGAGGCCTTTATGAAAGACCATGAGGTCACGGACTCTTTGGCACGGATCAACAAACTTGAGTCTACTTCTCTTATTCCCATATTTGAAAATGATCAATACGGATTTATGGATCATTATGGGGTTTATCAAATTCCTGCCAGCTTTGATTCAATCCCTGAAAATTACCTTTGTCAACTACTGACCACCGATGTTTTTCAAGCATATGTAAACAAAAGGTTAGTAGCAATGGGAAGAAACCAGAAAGTCCTATGGGATAAGCCGTTTGATGGCATAAAAGATATGGGACGAGGATTGTTAGAGTTGAAAATCGGAAATAAATATGGGGTTCTGCATAAATCGGGGTGGCTGGTACTAAAAGCTGAATATGATCAGATTAAACTACTTGGAGACTCATTTATAGCAATCAATAAAGTTGGAAAATGGGGGATCGCCAGCATGACCGGACGTTTGATAGTTCCTATGGTGCACCAAAGAATACAAAACGAGGGGGCATTTATCGTGTTGAAGAAGGATCAATGGGCTATTAGCAACAAGAAGCATATCATAAAATCATTTAAAGCAGATGAGGAGTTCAGCTATCAATACCAAGACTGGGAACTGCTCAACCATGACAATTTGATGGTCTTTACCGATGATAAAGAAGGAATCCTGGACAGAGAATTGCTTCCT
>CAZAWQ010000169.1:0-2198 GCA_964488585.1 uncultured Roseivirgaceae bacterium
CATTGAACCTTTTGCAAAAAGTGATGTATTTGAAATACTTAACGGCGACAGAATGTCCATTGCCGTTGCCAGGTCGTTGATTTCTTCGACAGAGCTAGAAGAATTAGGCCGTGATAATAATAAAGTACTGGCACAGCCACATGAAATAATATTATTGTAAAATATTATTTAATTTTACTTTGCTTTTTTAGAATAATATGGAATCTATTTTACCCTTATTAAAATCCACTCAGAAAGCTTCCAGGGAGATAAGGGCATTAAGTGACAAAAGAAAAAAAGAGTTGCTTTATGCACTTGCAGAATTGCTTCAGGAAGAATCCATAAATATTGTGGAGGAAAATACCAAAGACGTTAACAGGTTGGACCCCAACAACCCCAAGCGTGATCGGTTGGTGCTGGATCACGCAAGAATCAGGGAACTAATTACATCCTTACAACAGATAGCCAATCTTCCAGATCCAAGTCAACAGAGTTTATCAATGCAGGAATTAAGCAATGGGCTAGTCATAGAAAAAGTTACTAGTCCGTTAGGAGTTGTGGGGATCATATATGAATCGAGACCAAATGTTACCATTGATGTAGCAGCCTTATGTTTGCGATCCGGCAATGCATGTGTGTTGCGAGGAGGCTCAGATGCCTACCATTCAAATAAAAAGTTAGTACAATTGATACACAGGGTGTTGGATAAGTATGGAGTGGACAAAAATGTGGTACAACTAATACCCACAAACAGAAAATTCGTAACCGAATTGTTACATGCTTCCCGGTATGTTGACATAATAATTCCCCGTGGATCACAAGAGCTAATCGACTTTGTGAGGGCCAACTCTAAAGTACCAACCATCGAAACCGGTGCCGGGGTATGCCACACATATGTTCATAAGGATGCCGACCTGTCCAAGGCATTGGATATAGTGGTCAATGCCAAAGTTTCCCGGCCAAGTGTGTGCAATGCTCTTGATACAGTATTGATAGATCATGAAGTATCGCACATTTTTCTTCCAATGCTGGCGGACCAATTGAAAGAGTACAAAGTTCAAATACGAGCAGACCAACATGCATTCAATATTTTAAAGGGATACCCCTGGTTGAACGAAGCTTCAGAAGATGATTTTGGCAAGGAGTTCCTGGACTTAAAATGTTCGATAAAAATTGTGCAAGGGCTTCAAGAGGCATTGAGTCATATTCAGCACTACTCCTCAAAACACAGTGAAGCAATTATCAGTGACAACCAGGAAGCCTGTGATCAGTTTTTACAGGAAGTGGATGCCGCAGCCGTTTACACCAATGCCAGTACACGTTTTACTGATGGAGGAGTATTTGGGTTAGGCGCAGAAATCGGAATATCAACACAAAAACTTCATGCACGCGGTCCCTTTGCCCTGGAAAAACTGATCACCGAAAAGTGGATCATTCGCGGAGAGGGTCAAATAAGA
The DNA here is from genome assembly GCA_964488585.1 of uncultured Roseivirgaceae bacterium. Lineage (GTDB taxonomy): Bacteria > Bacteroidota > Bacteroidia > Cytophagales > Cyclobacteriaceae > SZUA-3. The sequence goes on from CAZAWQ010000169.1 coordinate 1,437, forward strand.
ACTTAATATTATGAAAAATTCCATTGCAATTATTGGAGGTGGTAATCTCGGCGCCTCCATCGCCCAGGGTCTGATAAAAAGTAAGTACACAGATGCTGATAATATTATAGTTACCAGACGAAAACTTGGACTCTTAGAGCCATTGAAGAATCAAGGAGTGAAGATCACCTCTGACAACAATGAAGCTATTGCACAAGCCGGAATAGTAATAGTTGCGGTTAAGCCACATCAGGTGGACGAAGTATTGGAGGATATAAAAGATGGGATGGCAGAGCACCAACCCCTGCTAATCTCAGTGGTAACAGGTATACTAATAGAATACATAAAAAATATTGTTGGCCCTGGAATAAAGATCTTTCGGGTGATGCCCAATACCGCTATTGCCATACAAGAGTCAATGACTTGCATTAGCAGCGCAGACGGTTCGGATGAAGACTTTGAAAAGGTAAGAACATTATTCGAACACTTGGGAAAAGTAGCAACCATCCATGAGGAGCTCATGAATGCCTCCACCGCATTAGGCGCCTGCGGAATTGCTTTTGCGCTGAGATTTATCCGGGCTGCCATCCAGGGCGGCATTGAAATCGGCTTTGATGCCAAGACAGCAGAACTGGTAGCCGCCCAAACAGCAAAAGGAGCGGCATCATTGGTAATGGAAAGAAAACGACATCCAGAGCGGGAAATAGACCTGGTGACTACACCCCGGGGATGTACCATCGCGGGGTTAAATGAGATGGAACATCAAGGATTTAGCAGCGCATT
>CAZAWQ010000170.1:0-1538 GCA_964488585.1 uncultured Roseivirgaceae bacterium
TTTTGAATATTTTTTCTTTCAGATCTTTGCTGACAACAATAATGACTTCAATTGGTGTAATTACACCCGCTAAACTTTGGCGAATCCTTTTTAAATATTTAGGATTTGCTACAAGTATGATTACGGAAATCAACGGCAAAATAGGAATGGCTATTTATTAACAATGTGTGATGTATCAACTACGTCTCCCGAAAATACAATGTCCCGTTTAACCACTTCGATTTCCACCAACCACAATATAACCATAATGCATGCTGCTTTGAATTCAGGAACAATACCATCGTAGGTTTCCTTGTAGTATGAAGCTTTGAGATTAAGCACTTTCTCAAGTGGCAAGTCAATCTCAATTTTCATTTATAACCAAAATTCCGTCTCTTAGCTTTATCCCACATTGGTTGACCATCCCAATATACTTTTTTAAATTGAAGATGAAATGTAATAGGACGTCACAATGAATCAAAGAATTCTCTCTGCTGTAATGTTTACTGACATTGTCGGGTATTCTACCTTGGCAAGCCGAAATGAGGAGGAAGCCCTAAGATTACTGAACATCAACAGGAATCACCAAAAACCAATTATCGAGAAATACGGTATGTACCTGAAAGAAATGGGGGATGGTGTATTAGCCAGGTTTTCAAGTGCTTATGATTCCGTACAATGCGCCATTGAGATTCAAGAAAATACACCGGAAGAGTTAAAGGATAGGATAAGAATCGGCATTCATCTGGGAGATGTTTCTGAAAGGGATGGAGATATTTTTGGGGATGGTGTCAATGTTGCCTCCCGGTTGGAATCTAAAGCCGAACCGGGTAAGATATACCTATCAGACTCTGTTCATAACGCCATAAAAGGCAGGGGAGACATCGCCACAAAATATGTGGGGACATTTAGGTTGAAGAACATCCAAGATCCAGTACGAACCTATACCATAGTCAAAAAGGGGCAAGCTTATTCAACCACCGGTTATTCCAAATCGGATATTTGGAAAGTAATGGCGTATGTCATTGGCACCATTGTGTTCTCCTCGGCAATTATTGAATTGGCTGACTATTTGATCACCAGGAATGATCTCGAGAGTGGTCTTGTGGACATTGTTATTTTGCTCCTGGTTTTTACCATTACCGGTGTTTTGTTTTTTTCCTGGTTCCGACAATACCGTTTGAAGTTAATCCTGGTACAGCTGGGCAACGCTTTTTTTGCGCTTTTAACTATTGTTCAGTTTTACCTGATGAATCCGCTGAAACTGGACCCAAGTGTGCTGAGGCTGGTTGACTTCGACTTTGTCGAAGAGAATTGGTTTGATTCAATGAGTTCGGTGGTTGTGCTGCCATTTGCTAATTATATCGGGGAAGAACAAGAATACCTGATTGCAGGCATGCACGATGGTTTGATCAATGAGATCGGGAAGCTGGGTTCCATTCGTGTAATTTGTAGAACAACGACTTTGCACTATGAGCATGCGGAAAAATCCATCATGTCGATCGCCAAAGAACTTAGCGTCAAAATGGTCGTCGAAGCTTCGGTAACCCAAATTGGTA
>CAZAWQ010000171.1:0-6868 GCA_964488585.1 uncultured Roseivirgaceae bacterium
CAAAAGATTCCTGCCTGGTGATTAAAGAGATGTTATCAATGTACCGATCATCAGAAAATGAATATACACTGGAAGCAGAAGGCAGAAAATTGAAAGAATTTTATGCAGTATTAACCGGTGATGAGCATAATTATGCGCGCACAGAGATTGGACCGTCCACCACCATCCATCCAGCCAACTATACTCTGGAAAAAGTAGTGTTAAACAGGACCATCTATCAGATCAACAACGGCGCAGCAGGCGCGCCCTATTATGCCCAGGATGAAACACCCTGGACTCCATTTGTAAGCGGTTTCACCACTCAAAATGCCCTGGTTTTCTTTCACGTAGATGGGAAGAAACTTAACATGGAGGTGATGAACCCTGATACCCTTGAAAAGTTTGATGAACTGGAAATGCGGTGATACAGGCAGCTCTTTGGATTTTAAGAATTGCCGTTTTCGGGACCTTTTTGGCACATGGTATTACGGCAATGATGGGGAATGAAGATTGGCTGCCCTATCTGGAGTTAGTGGGGATTCGGGCACCCATTGCATTGCAAGTCATGTTTGCCATTGGCGTGGTGGACATACTGGTAGCTACCAGTACCTTGATCAAACCTTCGAAATATGTGCTGATCTATGCCTTTACCTGGGCTTTTTGTACTGCCCTGGCCAGGCCCTTGGCAGGTGAGCCTTGGTTATGGTTTGTAGAAAGGGCAGCAAATTGGGCAGCCCCGCTTACTTTGTATGTATTGCTCTATTGGAAACGCAGAGGGGAGCGGACCTAAGTAATGTGGCATAACCTTCGGCTGTATATAACTCATTTACCATCTGCCAGTGTCGGCACTGCCTTTGCGGTGATGAGTATATTGTTTGGCACCTGGATTACCAGGATCCCGGATATTCAACAGCAGACGGGTCTTTCTGATGGTCAGTTGGGGCTGGCCCTATTGGGCATGCCGCTGGGCGCCATTGCCATCATGGCATTTATGGGACAAATAATTCACCACCACGGAGCTGGTAAAGTAACCTGGGTATCGTCTGTGGTCTTTGTACTGGCTATGATACTTCCTACTTTGGCTGTTGATTTATGGACACTGGCAGGAGCATTGGTAATTGTAGGCATCGGTGTAGGCTCCATGGATGTTTCCATGAACGCTACTGCTGCTGTTGTTGAAAAGCAAAGTCAAAGGTTGATCATGTCTACTTCTCATGCCGTTTTTAGTCTGGGTGGAATGATTGGTGCAGGCATTGGAAGCGTAGTGGTCGGATTGGGTGTCTCTACATTTGCTCATTTCAGCTACACGATAGCAACTATGCTTGCAGTGGTATTAGTGGTCAGAAAACAGTGGCTTGCTATCTCAGAAGATAATCAAGGCAGTCATAAATGGGTTTGGCCAACTAGGTCTCTGGCCTTATTAGTGATTATTGGTTTCTGTGCCTTACTTTCAGAAGGTGCTATTGCTGATTGGAGTGCTATTTATCTCAGACGCACCTTGCAGGGTAGTGCTTTTATAGGCGGGCTTGGGTTTGCAGGATTTTCACTGACTATGTCACTGGGGAGATTTTATGGTGATCTAGTGATTCCCAAATGGGGTGCTGGTAATTTAGTTCAGTGGGGAGGACTGCTTGCCGGAGCAAGTTTGGGTGTGGCGTTGATGATTGGAAATCCTACAGTTTCTATAGTAGGGTTTACCTTAGCTGGGCTAGGGCTTTCTTGTGTTATTCCAATTATATTCAGCGCCTCTGCCAGGATTCCCGGGGTTTCTCCCGGTGGAGGGATCGCGGCGGTTTCCAGCATGGGCTATATGGGGTTAATGGTAGGCCCGCCAGCTATTGGATTCGTTGCAGAAGAGTTTGGGTTGACCTTGGGGTTAGGCCTGGTGGCGGTATTGTGCTTTTTGTTTAGTTTGCTTGGTGGCGGTATCACCACAGGCAAATAACAAGTACCAAAAACTAAATTCCAAATAAATTACAAATTGGTTACTTGTTTTTTGGGTTTTGTTATTTCCGAATGGTCATTGAGACCATTCGGTCGGTATCCGATCCCAACGATGTTCTTTTAACTCTGAAACCAAAGCCTCTGGCAACTTATAGTCGTCTCCCACAGCCATGTTGGCCAGAACGTGCCGTTCCTTGCGCATGCCGGGAATTATGGTGCTAACGTCCTTGTTTTGCAGGATAAATTTCAAAGCTACCTCTGGTAAGGTCCTGTTCGAAGGTAAAATACTCTTCAGGGCCTCAGCATGTTCAACACTTACTTTCAGATTTTCAGGGACAAAGTAGGTGTTACGCCAGTCTCCCTCAGGGAATGTAGTATCCAGGGTTAGATTTCCTGCTAGGGTTCCTTCATCGAACGGAACTCTTGCGATAACTCCAATATCAAGTTCTTTGCAAAGGGGAAATAGTTTATCTTCGGGGGCCTGGTCGAAAATATTATAAATTACCTGGACCGCATCGATGAGCCCCGTATCCAAAGTCCGTAGTGAATTCTCTGGCTCCCAACGATTAATACTTATTCCTACCTTATCTATTTTACCTTGCTGCTTAAGTTGTGCTAATCCTCGTTTCCAATCCTCGTTATCATACCATTCATCTTCCCAAACATGAAATTGAATAAGATCAATAGTATCAACTCTTAAATTGGAAAGGCTCTTTTCTACATATTCTACTATGTGGTTTGCTGGAAAACAATCTTCTAAAAGGTACCCCTCACGGGAAGGCCATTTGAAATTCATTGGAGGAATCTTGGTGGCCACATAGATTTTTGTTCCCGGGTGCCTCCTTATAAGTTCTGAGAGTATCCTTTCACTTCTTCCTTCTGCATACCCCCATGCCGTATCAAAAAAGTTACACCCTTTATCAACTGCAAGGTCCAGACTGTGATGGGTCTCCTGATCATCAGAGCCTTTCCAGCCGGCCAGGCCCCACATGCCGTAACCCATTGCACTCACCTGCCAATCAGTTCGTCCAAATCTCCTGTATTCCATATAATTTTTTTTGTTAATTTATTTAAAATATTTCAATGACTAAAGTAAGTATATTCGTAAAATTTTAAGGCAGGATTAACATACATTAATGTCGGTCGATAAAAATAGAAAATTTATAGTACTGCAAATCTTAACCAGAATCGCGGTATACGGGTTGTGGATGATATTCCTAACCCAGTTGTTGTTCTGGGATGCCAATCAACCGGGGATGGAGATTAAATTTTTGGAGTCCACCTTTACTGAGTGGACACAACAATTGATTCTCTTACTTATGGCAGGAATTTTCGCTCACTGTGCCTATCACTATGTGGAGTTTAGATGTCTAAGCATTTTATTGGCAGGGATTTCATCAGCTGGCCTCGTCAGGGAATTTAATAACTTTTTCAAAGTCAATGTATTTGATGGAGCCTGGCAAATGGTTGCCTTTACTGTTGTATGTATAACTGCTTATTTTATATGGAATCATAGAGCTGGGTTTTGGAGCGCTGTCAACCAATATCGGAATAGCTTTAGTTTTGGTATACTGCTTTCTGGATTCTTAACCACCTTTGTGTTTTCGAGAATTTATGGTCGCACGGAGTTCTGGGAAGCAGTAATGGAAGACCGGTACTTTAGATCGGTAAAGAATGCCTCAGAAGAAAGTATAGAGTTACTAGGATACGGATTGATGTTGATAGCCAGCATTGAATTTTTTATTTGGGTAAGATCAGTTAGCCTCAAGGAGACTGATTAATGGCCGCTACCGGTTCAGCAGTTCCTTCAGTCATTTTGGCTTGAGCTACTTTCACACCATTCTTTAAGGTTCTGAAGGACTAGCTGATTCACTTTTCGATTTTTATATCTGAAAATCGGCCCCATAACCCAACCCATAAGCGGTTTGAGCAGGTAGTGGACCTGTAACTGGACGCTGCAACCGGCGCCCTGTCCGCCAACAATAAAATATAACGTTATGTCTTTTGCAAAAAAAGGAGGGTCAATGATTTTTTCACCATATACCAGGTTCCCTTCACCGAAATTTACTTTTACCGACTCGAATTCAATGGTTTGAGAATCAAATACACAAACATGTTTGGTGCCTACCTGGTTCAATTCATTTGAGTTAAATTCTATTTTATTGGCAAATTTGTTCCATTTCATCCTTTGTTCAAGATCAATAATAACCTCAAACACCTCATCCCTGGGTTTGTCAATATAGGTTTCGACGACCACCGCTTGGGCTGTTTTAAGCGGCTTGCTGATTTTGGGATCGGTAACCAATTGGTGCAAGGGGGTAAGCGAACCATAGTAATAATTTACCCTGCCCAGGGACTCATATTCAGCATTACCTTGTTTCAGGTTTAGCCAGGGAAAGTCAGCCTTTGAAATCGAAGAATTAACCTGGTTCATATACGATTCACTGAGCAGAACATACTCTTTGGAATCTATCTGGTTTTTTAGCAGACGATGTGCCAGGATTACATCTTGCCCGTATGGTTTTTTTTGCCCTTTTACGGTTATGAAATCGACAGGGCCTGTATGGGCAATAATTTTTAAGGTGAGATTGCCTGCACCGCGGCAGGCTCCGCACTCACATATACGAAGGCCCTGGTATTTTCTAAGGTGTTGGTGAAATTGAGTAAACATGGTCTGAGACTGCTTTATCACCTCATTCTTGTCAGGAATACCATCCTGTTTGTAAAAAAATAGCGCATCCCCCTCAATCTCCGAAAGCGTTAAATCCAATTCATTGGAATCTATCAGGACCTCCAGCAGCTCACTGATTATATGTTGGCCATGCAAGACCTCCGTTTGTTTGACGAACTTTGTGAATCCGGTAATGTCCGGTATGAAGAAAAGCGTAGATTTTTTCAAGGTATTTTTATTTGTACCGCATACAGCAGATCGGTCAGCCTGCAGGCTAAAGTACTTTACTTTACTATGAACGGAATTTAGTATTTAGAAGTTTCCTACAGGAGTAGACAACTATCAGTGCTTAGTTTCATGATGCTTACGCAACAAGTCTTCACCAAAATCGTTACTGAGATCACGCCAGACGGTGTGGATATGGTTGGCGTTGTTTTGAATATTGTCGTATTCTATCAATAGGCTAGGTCCATGAACTCGATAATAATGAGCATTTCCAGGCCCTCTTTTCAATTCTCCAGCCCAGGCGAAATAAATATTCTCCCATCCCTCGGCTTCTATTTTGCTTAGTTGTTCCCCAGCTAGGCCAGCTTCCATATTGTCCAAAAAGTTTTGAACCAGGGTTCGCAGCAACTGTTGCTGATTTGCATCCATTTGCTGATACTTCAGCCCTTCTCGATTATCAAGTATGGCTTTTCTGTCCATCCCTGTGACAATCTCAGCTGGTGCTTTGTCCGCTATTAACACTTGTGATAATTGATTTTGACTAAAAGAAGCCAGCAGCTTGCGGGCCAGATCCTCTTCCTCAGCCAGCACCCGTTTCCCTTTTTCTGGTCCGTGAGGAACCTCTGCCGGATTGGCTCCCATGAATGCTGGAGTTACCGAAAGCTTGTTAGATACTGAGGTGTAATTTAGCGATACATGATGTCCTTCGAATCTCCATCCCCAGGGCTCGTCACCGGGCTGTCCAAACAGCATGAAATAGTATAACTCAGGGTGTCGGTATCGATCATCTTTCTCCCGGCCCTCAAGGTCTCTTAGTACTCCCTCAAGGGCCATAATCTCCCTGGTTTTGCTGAGGCCTTTTTTACTTAACCCTGTGGCCAATAAACGCGTCATGGCTTGTTGTTGATTACTATTCATTTTTTCCCAGGTCAGGCCACGATGAGGTGACGGTGTAAAGTGCCAGGAAGACCGTTCTTCATCATCAAAAGGAAGAGTAGCTTGTTTTTGTTGGTCCTGATCCAGGGTCTGCAATAGCTCCATTGCTGCTTTGGCCATAGGAGGAGATACGGCGGTTACCAGGTGGTTCTTAGTATCAGCTGTGTTAGTTCTATTCCAAGTAAAAACTGAAAGACCAATAAAAATGATAATTGCTGCAAGTAGTTTCATGATCTTATTTATGATTGCTAGAAAATATTGACCCAATCATAATTGGGAGTTGGGTAAGTTAAGCAAATACTGCTATATTTTAGTTCTGAATTCTGAATTTTGAATTTTTAGTTAGCTATACACATCTGGCACGAATCCCAATTCATCATTCATCATTCATCATTCATCATTTCTCATTCCTAATTCATAATTTAACAGCATGAAGATCATAGAATGCCCCAGGGATGCCATGCAAGGGTTGTCAGCATTCATTCCCACTAAAAGTAAGATCTCCTATATCAACCAACTGTTAAAAGTGGGATTTGATACCATTGATTTTGGGAGTTTTGTAAGCCCAAAGGCCATACCCCAGATGCGGGATACCACAGAGGTGCTAAATGGCCTTCAATTAAGTAATCTGCGGACTAAGTTACTGGCCATTGTAGCCAACTTAAGGGGTGCACGAGACGCTGCTTCAATTGGCGGCATACACTATTTGGGCTTTCCGCTTTCCTTGTCGGAGACGTTTCAAATGAAAAATACCAACCGCACTATTGACCAGGCTATGGTAACTGTGGCCGAAATTCAAAATTTGTGTGTAAGCAGCGATATGCAACTGGTGACTTATCTATCGATGGGATTTGGAAACCCCTATGATGATCCCTATAATGAAGGTATAGTAATATTATTTGTTGAAAAGCTGGTGGAAATGGAAATAAGTACAATATCATTAGCCGATACCATAGGAGTAAGTAATCCACAAAACATAACCTATCTTTTTAATTCATTAATTCCCGCTTTTCCAAAGGTTGAATTTGGGGCTCATTTGCATTCACATCCATCAAGTGTTCAAGAGAAAATTGTTGCTGCGTACCAGGCTGGGTGTCGTAGATTTGATGGCGC
>CAZAWQ010000172.1:0-9981 GCA_964488585.1 uncultured Roseivirgaceae bacterium
TCATGTTCACCAATAGCCAATCGAGGGGCTTTTCTGGCGCAATCCTCAGCCACTTGATAGCCAGTAATATTTAGCTCTTTAGGGTCCCAGCTAATGACCAGTACCGGGGCCCGGTTATTTAATCCTGATGGCTCCCTAACCTTGGTCTCGACACCTTTTATTTTAGTCACTTTCTTGGAAATATGGTCCAGTCTGCTTAGCCAGGTCTTCCATTCATTATCATGATCGCGAGTGACCCAGGCTTCTACCGCGGCTACCATTCCCAACATTTCTTCTTTACCCACCTTATTGTCTCGCCCGGGACCATGATGAGGTGAACTTGCCTGCCAGGTAGACATTAGTAAATTCTTGTCCCCCACTACCAGGCCGGCACATTGAGGTCCGCATATGGCCTTTCCTCCACTGTAGGCAACCACCGTTGCGCCTCTTTTTAAATGCACCGGGGGAATGGTCAGGTTCTCCGCTGCAGCATCCACCAAAACCGGAATGTTATGAGGTTTTGCTATTTCTGCAATTACTTCCAAAGAAAAGGGTTGTCCAGTCTCTGATGCACGAGGAGTCATAAGATAGATCATAGCGGTTCGTGGATTTATGGCCTTTTCCATTTCTTCAGGAGTGTCCACGGTAATGATTTTCACGCCTACATTTCGAATGGCATGATCGTATGCATTCCTGGAATGACTAGGAATTATAACCTCGTCTTTTTCAAATCCTGTTAGGTCAGGAATCCGAATTAATTTCTCAGGATTTCCCCCGGTAACACAGGCTGCGGTGATATGCTTCAAAGCGCCTGCGCAACCGGATGTTACTATTCCCCATTCTGTTTTGGTTATAGCTGCCAATTTTTTGCCAATGCCTTCTGCCAATTCATCGTACTGCACAAATTGACCAGAAGCAGCCTCCTGGGCCTTCAAGACTTCAGGCCGTTCTATGGAGCCCCCAATAATAGTAAAGGTACCCCTGCAATTGATCACCGGCTCCACTCCAAGAGACCGATAAACATCATCACCAGAATTCGTCAGTGCCGATGGGTTTTTGCCCAATAATTCATCCTGTAACATAAGCCCGCCTGCGAATGGCGCTATCGAAAGGCTTTTAACAATTTCTCTACGATTCATAATTATTGATTTTCTTTGACTAAAGTCCGTTTATTCTATTTAAATTTTTTAGCTGCAATCCCGTTCAAGTCCCACACTATGGCACCTGCTTTGATGGTAAGTTCTGCCTCCAGGCGTTTGTCTCCATTTATTTTGTAACCATCGGCATCAATGTATCCAAACTGGCCTTTTCTGATGCGCAATATGGCGACATCCGCTACTGCTCCTTCACTCAGGTTTCCCAGGTCTTCCCGTTTGATCATTTGTGCAGGACTCCAGGTAGCTTTGTAAATAACATCGTCTATTGACATACCTAAATTAAGAAATTTTGACATGATATTCAGCATATCTTTCATACCTGCATTCATACTGAATCGGTGCAGGTCAGTCCCAAAGGAGTCTGGATAAAACCCCTGTTCCATAGCGGGTATCGCTAAGCTATAATGAAAGCTACCGCCGCCATGCCCAACATCAAAATAAACACCTTTCTTGCGTGCTTCCAAAACGAATGGCTGAACAGACCCCTGGTCGTCCAGTAACCAGTTACGATCATTAACCGCGCCATAAGTATGAGTGAAAATATCTCCGGGCCGCATTTTTTCAAGCACCATTTCTAATGGCAGCTCCGGCAGGTGACACTCTAAGATCATCGGGACACCGGCCTCAGTACCCGCTGCTATGGCCCTGTCAAACGGGGTCCATTGATCACCCCGGTAATGTCCTATCTTGGTCCCTACTATTATGTCCGGATATTCCCGGATGGCTTTCACGGTCATGGTCACATCCATATCATCCAATTTTTCTTCATCCGGAGACCCGATCATACCGGAACCGGTAATGTTGAGGAACACCAATACTCGAGTTTTCGACCGATCGATCACTTCCTCTTTAAATTTTGGAAATGATCGCCAACCGGAAGTTCCGGCATCCACCACGGTAGTGATACCGGCTTTCAAAGTGAAATCATCCGGGCTTACACTGGAAAATCCGCTTGCAAAGGTTTTTTCTTTTTCACCCACGAAAACATGGGTGTGGATATCGATCAGACCTGGAGTGACAATCAGACCCTCGGCGTCAATGATGGTTTGGCCTTCAGAAGTTGGAATGTCTTTGGCAACTTTTTGGATAACACCGTCACCAACTGCCACATCCAGGATTTCATTTATTTGATTTTTATGATCAATCAACCGGCCGCCCTTAATGATCAGGTCATATTGTTGTGCCTGTACGGCAGTGTGAAGCAACAGGACAAGCAGTGTGTATCTTAAAAAATATTTCATCAATATTTTAAAGGTTTGGTATCCCAGGAATGGATAGAAATTCCATTGAGGTCCCACATAATCTTTCCTCCCATAATTGTCAGTTCTGCAATTATTTTTTTATTGCCCTTCATCACTCTACCCCTGGAATCTATAAAACCAAAATCTCCCTCAGGCACACTTAGCACCGCGACATCTGCTTCTGCACCTGGAGTCAGGTGACCCAGGTCCGTGCGCTGTATTACCTGGGCGGGTTTCCAGGTAGCGCGATGGATTATATCCTCTAATGACATACCCAGGCACAAGAACTTAGAAAGTAAGTTGGCAAAATCCTTCAATCCGTCATTCATACTCCAATAGTGGAGGTCTGTGCTAATGACGTCAGGTAAAAATCCCTGCTCTATAGAAGGCACTGCCTGGTGCCAGATAAAACTGCCTCCACCATGACCTACATCAAATAAGATACCGCGTTTTTGTGCTTCAAATATGAAGGGCTTTACTTTACCATCTTCGTTGACCACGGTTTCCCTGTTCTTGGTATACGAATAGGTATGAGTGAAGATATCTCCTGGGCGCAGTTTTTCAAGAAATAATGTTTTAATCGATCGCATCGGGTTATGTTCCCCAAAATCGACCATTACCGGAACATTTGCGATGTTCCCAGCTTTAACCGCTCTTTCCTCAGGGGTGAAGTCCTCACCCCGGTAGTGATGTGCTTTTACCCCAACAATGTACTCAGGAAAGGTGTTTATCATGAAGGCTGTTAAAGTAGCGTCCATATCATTGACATTCTGAGCTTCCAACCGGCCATACATGCCAGTACCCACGATGCTGATGAATGCCAGCACTCTGGTTTGCGCCTGATCAATGGTTTGGTGTTTGAATTTCCGGAAGGTCCTCCAGCCTGAGGAACCAGCGTCCACCACAGTAGTGACTCCAGCTCTAAAGGTAAAGCCATCAGGTGGCAAGCTTCCCAAGGCGTTAGCGATATAAGAGTCAGTATCCGTACCCTGAAACAAATGGGCATGCATATCAATCAGACCGGGCGTTACATACAGCCCGTTGACTTTCACTACTTTTTTACTTTGATCCTCTGGAATATCGGCTGCTACACTATGGATTTTGCCGTCTTTTATGGCTACATCCATAAGCATGTTTATGCCATTTTTTGGGTCAATAACATGTCCACCTTTAAGTAATAGATCGATGTCTTGGGCAGCTAAGCAGGCATAGGCCATTACCATAACAAGAGTCAGATGTAATACGCGCATTGGAATGTAAGATTCGGCAGGTTTATATTACAAAGAAAATTTAAGTTAGGAAATAAATCGGAATGTCCAACCAGCCTGCCCGGCATCGATCCAATAAGCAATATCCAACTTAGATACTTGGTTATTTACCTGGACATTACATATTCGGCATTCGTAATTTAATAGTCTACGTCTGCTCCAAAAATACCCTCCTTATATTCGAAACAGTATTAGCATATTCCTCTTTTACCTTCATGACATCCCAATCCGGGTGCTCAAAAAAGGCCTTCCATGCCTGGTCCCTGTGGTCCATGTCCCTGTAATTAAGCATATACACCAGTGATGGTACATACGGACCTACCACCATGTTGCCAAAAAAGATGGGATTGAGGTCAACCTTGTCAAACAGGTCCAGTTCCTCATCATTAAACATTTTGATTTTCCTTCTTACGGCGTCTTCATTTACCCCTTCATAGATCCGTAGCTCAAAGAGGGAAGCATTTTTTATGGGGTTTCTCATTTGTTTCATTCCCTGAAAGGCATACAATAGAGAAGACGAAATACGAGTAAATGTTTTTCCGGCTTCTGCATAAGAAGCTGATTGATTCAAATGATTTTCATCTGACCGGTGAGAGAGGACATTTTCATAACTGTTGAAATCCGGGTAGGAGATCAAGGTCCAAAGTTTCGATGGTTCAGATTGACTGACCTCCGTGAAGGTCATGAAATGATTCGCTCCCATATTTTTTAGGTAAGGCGCTTCCACGTCATTCAGAAATGTAGTTAGGGCCGACCTGTCCCCCCCCCCAGGCCATTTCATAGGTTCGCAGTTCATAAATTTCAGGAGTGTCTTCAGCCGTTGCGGCTAAAGAACGGGCGGAGGCATAAGAACCCATCAACGAAGTGGCAGCAGCTGCCGCCACGAATTTTCTTCTTTTCATAGGTAGAGAGTGTTATTAATTGGATTTCCTCTTTAAGGTGGATAAAAATATAATGAAAGGAAAGCAATACAGGTAAAAGCATACAGTGCGAAAAATTAATGATAGGGTCAGTAATGATCAGGAATTTGCAGAAAAAAATAATCCAGTTGTTGTAGTCTGTTGCTGTATGCTGTTTCTACATATTAAATCCTGTGTCCAATTTTTCAAGAAGCGCTGCTTTAATTTCCTTTGAACAAAAGGCATGAGCAACTGCTTCTACATTGCATCTGTAGAATTGATCCTTTGCCCATCCAAAGACTACCTGCAACCTCTGATATTCACTATTCAACGTGACATCGCTAATAGTACGACAATCAGTGTTTATGCTGAGCGATACGCCCAATTCATACAGCGTATTAATGTTGTGGTCTTTGATTTCCTTAAAGACATTAGTTTGAACATTGCTGGTTGGACAAACCTCCAGGTGGATGTCATTCTTTTTCAAGAATTCTAAAAGGTCCTTATCCTCTACTGAGCGTACTCCATGACCAATACGTGTTGGCCGAAAATGCTCCAAAGTTTCCCATACACTGGAGGCTCCACAGGCTTCACCGGCATGTGCAGTACAATTCAGCGCATGTTTGTGTGCGTATTTAAAAGCTTGCAGGTGATTGTCAATGGGGTAGCCTGCCTCGTCCGATGCAATGTCGAAACCAACCACACGGCTACCTTGAAATTTTTTAACCAACTCAACGGTTCGCATACTCCTTTCAGATGAATAATGCCTGAGGGTACATAAAATAATACCTGCTTTAATCCCGGTTAATGCAATACCTTGCTCAACAGCTTTGTTTACGGCAGTCACCACTTCCTTCGGATTAAGATCTTGTTGAAGGTGTTCCAGGGGAGCAAATCGTATTTCTGCATAGATGACATTATCATGCTGAAGTTGTTCAAAAAGATCCAGCACCGCCAGCTTTAAGTTCTCTTCAGTCTGCATCAATGCAATAGCGGAGATGGCCCTTTTTATATAATCGGCCAAGTCAGTGCATTTAGGAGGGGCAATAAAGGACTCCCGATAGGCCTCAATGCTTGTTTGAGGTCTTAGTTTCTTCACCAGTTGATAACTCAGTGAACAGTCCAGATGCAAATGCAATTCAACTTTGGGCAGATTGGCAAAATTCATATCGCGGTATAATATATAAAAATTTCTGCCTGCTTCGAAAAGCCACAAATCAGAATTATGATTAAGGTTGTTACGAAAATATTTATATTTATGCAGCATGGGATCTAGATTGCCTCCTTCTGTAGTTTTCATAATCCATTTTGGATTGGTTTGGATATCCGGCAGATACCTGACTTTTGCCAATCTCACTTTCCCGGGACAAGAATTAATCACCTTAGTATTAAGTATTACGGGAATTGTCATAGCGGTAACGGCTATTATTGCCATGCGGCGGGCTGGCACCACTGTTGATCCTATGGATCCCACTAAAGCTTCCAGTTTGGTGGTTAGTGGAATATATAGAATTTCTCGAAACCCTATATATTTGGCTCTTTTGTTGATCCTGATGGCATGGATTATAAGGCAGGGAAACCTGGTGGCAGTTTTCCTAGCGGTAACTTTTGTGTGGCAATTGACACACTTTCAGATCAGGGCTGAAGAACAAGCGCTGGAGGAAATATTCAGAGAAAAGTACAGTGAGTACAGACTGGAAGTAAGAAGGTGGATCTAAATTCCTACTCCAAATACGCACTTCTAATTTCCTCTACCACATTCTGAAAAGTTTTGGGTTCATTAAATACTTTAGCAATCACCAGTGACCCCTGTACCTTAAGCAGCCCATCCAATGCCAGTCGTTTAGCTTTCTTCTTCTTAAAACCCAGGTCCCGGCCCAGTTTCTCAAATGCCTTCAACCATTGTTTGTAGTTTTTGGCGATCTGTTGGCCATATAACCCCATGCCCGTTTCCATTGATAGCGCCCGATGGAGACAGTTTACTGCTCCGTCATGGTAAAGGGCCAGGATATTTTTTAATGCCGAGTTCAGGCGTTTTTTTGGCTTTTTCTTTTTCGACAGCATAATTTCAAAAATATTTTTCTCCAACCAGGAGTTATAATGATCCAATACAGATTGAACCAGGTTTTCCTTACCACCTGGAAATCTATGGTATAGGCTGGCTTTCTTTAGCCCACCTGCTAAAGCCAGATCATTAAGGCTTGATCCATCATACCCTTTGGCTCTTAAAACTTCTAACAGGCATTCCGTTAGTTGCTGATCGCTCACCTTTTGTGGTCTCATAATGTTTGATTTTGAAAGTTCACTACCATCAAGTTAAACAATAAACAGACCGATTGGTAAAAAAGGTGTTAAGCATTTGTTCCACGGTTATTGTCGGGAATTCCAAAATGGGAAAAATAATCCCTAGATTAATGTCAGTAAAATAATCAACACAGTCCATGCCCAGTTTCTCAAGGCAGCAAAATCACTTAAACTAATGACCGCGAACCAGATCATAAATGCATTAGAAATGAAAATCCTACCGTTTGAGGGGGGCTACTTTGCAGTGACCCACACCGCAGATGAACGTTTGACAGCAGAAGTATTGCCCACCCGCTATAAATCTTCAAGAATGTTAAGCGGAGCCATCTATTATCTGGTAACAGCGAATCAGTTCTCAGCGCTGCATAAGCTGCCTACAGATGAATTGTACTACTATCATTTTGGAGACCCCATGGAAATGCTGCTACTGGGGCCGGAAGGTAAAGCGGAGCGGAAGCTATTGGGCATGGAATTAAAGGCTGGTCAGCAGCCACAACTATTGGCACCACGCCATTGGTGGCAAGGTTCACGGCCGTTACCGGGAGGAACTCATGGATTCACTCTGGTCAGCACTTCCATGGCTCCAGCCTATGATGAGCGTGATCCGGTATTTGGTGAAAGGGAAACTTTAAAATCTCAATACCCGGAATACGCGGACATCATAAATTCGTTAACCCGTATCAATCATATCAACAAGGATTTGAAGTAGCAAATTAATTCAAAGATCAAGTCATGAAAATATATGCACATTACCTTATTTTTATTATCTGGATGCTATCATCCTGTATCAATTCTGATACCAATACAAATATGAATGTTGGAAAATTACCACCAGCTCCTGTTGCAAAAAAAATAGATTCGGTGTTGACCATCCATGGTGACTCCAGGATTGATCCTTACTTTTGGATGCGTCTCACTGATGAACAGAAAAATTCCAAAAACCCAGATCAACAAACACAAAGGGTGCTGGATTATCTCAATGCCGAAAATGAATACAAGGATAAAGCTCTGGCCCATGCCAAAGAATTACAAGAAAAACTATACTCTGAAATAGTCGGCAGAATTAAACAGGATGACCAATCCGTTCCCTATTTTAAGAATGGATATTGGTATTATACCAGATATGAAAAAGGCAAGGAATATCCGATATACTGCCGAAAAAATAAATCGCTGGAGAATGAGGAAGAGGTCTTGCTCAATGTTAATGATATGGCTGAAGGGTATGAGTACTATGTAGCTACTTCCTTAATGGTAAGTCCAGACAACAAGATACTGGCCTACGCTGAGGACACTCTTAGCAGAAGGATATATACCATTAAATTTAAAAACCTGGAAACCGGAGAGATGTTAAATGATGAGCTCATCAATGCCGAATCCGGCGGTGCCTGGGCCAAAGACAATAACACCTTCTTTTATACTACCAAAGACGAAACAACCTTGCTTTCAGAAAAGATTTGGCGGCATAAATTGGGCAGTGAACAGGACCAGGATGAAATGGTTTATGAGGAAAAGGACAACTCGTATTATACCGGTGTCTACAATTCAAAATCCGATGATTATGTGATTATTTACAGCACTAGCACGCTGACTAGTGATTATCAGATTCTTCGAACGGACAATCCCAATGGTGATTTCCATCAATTCACTTCGCGTGAAACTCCCCACGAATATTCGATCGAACACTTTGAGGGTAAATTTTACATAGTAACCAATTGGGAAGCAACTAATTTCAGGCTGATGGAAACTCCGGTGAATGCTACTGAAAAATCCAACTGGAAGGAAGTTATCCCCCATCGAAAACATAATTTGCTGAGTGACATTGTAGTTTTCAAGGATTTCCTGGTAGTAGAGGAAAGATCCAATGCCCTGACACAGCTGAAGATCATCAATCAGCAATCCAAAGAGGAACATTATCTTGACTTTGGTGAGCCTGCATATGTGGTGTATTCTTCGACGAATACTGAGTTTGATACAGAAGTCCTGCGCTATGGATATTCTTCAATGACCACTCCTAATTCGATTTATGATTATAATATGAGGACCAGTGAGAAGGAATTAAAAAAACAAGAGGAAGTGGTTGGAGGTCACAATCCAGACGATTACCTAACCGAGCGACTTTTTGCTGAAGCCCGTGATGGCACCCAGATACCAATATCACTGGTCTATAAAAAGGGAATGAATAAAGACGGTACCACACCTTTGGTACTTTTCGGATATGGTTCGTATGGGGCATCAATGGATCCCTGGTTTAACTCTTCCAGGTTGTCTTTGTTAGATCGGGGGTATATATGGGCCATCGCCCATATCCGCGGAGGACAGGAAATGGGACGGCAATGGTACGAAACAGGTAAAATGTTTAAAAAGAAGAATACTTTCTATGACTTCATCGATTGTGCAAAATACCTGACTAATGAAAAGTACACTTCTGCTGATCATCTCTATGCCTATGGCGGTAGTGCCGGTGGGTTACTTATGGGAGCAGTTGTTAACCTGGCTCCGGAGACATTCAATGGAATTATTGCTGCAGTCCCTTTTGTAGATTTAGTGTCCACCATGCTGGATGAAAGCATTCCGCTTACTTCAAATGAATTCGATGAATGGGGAAATCCTAAGACCTTAGAGTCATATGAATACATGCTTTCCTACTCTCCGTATGATCAGGTAAAAGCACAGCATTATCCAAACATGCTGGTAACTACAGGTTTGTTTGATTCGCAGGTCCAATACTGGGAGCCGGCCAAATGGGTGGCCAAACTCAGGGACATGAAGACAGACAACAACCTGTTACTGCTTGATACGGATATGGAAACCGGGCATGGTGGTTCTTCGGGGAGATTCAAAAGATACCAAAGGACGGCTTTACAGTATGTTTTTCTCTTAAATTTGGAAGGGATTGTAGAGCAGTGACCTTTTTTAGAAAAAAACTATATAGATTACTATAGAGTTAACTCTATAGTTCTTACGAGGTGGTAGGTTCATTTCCTCGACTCCAGACACAAAATCCTGGTATAGCTGTTTTGATAAAGCGTCTGCGATTTAACATATCATTCACTTAATCTAATTTATTCTCAATCCAATTGATTAGTACCTCATCAAAGATGTAGACTTTGTCTTCATTTTCATTAAAAACGTG
>CAZAWQ010000173.1:0-7079 GCA_964488585.1 uncultured Roseivirgaceae bacterium
GATCAAAAGAGAAAGCTCACTTATAAATAAAGTTAAAGGGATATTAAATTACTTATTTAATTGGTAAGGTGAAATAAATGAGACAGCTAAAAATTAGTCAGCTAATTACCAACCGGGAATCTCTATCCCTGGATAAATATCTACAGGAAATAGGGAAGGAAAGCATGATAACCCCGGATGAAGAGGTTGAATTGGCAGTTAGAATCAGAAGTAGAGACCACATAGCTCTTCAAAAGTTGGTCAAAGCAAATTTAAGGTTTGTTGTTTCAGTAGCTAAGCAATATCAAAATCGGGGATTATCACTGGGCGATTTGATCAATGAAGGTAATTTAGGATTGATGACAGCTGCTCAAAGATTCGACGAAAAACGTGGCTTTAAATTTATATCCTATGCTGTTTGGTGGATTAGGCAATCCATTATGGATGCGGTAGCCAAGCAGTCAAGGATAGTTCGATTACCTCTGAATAGAGTTAGTTCCATAACCAGGATGAATAGGACTTATTCAGAATTGGAACAAAAATATACCAGGGAACCTTCTGAGGATGAGGTGGCTGAAGTTTTAGATGTTCCTACAGAAGAAGTAGTCAACACCATTGAAATTTCCAGTCGCCATGTATCACTGGATGCCCCGGTTTTTCATGACCAAAAAGATAGTTTACTTGATATTTTGGAAAGTGATTTAAAAGATACACCGGACTCAGAATTAATAAAGGACTCATTAAGGAAAGAAATAGAAAGGGCGTTGTCCGGTTTAAAAAAGAGGGAAGCAATGATAATCAGTCTATCTTTTGGCCTAAACGGACATCCATTTATGACTTTGGAAGAAATTGGAGAAAAATTTGATCTTACACGGGAGAGAGTAAGACAGATAAAAATAAGAACTTTAGGACTACTTCGCTCAAATATAAAGAGTAGACAATTGAAGGCATATTTGGGATACTAATAATTTGTTAAAAGTCTATAAAATTTCACCAAGGCGGAAAGTGACCGATAAATCTTCCACATTTATCAAATTGGGATCATAAATAATTACTCTTCAACAATTTTGTCCATTATTCTTTTCTGATCATTATGCTCCCATGACCCATCGAACAACCAGTTTAATTATGGTTTTTCAAAGAAGGGTCAAAACCAGAATGACCAAGCAAGGACACAACGATCTACACTTGGAGATCATGCTCTGACCTAAAAACTATCCATCCAATCTCCTCATGGGTAATGATTTGACCAGAAAAAAATATAAAAATACCGGCTTTTGATTTAGAGGTTTTAGTTTGAATGTTGTGGCTACCATAAAATAACGCCCTAAAAAAATCAACCTTGATTGGAAAATGGAACATTGCTGAGTACATTGCCGACCATTGTGTTCATAGCTTGCTAGATCAATTCAACTTTGTCCTATTTCATTTTAAAGACCGATGGTTGTTGATATCTGGGTTTTGAACCCTTAACATCCCAATTAACCTATGAAGAGACTCCGTATCGGTATTATTGACATGGTGGGCAAAGGTCCTACTAACACCCTTTGGGCTCGTATTATGCATGCCAACCTAGCTAGCATAATGCCCACTGTGGTTGCCAACTGGTGTGAAAAGCAGGGTCATGAGGTCCATTTATTTTGTTATACAGGCAGCGAAGAAATGTCCAAAGCATTTCCCTGGACACCAGATGTAGTATTTATAAGTGCCTTTACTCAGGCCGCCCAGCTGGCTTACGCAACCAGCAACTTATTTAGGAAAAAAGGTGCTATTACCGTATTAGGAGGCCCGCATGCCCGATGTTATCCCCAGGATTCTCAAAAATATTTCGATTATGTTTTGGGTTTCACCGATGAGAAATTGATTAGTGATGTGTTGGAGGATTGCCAGGAACATAGGCCTTTAGGTGAGATGATGGCATCCCAAAGTCAACCTCAAAACCTTCCAGGTGTCAAAGAACGGTGGAAATTCATTGAACCCACACTTAAGAAAGCTCCATTCTTGAAAATGGTGCCCATGATAGGGAGCATGGGCTGTCCCTACACCTGTAGTTTTTGCATCGATTCCGTGGTGCCTTATCAGCCTTTGGATGTTGATACCATCAAGGAGGATTTGGAATTTCTTTTGACCAAATTCAAGAAACCCTTTATAGGATGGCATGATCCAAATTTTGGAGTACGGTTTGATGAGTTTATGGAGGTTATGGAAAAAGCCACGGTTAATGGTAATTTCACTTTTGCTGCCGAAAGTAGTTTATCCCTGCTATCAGAACCTCACCTGAAAAGATTAAAAAGTATCGGAACCGTAGCCATATTGCCGGGCATTGAATCATGGTATGATATGGGCAATAAATCCAAAACAGGGAAAGACCAGGGATTGGATAAGTTGAATAAGATATCGGAACATGTGAATATGATTTTGAAATACATTCCCTACATCCAGACAAATTTTGTTATGGGTCTGGACTGCGACGAGGGACCCGAACCATTTGAATTAACTAAGCAATTCATAGATATGAGCCCGGGGGCCTTTCCTGGGTATTCTTTACTCACTGCTTTCGGACAGGCAGCTCCTCTCAATTTAGAATACCAGAAAGAAGGCAGGGTGCTGGCCTTTCCTTTTTATTTCCTGAACAACCATTTGGCTATGAACCTTAAACCAAGGAACTACGGCTGGCTGGAGTTCTATGATCATATTATAGATGTCACTAAATATTCTTTCTCCAATAGATCGATTGCCCGACGATTCTTATCATCACCTCATCTTACAACTAAATGGATGAATGTATTGAGGGCAATTTCATCTGAAGGATATGGACGGATCCGGTTTTTCACTGAAATTCGACGAAGGCTGGAAAAGGATACATCCTTCCGTGATTTTTTTGAAGGAGAAACTAATAAGATTCCCCAGTTTTACATCGATATTGTACGAAAAACCCTGGGAAATATGTGGGAATTTCTTCCTGAGGGAGCAATGTCGCATGATCCAAATGCCTACCTAAAAGCGGAAAAACTAAACGGTTCCACTGCTGTAGTCGCTGAACCGGCCTAAAAAAGGCTGTCTTGTTACCGGGACCTGATACCAGACAACGATGTCAGCTCTTTATACTTCGGGAATTTCCATCCCAGTAAACGGTCTTCTGTCTGAAGTATGACTCATTGGCCATGTGACAGGCAATGGCAGCATGGTTGCCAAATACTCCATCCTCTACTACCGGATTCCTCTCCTCGACCGCTTCGAAGAAATTCTGCAAATGGGGTTTTAGATCATCCCAGTCACTGCCAGTGTAGAGGTCATCACTTGTCAGGGGTTTCCAGCCGGGAGTAATGCCTTGCTCCGCATACCACTGCTCAGTATATTCCTTGCGCATCTTCTCAGGTAATCCACTGGAATAGTAGCTTGGTGCCGTATCCTTTCCACTTTGTGCCGAAAAACGAAGGGTTTTGCCATCAGCCTCGAGAATGCCCTTGGGACCCATATATCGAGACGACTCAGGAGTTTTTGTTCCCAGGCCCAGCCGTACATAAACAGGTACACCATGGTAATCAAACAACACCGTATGCAAATCAGGCATATTTCGACCGTCTTTCCAGCGTACAATGCCACCCAGTGAGGATGCTGACCGAGGGATATTATTCCAACCCAAAGTGTACATCATCCCGCTGATCAGGTGAACCATTAGGTCTCCACCTGCGCCGGTTCCATATTCCTTCCAGCATCGCCAACGGGCGAAGTGGTTGGCGTTAAAGGGAATTTTCGGCGCATCATTCAGCCAAGTATCCCAATCAAGTGTCTTTGGTGAAAGGTCAGGGGGTGGTGGATACTGCCAGGCACCGGTGGGCGTGTTCCTTCCTAAAGTCAATTCTACATTCTCCACATCACCTATGGCTCCGGTTAGATAGAGTTCACGGGCCTTGCGACAAAGCTCGGAGCTAACCCGCTGTGAGCCTATCTGGAGTATGCGATTGTTCTTTTGCGCTGCCTTTATCATTTCAAATCCATCCGGGGCAGTGTGCGACATGGGTTTTTCACAATAAATGTCCTTACCTGCATTACAAGTATCCACTACTATTTTCTTGTGCCAGTGATCGGGAACCGCAGCAATGATGCAATCAATGTCTTTGCGTTTCAGCAGTTGCTTATAATTCCGTGTGGTAGTGAGTTTGGGATTTTTAGTGATCTCTCTGGCCAAGGTGTGCCGGCTATCATATAGATCGGCAGCAGCTACACACTCGATGCCTGGGAATTTAATGGCCTCCGATAGAAGGCCAGAGCCCTGCATGCCAACGCCAATGATACCTATCCGCAAGTTATAACTTGGTCCTTGCCTGGTACTCTTGCCCAGTACCTTTGCCTGTAGAGGGATGGCTTTAGAGGCTAATATCCCTCCAGCGGCCATTGTACCCACCTGAAGGAATTTACGACGGGAAAAATCACGTTTCATGGCAATATTTATTTTTAGTTTAAATCTTACTTTTACCCTGCACTAGTCCTATGAGTTACTACCCTAATTTAACTATTAATTTGGTATGCTGGTGCTGGGTTTTTATAAAATTAATTATTTTCAATTTTCTTGCTAACGACCGTTAGGTGGTATATCTTTGTTTACTATGATTGGCCAAAAGAACTTATCTCGCAAACAACAGATCGAATTAAGAGCCACTGAACTGTTCAAAAACAAGGGATATAGCGCCACTTCCATGAGGGACCTGGCACAAGTATTAGGTATTGAAGCTGCCTCTCTATATTCTCATATTAAGTCGAAGGAAGAGATCCTGCAAAAAATATGCTTTCGTATAGCCCAGGAATTTTTTGAGGCCAAGGACCGGATTGAAAACCATGATGGGACACCTACCAAAAGGTTAAAACTGGCCATGGTCGCTCATATCGAAGTAATCACCAAAGACGCCGATGCATCCGCGGTTTTTTTTCATGAATGGCGACATTTAAGTGAGCCATATATAAGCGATTTTCTACAAATGAGGGATGTTTACGAGGGATGGTTTATTTCCATTATAGAAGAAGGGATTCAGACTGGTGAATTTGTAGAACAAAACTCCAAGTTTACCATGCTCACCATCCTCTCTGCCATCAATTGGATCCACAATTGGTACAAACCGGAAGGCAAAATGAGTCTCGAAGAAATTGAAGAACAGCTGGTGAACACCTTGATATCAGGAATTAAAAGAAATTAGCATTTAACCCAACTGAATATGTACGGCGGCGGAAATATATTCGAACCCACTAAACTGGAAGAAATACAACAAGAGGATCAGGAAAAGTTGGGCCAGTTTGAGGCCCGTATTGGGCGGGGTGAAAAGATCGAACCGGCCGACTGGATGCCCAGTCTCTATCGCCGGCAATTGATCCGCATGATCGAACAACATGCACATTCCGAGATCATCGGCGCCTTACCGGAAGGTACCTGGATCACCCGGGCACCCGGATTTAAACGTAAGATGGCCTTAATGGCCAAAGTGCAGGATGAGGTGGGGCACGCCCAATTGCTGTACAGCGCTGCGGAAACACTGGGTAAATCCAGGGAACAAATGATCTCTGACCTGATCAATGGAAAGTCCAAATATTCGAATGTATTTAACTATCCCACTTTTACCTGGGCCGATTGTTGCTTTATTTCATGGCTGGTGGATGCCGGCGCCATTGTAAATCAATTGGCCAATGCCAAGGGAAGTTACGGTCCCTATTGCCGGGCCCTGGACCGCATATGTGCGGAAGAGTCGTTCCATTTGAAATATGGGCACCATTGTGTGATCCACTTGGCTACGGGTACTAAAAAGCAACGACAAATGATGCAGGAAGCCGTCAACCGTTGGTGGCCCCCCATGATGCATTTCTTTGGTCCCTCCGATAAGATCTCAGTACACACCGATGTATTGATGAAATGGAAAGTAAAAATGGCCACTAATGATTCCATGCGCCAGCAGTTCCTGGATATGTATGTACCTAAGATCTGGGAATTGGGTTTGACCCTACCCGATCCTTTGATCAGGAAAAACGAAAACAGTGGAGACTGGGAATATACAGAACCGGATTGGGAAGAATTTAAACGGGTGATCAATGGTGACGGCCCTTGTAACAAAGAAAGATTGGGAGTGCGTAAATTTGCTGAAGAACGTGGCGCCTGGGTAAGGAGGGCTTTGCGGAGTCCGGAATCTGCCTATGTAACTCCATTGGCATAATACCTGGAATATGTTAAAATCATTAGATCCCAGAATTAACCGGCTACAGCTGCCTGATGAAAGGAAAGAAATGCCCCTACAACCAACTTTGGAGCAGTTGGAAACCTACCAAGTATTCCTACAACTCAAAGAGGGTAAGCCCTATAACCACGTAGGTATTGTACATGCAGCTGACCAAGATGTGGCCTTCCTGTTTGCCAAGGAGCAATTCAGCCGGCGGTATACCTGTTCCGGTTTATGGATCGTACGCACCCAAAACGTTATGGCTACTGCCACCACTGAGGGAGAAACCAGTATTTATGACCAAATAACCATAAGTAGCTCCGCAGAGGCTGGAGGTATCTCCTTTGAGGTATTCCATTTAAACAAACGAGGTAAACAACATGCCCATATAGGGACAGTGGTGGCTTCGAATTATGAATCCGCCCTGGCCCAGGCTAAACAACAGTTGGACCCGGGCAAACCGGTATACAATGCATGGGTCATCAAGTCGTCGGACATTCTGAAATCAGCTGAAGAAGACCAGGATATGTGGGTTACGTTGCCAGAAAAAAAATACCGGGAGGCCATTGATTATAAGGGGCTGGAAAAAATAAAGAAGTTTAAGGAGGAACAGCAAAGTTAGGAATGAATACGGAAGCGCTTAAAGACCTTTTGTACAAAATGGCCGATGACCAGTTAATACTGGGGCATCGCAACTCGGAATGGACGGGTATCGGGCCTATGCTGGAAGAAGATATCGCCTTCTCATCCATGGCCCAGGACAAGGTGGGACACAGCCTGGCTCTATACCGGATACTGGAAGAACTGGGTGAATCCGATCCCGATTCGGTGGCTTTCACTCGCAATGTCCAACAATTCCACAATTGTCAACTGGTGGAGTTGCCCATAGGGGAATAC
>CAZAWQ010000174.1:0-5053 GCA_964488585.1 uncultured Roseivirgaceae bacterium
ATACAGTTGGCAAGGCCTTTCCGACAAAAGCGGCATAGGCATTCGCCTCATACCAACTAACACCTCTTACCGGGTAAAGATCTCTCCCTTTCGGAAATTCCTCCAGTTCCCAAGTCGCCGGAGATGACCTTCCAGTTTTATCGTTAAAAAGAGCCATAGCTTCTGCAAAAGAGAGAGTGTCTCCATCCTTTACAAATGGGACCTCCCAATTTGTGAGGCTTCCAAACTGACAACTCCCTTCCCATGGAGACCAACTTCACCCGAAATACAGCCGAGCTTAGAGGGGACTACATGAGGTCGTTTTTGAGTTTTCACACAGCCTCGGCCGAAAGCAGCCGTTCAGGCTGTGCGCTTACACCAGGCTCTAACTAAGTAAATACTTTGGGCGTTTCTTATTTATGTATATTGTTCAATGTTTCCCATGATGCTAATGATCATAGTGGGTTATCATTGCGAAGGGACTTTATAGTTTTATTTTAGTCTCAAATTACATTCCAAACTATATACTTTTACAATTCATAACACTACTACATATGTACAGAAGAACTTTCGTAAAAGCAGGTCTGGCCACATCTGCAATTCTGGGGTTACATTTTAATGATCACTCCGCTATCGCAAAAAGCCCTGAGATAAAATTTTTCAAGCTGAAATATGCGCCCCATATTGGCATGTTTAAACACTCTGCTGGTGAAGACCCTATTGATCAGATAAAGTTTATGGCTGATCAGGGATTTTCCGCTTTTGAAGATAATAGCCTCTCTGCCAGAGAAGTCTCTCTCCAGGATAAAATAGACAAAATCCTGGTTGATCTGAAGATGGAAATGGGTGTTTTTGTAGGTAACTGGAACGTCAGGAGGGGTGATGGGCTGGCAAAGGGAGATCCGGATGTCAGGAGTGCTTTTTTGGAAGAAATAAAATCCTCTGTGCAAGTCGCCAAACGGGTGAACGCAACCTGGATGACCATTGTATTGGGTAACCGATATCACCGCTTGGAGCCCGATTATCAGACTGCAAATATTGTAGAGACCCTCAAACAGGCCTCTTCAATCCTGGAACCTCACGGCTTGGTGATGGTTATTGAACCACTCAACCACCTTCATAATCACCCCGATGTATTTTTGAGTAAAGTTCCTCATGCCCATCTGATCTGTAAAGCGGTAAATAGCCCGGCTTGTAAAATTCTATTTGATATGTATCATCAACAAATTACGGAAGGGAATATTATTCAGAATATCGATTTTGCCTTCGAGGAAACTGGGTATTTTCAGATTGGCGATGTGCCGGGAAGGAAAGAGCCAACTACCGGTGAGATGAATTATCGTAATATTTTCAAACATATTCACGACAAAGCTTATACTGGCATATTGGGCATGGAGCACGGCAATTACTACCCCGGTCAAGAAGGAGAAGCCAAGCTGATAAAGGCTTATCGGGAAGTAGATGATTTTGAATAGGTTGCAAAAGTAGCTGCCATAAATTTTGTCTATTATAGGACTTCAACTTCAATTTTTATACAGTTGAGACTCTTCACGACCGATCCCGGTGGCATGAAATGCTAGATAAAGTGGGGTTTCCAGAGTGAAGCTGAATGACCGCTTTTGCTAAAACGCAAAACTCACTCGCTTTACTATCTGAGTGAAGTGTAAACCTTCCTCATGATTTCTGTTTTTTCCTTATCTTCTGCTACAGCATAAGATGTAAACATCATCACTCCGTTTGCCTTACCGGAAAGCCCTCCTCTTAAAACTGTTTCAAATTCATCGCTCGATACTACATTCGGATCGTTATAAGCCTGTACAATTGACCAAATCTTTGGGCCTTTGTTCTTTTGTATATTAAGCCTGTCACTAAACCATTTAATATTATCTCCTACCCATTGCGGTGGTCTTTCCATCCTACCATGATAAACCATAGGAGAAAATACATCGATCACTTCCACAAGAAGATCGTAATCCAATCCAAGGATACGACGACTAGCACCATTGTATTCATCATCCTTCCAAGGACAGTGGTATAGCCCAAGTATGGCATCTGGCTTTTCTTCTTTTAGTATGGACTTCATTTCTTTTGCCCATTCAAAAATCACCTTGCATCGCCAGTCACGCCATGATGAATCATTATTACTCAATATCCATTGTGCTTTTTCCTGAGTAGTTCCAATGGGAAGTTGTATTCTTGTGTCATTGGTAAATTCTTCAAGGCAATTGTCACAAAAACATGTTTCTGGCAAAATAGGTGCTGGATCTTCAAATTGAGCGTGCCAATGTACATAATCCAACCACACTCCATCGAGTTCAAATTCTTGCAATAATTTTCGAAGCTGAGTAAACCGGTATTCCCGGAAACCAGGCTCAGTAGGGCATACTCCCATAAACCAGTTCGCTGCTTTTACTCTATCACCTTTATTATTGATAGCCCAGGCTTCCGGATGCTCTTCCACATAGTTTTTCCCATTCAGAGTAGCAAATTCTGCAAAAATCTTGAGCCCTTCATCTTTCGCCCGCCTGACCATTTTTTGATTTATAGAACCACTGTGCACAAACACAGCATTTACGCCAAGATCTTTAAGATTGATGCCCCGGTCCCAAAAAGGTGTTGGATTCCCATAAATACCCTTGATCTCCACCTCTGGCGCTTTATTTTGCTGGCAATCCAGAAAGAAAAAAGCAAAGGCTAAAACTAAAAGTTTACTAGTTTTAAAATCAAATATATTTGAGATTGTCCTTATGACTAAATTGAGAATTTCAAAGTTTTTCATATTTAGTATAAAGATCAAAACATTAAAAGAAAAAATATACAATTGCTATCAAACATATGAAACAAATTATGTCAATTCACAGACGTCAATTCCTACAAACAGCGAGCTTCGCAAGCTTGGGCTTTGCGGTCCCTCGGTTTTCCTTGTTCCCGCGATCAAATGATGTGCCAGGTCGATATCAAAAATTAAAATCCGGACGCTACCTCGCCGAAGTAAAAGTGGAAACTCGAATTAGCGATAAAGAGATTTTTACAGAAGGGCCTGCTGTGGATCAAATGGGCAATGTGTATTTCACCAATATTCCGGTGAATAAAATATTGAAATGGAATCCTGGTACCAAAGAACTTACCGTCTTTCGAACTGATTTTCAGGGAGCTAATGGCTTGCGGTTTGCCATGAATGGGGATTTACTGGTGTGTGAAGGCAATTCAGGGAAAATTGCCAGGATCGATATGAAAAATGGAAAGGTTTCAATCGTGGCCAATCAATATGAGGTAAAGAGCTTGCAGTCGCCAAATGATCTGGATTTCGATGCTCAGGGTAGGGTTTACTTTTCATCCAGAACGAACAATCCGAATCTCCAAAAGGAAAACGTACGTGCTGTCTATCGCGTGGATCCGGGCGGTGAAATCCATCAGTTACTCGCCGAGCCTGAAATCCATATGCCTAATGGCGTGGTAGTCTCACCGGACGAAAAAACACTGTACCTGATTGAGGCACACCCGGATGCGGATCATCACCGTAATATTCTCGCATTTGATTTGGGCAAAGATGGTTCGATCAATAATCAGCGCACGCACTTTGATTTTTATCCCGGGCGAAGTGGAGATGGCATGTGCATTGATGTGGAAGGGAATCTGTACGTTGCGGCAGGCTTACACAATGAGCGCGGTACTTCCGAAACGCTCGATACCCGCCCAGGAATCCATGTTATCTCACCCCAGGGTAAACTCCTTGCCTATCGGAAAACACCCGAGGATACCATTACAAATTGCAGTTTTGGAGAAAAAGATTTACGAACCTTATACATCACCTGTGGTACCTATCTCCTCAGCATCCGAACCCAAATTCCGGGAAAAAACTCCTATCGGCCAAACGCATAAAATATATCCTCAGCGAAAGACCGCTTTCAATCCAAATGAGACACTCCCCACTGCAGCAATTAATATTTAAATCCCTACATTTAAAAACACTCCCAATTTAAACCAAGTACATCATGATTCGTAGAGATTTTATTAAGTCAAGTACCATTGCTGCTGGCACATTAATCACTCCTTTTCCACTGTTCGCAAAAGACGAAAAAATAAAACTTGCCATCCTTGGCACAGGATGGTGGGGTACTGATTATTTATTGGGACATGCGCTAATTTCGAAACAGTTTGATATCGTGGCCTTATGTGATGTCAACTCTATTTCACTGGAGAATGCAGCGAACAAAGTAGTTGAAGCTGGAGATAATAAACCAAGGCTTTTCTCATCCTATCAAGAGATGTACGAAATACCGGGATTACAGGCAATCGCCATTGCTACTCCAACGCATTGGCATGCGCTGCACTTTATCGATGCCTGCAAAAAAGGATTGCATGTTTTCCTGGAAAAACCAATCAGCTATGACATTCGTGAAGGACAAGCAATGGTTGAAGCTCATCAAAAAGCGAAGAACGTGGTTCAAGTAGATTTTCCCAGAATAATGGCCAATACCAATGCCCAGGTAAAGAGATTTATTGAAAGTGGCGAAGCAGGAAAAATTCTTCAGGTACAGGCGACCATCAACAACCCTGAAGGTAAACTTGTGGAAAAAGAAATCCCAACTACCATTGACTTTGAGACTTTCTGTGGACCTGTTCCTCGTAAAAAGTTCTTATGCAATCCCAACGGAAATAATCCAAACTGGAGAGGACAACATGACTTTAGCAGGGGAATTATGGCGGATTGGGGCATTCACTACATTCATAATGCAAGAAAAGTACTGGGTCTTGGCTTACCCAACAGTGTCTCAGCAATTGGTGGCACCGTAAAAAATTTCACTTCTGACAATCCCGACCATTTGGATGTCAGGTTTGACTTCGATGGATTGCCCGTTTACTGGTCACATAAAACCTGGGGCTATACTTCACCTACACCGGATAATATTATTGGTGTTTATTATTATGGAGAAAAAGCTACTATTTTTGCCGGTGATTTGGGATGGGAAGTATATCCTGCTGACGGAGGCGATAAGATATCAAATGGCAGTGTGGTTTTCAACCCTGTTGCGCCCGGTAACGATGAAACATATTCCAAAATAATGGTAGA
>CAZAWQ010000175.1:0-1517 GCA_964488585.1 uncultured Roseivirgaceae bacterium
GGTGGACTTGGTAAATCGCAAAGATCTATCAAAGTTGGATAGATGTCTACCAAATCCACCATTGCTTCACATTTTGCTTCATCGGCGGATAATCCCGGTACCCTGATTATAAGGGGCACTTGAGTTTCCATATCATAATTATTGCCTCCAGGACCTTGAAATCTGAAATATCCACCAGTGCCAGTGTTATAAAGTTCATCAAAAATGACCGTGTCTGCATTATTCTCGAAACTCATTCCCAGCTTACCAAAGAGCCCTGTACGATATCCTGCGTCGCGCAATAGTTTCGGGTAGGATATATCTATAAACCCTTCCCTCAATGGTGGCGTGCGAAAAGTAAACTGATGCCTTCTCTCATATAAACCGGTAATAATACTGGCTCGACTCGCTGCGCATATCGGGGTGGTTACAAAGGTATTCTTAAAATATGTTCCCTGGCCGGCCAGTGCATCCATTTCAGGGGTTTGGATAATTTGATTACCGGCATAACCGAGAATCAAGGTCCAGTAGTTTAATACCGGAGAACGGGCCCAATTCAAAAAGATTACCCGCTACTGTGGCACATAAATTTGAAAGGTTTGGTCCCATATTTTCATAGGGCCAACAAAGTTCAACCTGCGCCCTTTGTATGGGATTCCCGGATACACCACGGGCGCCTGGCAATGATGGTACACTTACCTCTTCCAGGGGCTCAATCACAGAAACTTCCGCTCCATGCCGGGCTTTTAAGCTTGCTGTTTCACCAGGGATCTTTAAAAATGTACCGCTTGACTGTTCGCCAGCCATGATTTGGGCAGCTTGCTCAAGATCATAGGAAGTTTCAATAAGGTACCATGCTTTCAGCGTTTTGCTCATGATCATTCAAAATGTTCTAATTCCACCGCACGATTATTTTCTGCGCTCCAATAAGAGGCCCATATCAACCTAGAAGTCTGGTAATTATCTTCTCCAGTAGTCTCAGACACTCCCCCCCTCAATCCATTAAGAATATCGGCCTGGGTATCTACGATACTGCTGTGAACCACCGCATATTCAGGGTCGATCCAATCATAAGTCGTTGGTTCCACTATTTCCCGGGTAGTTCCATCTGCCGTGGTGACCTTAATGGTAAAATCAGCCGCCAGTTCAATTGACCCATTAGCTCCCTCTACCAAAATAAGTGTTTGAGGGAATACCTCTCTCTCGAGCCTGCTGGCATAAGACATCTCAGCATAACAATGAACCCCGTTCTTCATTTCCATCAATACATTGGCCACATCTTCACCCTGAATATCCGGATTTACTCTTTTAGTCAGACAAAAAAGACGATCCGCCTCACCGAATAGAAATCTGCAAATGTCCAATACGTGTGAACCGATATCAGTCAGTATGAAGTGGTCCAACTGCTTTAGAAAAGGCTGATTGTCAAAAACCGGAAAAGCAGAGCAGAAACTAACCCTTGCCTTGAATGGTGTTCCAATAACTCCTTTTTCCATTATGCTTTTCACTTTCCTTATTGGCGCCTGCCAACGAAAATT
>CAZAWQ010000176.1:0-12052 GCA_964488585.1 uncultured Roseivirgaceae bacterium
AATCAGCCATCTCTCTATTATTATAACGGATTCGCTAACCTGTCCAATGAAAACGAACCATCTAAATTTTCTTTACTACTCTTTCTGTGTTTTTATCCCCCAGGTACACGGATTATCCCCCAGGTACACGGATGTTCCGTGGAATTAATAAACATTCCCATATTCGCCCAATGCCAGCATTTTATACAAAAATATGAAAATTATATGATTTTTATGTTCAATTTCTTCTTTTCGAAAACAACTATGGCACCTATGTAAGCTATTGGGACCAGTACATTTATCAAGTGGTTAAGTCCGGAATTTTCAAACCTGAACTGATTTGCCAGGAAAATCACGGCAGTTGCAAACGCCAGGTGTGCGAGAATTCCCCTCCAATTATAAGGAATGGGAAGGTGCTTTCGCCCCCAGACCCAACAAATAAAAGACATCAGACCATAGCATAAAACCGAGGCAAATGCTGAGCCGGCATATCCGATTTTAGGGATTAGTATCCAATTGGTAAGTACGGTGATTGCTGCTCCCAGCAGACTTATGTAGGTGCCCACCAACGTTTTGTCCGTCAATTTGAACCATACTGATAAATTTATGTAAATACCCAACAATAACTTACCAAACAGCAATACCGGAACCAGGTACAAAGCTTCGCGATAGCTGGATTGTCGGAGAAATAATTGTCCTAAGAGATCAATATTGAGACTAACAGCCAACATTATAAAGGTACAGACCACTACAAAGTAATACATCACTTTAGCAAAAAGTTCCGGGGCTTGTTTGTTTTCTGCATGAGAGAAAAAGAAAGGTTCACCGGCATACCGAAATGCCTGAATGGCCAATAACATGAATATACTAAGCTTAAAACTTGCTCCGTAGATGCCCAAAGCGGCCATATTGGTTTTACCTGGGTAAAAATTTTCCGGCAATAGCGCAGGGATCATAAGTTTATCGGCCTGCTCATTGGCAATCCCCGCAAGCCCCATTAAAAAAATTGGAAGACCATAGATCAATAGTGGCTTGGCCTGTTTCCATGATATTTGGAGGTTTAACTGCATGAAGTATTTCCTCAATATCAGGATGATCAGGGAGTTGCCTATTAAATTGGCCAGAAATACATAACCAACGCCAAACTCAGGCTGGTAATAACTGCTCACCAATGGCTCCAAAGTAGTGAATAATCCCTTTTGATAAATCATGTAAGGAAGTAGGAGCAAGGCTAAATTCAATGATATGGTGAAACCAATAGCTCCCATTTTAGCTAGCGCGAAGGTCATGGCCTTGTTTTCAAGTCGCAGCCTGGCAAAGGGAATAGCACTCACCGCATCGATAAACAGAATGGCTGCCAGAATTTGTACCAGGTGTTGTTTATCAGGTACTTCAAGATAGTTGGCAATGGATTGAGAACAAATCATGATCAGCCCGGAAAAAAGGATACTGGTAAGCAAGATCATATTTGAGGCCTGTTGATAGGTGCTGCGAAGATCACCCTTGCTGGCGAATCTGAAAAATGCGGTCTCCATGCCATAGCTGTAAATAATATTTAGAAACGCTACATAGGCGTAAAGTTTGGTGATCACTCCATACTGACTGTCAAGAAAAACCGTAGTATACAGGGGTACCAGTAAATAATTCAAAACCCTGCCAACAATGCTAGAAATGCCATAAATAGCAGTTTCGCCGGCCAGTTTTTTTAGGGGATTCATAAAAGCCAGGAAACCATTTGCATATTAGTCTCCCTGGAAATTTGGAGTGCGTTTTTCTAGAAAGGCAGAGGTACCTTCCAGAAAATCGTTGGATTTGCAGCAACTGGCAAAACTATTGGCTTCGGTCTGATATCCTCTTTTTTCAGGGTCGTAGGCCGCGTTCACACAGTTAACCACCATTCCAACAGCCAAAGGTGCTTTTGCCAGTATCTTTTCAAGGATTCTCTTGCAGTTGGCCATTAGCTCATCCTGTGATTCAGCGAGGTAGTTCACCAGTCCAAATTCTAAAGCCTGTTGGGCTGTAATAATGTCTCCGGTCATCAGTAGCTCCAAGGCCCTTGACTTACCGATTAGATGTGTGAGTCTCTGGGTGCCTCCATAACCCGGGAGTATTCCCAGGTTAACTTCTGGCTGCCCAAATTTTGCAGATGAGGTTGCCACGCGCAGATGACATGCCATGGCCAATTCACAACCACCACCCAAAGCATAGCCATTGACTGCGGCGATTACAGGCTTGGGACAACTTTCGATCATTTGAAATACTTCCTGGCCATTCTCTGCAAATTTACGTCCATTCAGTTCATTCAATTGGGCTATTTCCGTGATATCTGCTCCTGCCACAAAAGCCTTGGATCCAGCACCAGTGATGATAACTGCTTTTACTTCCTGAGTATCGTAAACCTGTTGAATGGCGCTCCGCAGTTCTTCCACGGTAGCAACGTTCAGAGCGTTAAGTTTTTCTTCCCGGTTAATTGATATGGTAAGCACGCCTTCATCGATGGAAGTCAGTAGGTTTTCAAAATTCCACATCCTGATTTTTTACTTCAAAGATAATAGAACTTTATTAGTTATGAACAGTACTCCCTAAAACAGCAACCGGGAAAATTCAAAAATATATTTTACGTGGTGAGCGATCTGCATTATCAAAACAATGATCTTGAAATAGAACTGAATCCACGGCCGTACCACGGTAAAAGAACTATATAGTTAACTCATAGTAAACTATATAGTTTTCCTCAAATTGCGAATCATCTCTGCAACCATTCCTTCCATTTCAAAGTCATGCTGCCAGTTCCAATCTTGTCGGGCAATTGAATCGTCTATTGTTTGAGGCCAGGTTTTGGCTATAAGATCTCGATAATCGGGCTTGTAAATGGTCCTGAATTCCGGGAATTGGATTTGTATGGCGGAAGTAACTTCTTCGGGCGTGACGCTGAAGGCAGCAAGGTTGTAAGAGGTTCGAATGGTAATATTTTCTTTGGGAGCAGACATAAGTTCAATGGTGGCTTTAACGGCATCCGACATGAACATCATCGGTAACCGGGTGTTTTCTCCCAAGAAGCATTCATAAGGTTCTCCCTTAAAGGCACTGTGAAAAATAGCGATCGCATAGTCGGTGGTGCCGCCACCCGGTGGGGACTTGTAACTGATTAAGCCCGGATACCGCAAACTGCGAATGTCCAGACCGAATCGCGCGTGAAAGTAATCACACCACAATTCGCCTGACCGTTTACTTATTCCGTAAATCGTTTCCGGATCCATAATAGTGTGCTGTGGGGTGTCCATTGATTGGGTATGTGGTCCGAAGGCAGCAATCGAACTGGGCCAGAAAACCTTATCTACCGATAGATCATGGCAAACTTCCAACACGTTAATCAGCCCGTCCATATTAAGGGTCCAGGCATTACGTGGTCGTTGTTCGCCTTTAACTGAAAGCATTGCTGCCAGGTGGTATACTTCATCAATACGGTACTCCTTAATAACATTATGAATCGCCCCCTGGTCTAAAACATCCAGGTGCAAATACTGCATGTCTGACAAATGTTCGGCAGACTGACTGATATCAGAAATAATAACATGCTCAGCTCCCATTACTTTAGCCAGGGCTACAGATAATTCTGAACCCAATTGACCACAAGCTCCAGTCACCAATACTCTGTTCATATAGCAAAAATTATTGTGCGAAAATACGAAATCTGTTACTCTCTCCCAACACGCCCTGCGCAAACAGCAAATCTCAAACCATCTAGCCTGTCAAGCGCCTTGCGCCATGCTGTCGACGCCGTACGACTTGTTGAATTCCTACTATCTTTGTAAAGCAGAATAATCAACTATGTACGGAAAACTGAAAGATCAACTGTCCCAGGAACTAGATACCATCAAAGAAGCAGGATTGTACAAGTCTGAAAGAGTAATTACCACTCCCCAGGGTGCTGTGATCAAAACAGATGACGGAAAAGAAGTAATTAATTTTTGCGCTAACAATTACCTTGGCCTTTCTTCGCATCCCAAGGTAATTCAGGCTGCCAAAGCCGCGGTTGACAGTCATGGTTACGGAATGTCATCTGTTAGGTTTATCTGTGGCACCCAGGATATTCATAAGCAACTGGAATCTAAATTGTCTCAATTCCTAGGTACTGAAGATACAATTCTATATGCCGCTGCTTTCGATGCCAATGGCGGAGTTTTTGAGCCGCTATTAACTGCTGAAGACGCCATTATTTCAGACACGCTCAATCATGCATCAATTATTGATGGTGTGCGCTTGTGTAAGGCTCAAAGGTATCGGTATAAGCATAACGACATGGAGGATTTGGAGGAACAGTTAAGAATGGCATCGTCTCAACGTCACCGGATCATTGTTACCGATGGGGTATTCTCTATGGATGGAACTATTGCTCAATTGGACAAAATATGTGACCTGGCAGATGAATATCAGGCTCTGGTGATGTCAGATGAATGCCACTCCACTGGTTTTGTGGGAGCCACAGGCCGAGGCGTTCATGAATACCGTGAAGTAATGGGGAGAGTGGATATTATTACCGGGACATTTGGAAAGGCGCTAGGCGGAGCCTCGGGCGGTTTTACCTCAGGTCACAAAGAAATAGTGGAAATGCTCCGACAGCGTTCCCGTCCCTATTTATTTTCCAATACACTGGCTCCTTGCATTACAGCTTCGTCTATTGCAGTTTTGGACATGCTGACCGAAACTACCGAGCTTCGGGATATCTTGGAGCATAACACCAAATATTTTAGAGAAAAGATGACTACCGCGGGTTTCGATATTAAACCTGGAGATCATCCCATTGTACCTATAATGCTGTACGATGCGATTTTGTCACAGAAGATGTCACAGCGTCTTTTAGAACTGGGGGTATACGTAATTGGGTTTTATTACCCGGTAGTGCCCAAAGGTCAGGCCAGGATCCGGGTACAAATTTCCGCAGTTCATGAGAAAGGACAACTGGACATGGCTATTGAGGCCTTTACTTTGGTGGGTAGTGAATTAGGAGTGATACCCTAAACCTGGGCGATCTCCTGATCTTTATCAGACTCAGGCGCGGCTTTATCAGGCGCTGGTATCACTTTATCTTGGGAATCAGGCTTGGACTCTTCAACTTCATACAGATAGTTATTGATGGCAGCTCGTAGTTCCTGTGCAGAAAGGTTATCCATCATTTTACCGTTCTTGGCCAGTGACATTTGTCCGGTTTCTTCAGATACCACCAGTACCAGACTGTCTGAGGTCTCTGACATCCCAAGGGCCGCCCTATGCCTTAGTCCATAATGAGCTGGAATGGATTCCTGGTCGGTGATGGGCAGGATGCATCTTGCAGCCACGATCTTATTCCGGTACAGAATTACCGCCCCGTCGTGAAGCGGAGAGACTTTATTAAATATGGCCAAAAGCAACCGCTTGGAAATATGAGCATCAATCAGATCTCCGGATTCGGCATAGAACTTTAGTGGGGAATTGCGGGAAAAAACGATAAGTGCTCCAATATTTGCCCCTCCCAGACTCTTTACAGCTTCGATCACCGGGGTGATGTCTACTTTGTTAATGCCTTTATCACGGCGTCCAAGAAGATTGTTTATCAGGGTTTCCCGGTCTACAGAGGTAGTTCGACCGATCAATAACAGGAATTTCCTAATCTCAGGTTGAAACAGGATGATCACGGCGATCACTCCGACCCCCATAAACTGTCCCAATATCGAGGAAAGTAACTCCATTTGGGCGGCTTTAACTACTAAGAAAATCAAATAAAGCGATAAGAATCCAAGAAATACTTTAATGGCAACGCTTCCCCGCATCAACTTATATAGCTGATAAAGCAACACGCTAACCAATCCAATGTCGACGATATCTACCAGTTTGATCTCCAGGAATCCGATTTGAAAAAGCAGTGTCACGGATATGTTTGTTTAAAAAGACTGATTGTTTCGCGTGCAGCCCGTATGTCATGAACACGCAAGACCGCAGCTCCGTTCATCAGGGCCATGGTATTAAGTACACAGGTCCCTGTCAGAGCTTCATCTGATGAAGTATTAAGGGTTTTGTAAATCATGGATTTACGCGAAAGTCCTACCAGCAACGGTACATTTAATTCTTTAAAATAACCTAAATTTTTCAGTAATACATAGTTCTGCTCAGTGGTTTTAGCGAACCCAAAACCAGGGTCTACCAGAATGTCCTTTACTCCAAGTGAAGTAAGTTGCTCAATCCGGGTAACGAAGTACTTCATTACCTGCAGAATCAGATTTTCATAGTCCGTATGTGCAGACATAGTACCAGGATCGCCACGCATATGCATTAGAACATAAGGGACTCCCCGTTCTGCCACTGTTTGGAACATCAATGGGTCCAGGCTGCCTCCACTAATGTCATTTACCATATCCACTCCACAATCAAGTGCAGCTTTCGCCACTGTGGATCTAAAGGTATCAATGGATAGCGGTAATTCTGGCGCAAGGGATCTGGCCGTCTCGATGGCTGGGATCACACGCTCTATCTCTTCTGGTATGGAAATATGATCAGCTCCCGGTCTTGACGAGCAACCA
Source organism: uncultured Roseivirgaceae bacterium (assembly GCA_964488585.1). Lineage (GTDB taxonomy): Bacteria > Bacteroidota > Bacteroidia > Cytophagales > Cyclobacteriaceae > SZUA-3. Next base: position 6,537 of record CAZAWQ010000176.1, read on the forward strand.
CCAATATCTATAATGTCAGCGCCTTCATTTATCATTTGTTGCAACCTGATGATCAGTGCATCTTTCGAGTTGAATCGGTTGCCATCGTAGAATGAATCAGGTGTTACATTGAGAATTCCCATCACCAGGGGTTTATCCAAGTGATATAGTTTTCCCCTGAAGTTCAGTGTTTTTTTTGAGGAAAAAGGGGTAACTTTCGATTCCATGATCCAGCCCGGATAAGTTTCTCTAAAATTAGATAAAAGTTGGTAAATCAAACAATAGACCAGTACAAACAGGTGGTTAAGGACTGCAAGGAAATCTTCGCAAAAAAGACCAAAGATTATGGAACCGCCTGGAGGATCCTAAGAGCTCCGTCAATTACTGACCAAATTTTAATCAAAGCACAGAGGATTCGATCAATACAGGAAAAAGGACAACAAAGAGTTTCGGATGGAATGAGATCGGAATTCATTGGTATCGTGAACTATTGCATTATAGCCATCATTCAAATTTCGATGGAAGAAGGAGCGCCTTTAGACATTGAATATCATCGGTTAGAACCTCTTTACGAGCAAACTATGACTGAGGTAATCAAATTGCTTCAAGACAAAAATCATGACTATGATGAGGCCTGGCGCGATATGCGCATCAATTCTATTACTGATATCATACTGATGAAGCTGTTAAGAGTTAAACAAATTGAGGATAATCAAGGCAAGACCCTGGTATCTGAGGGAGTAAAGGCGAACTATCAGGACATCATCAATTATGCTGTTTTCTGCTTGATAAAATTAAACCAAGCTGAATCATGAGTAAAGTAAATTTAGTAGTGCGATTGCTGGTAGGAGGGCTGTTTATCTTTTCCGGTTTGATCAAAGTGAATGACCCAGTAGGTACTGCTATAAAACTAGAAGAGTACTTCAATGTGTTCAGTAGTGATTTCGCTCCGTTTTTTGGTGTCCTGGAGCCCTATGCACTATTCTTTTCGGTATTCCTGGTGGTTTTGGAGGTGGCATTGGGAGTTGCTGTTATAATTAACTACCGTATGTCAATTACTACCTGGATAGTATTGTTACTTATTCTATTTTTTAGTTTCCTGACTTTTTATTCTGCGTATTTTAATAAGGTTACGGACTGTGGCTGTTTCGGTGATGCCATCAAGCTAACCCCATGGCAAAGTTTTACCAAGGATATTATACTGCTGGGGTTAATTTTGGTGATATTTCCTTTTCGCCACCGGCTAAAGCCCATGTTTGGAAAGCGTATGGGTACACTGATTATGGGCATGGTAGTAGTGGTCAACGTATATTTAGCTATACATGCTGTTAGACATCTTCCTTTCATTGATTTCAGGGCCTATAAACCAGGCGCCAACATTCCCATAAATATGGAACCTTCGGAACCCCTAAGGCACCTTTATATTATGGAAAAGGGTGGTGAGAAATTTGAGTTTGAATCCTATCCCACTGATACTACCTATCATTACTTGGATATTGAATTGTTGAATCCGGAAGCCCAGCCTACAATCACTGATTATAGTGTTTGGAATACAGATGGGGAAGATGTAACCGGCCAAACATTCCAGGGTGCTCAATTATTGATTGTGGTACATTATGTGGATCAGACGAACGCCGCAATATTTAAGGAGATCAATGAACTAATTGGCCAGGTAGATGGTAAAATGGGTGTCATGGTACTCACCGCATCTGACGGGGCGGCATTCGAAGCGTTCAGACATGATGTACAACTAGCAGCCCCATACTATTTTGCAGACGCTACCGTGTTGAAGACAATAATAAGGTCAAATCCTGGCCTGCTGTTGTTAAAAGATGGTGAAGTTAAGGGAAAATGGCACTTTAGGGACGTTCCCACATCAGGGCAACTAGTGCAGTTAAGTTTTTAAGCTGTGGACACTTTTACCATCCCCAACAATATATATCTACTGGGCATGCCGGGAAGTGGTAAGTCAACTTTGGGCAGGGCATTGTCAGAGGAATTGGGAATTGCATTTTATGATTTAGACCAGTACATAGAAACCCAGGCAGGTAAAGATATCACGCGGATATTTGCTGAAGATGGTGAGGATGGATTCAGATCAATAGAAAACCAATGTTTAATACAACTAAGTGAGCAGTCTCATTCGAAGGTAATAGCAACAGGTGGTGGTACGCCTTGTTTCAATAAAAATATTGAATACATCGATTTCCATGGTGTAGGAATTTTCCTGAATGTACCTCTGGAAATTATAGTTGAACGTCTGATTCAACAGGGTACCGGTGGACGCCCTTTGCTGGAGGATAAATCCCCAAAGGAGCTGCTAGGACAATTACACGATCACTTTCTTCAAAGAAAGGCTTACTATTTAAAGGCCTTTATCCATATGGAAGGCTCAAGTATTTCTATGAAAGACATCATGGAGGAATTGAAAGCCCTCTAAAATTTAAAGCCAAGGGTTAGCAAAGCATTCTCGGAAATATTTTCAATAACAGCGGTTGGGCTCCCTGGGTATGGATTGGTCGAAATATTATAGTTGGACCGCACATACGAGGCATCTATGAAGAACTTCTTAAACCGCAAACCTAGTCCTGCAGTGAGGGATTCCCTACTCCGATCAAGGCCATCTACACTATCTAAAGGATCTTCCTGAAAAGAATAACCGGCACGCAGCCGAATTACTTTAAAACGCAGTTCGGCACCAATCCTATAATTTAAAACAGCTCCATAGGTGCTCACTTCCTGATTGGTATCTGTAAAATCAAATTCATCGCTGGTTAATTTTGCCGATCCATAATCTATCCACTCCACATCGGCTGAAATAAAACCAAATTTATCCAGAAAAAGAGCCGCTCCCCCATTTAACCTACCAGGAGTCCTAAGGTTGTACTTTAACGGCAGAAAGATTACTTCATCACTTATGGTACCTGTATTGAAATCTGCGGTCATAAACAGATATGATTCATCGCGCATCTCATAGAATGTTGGCGATGTATAGGATACGCCTAAGGTCAATACATTTACCGGCCTCAAGATGATTCCGAGGGTTCCGTTGATACCTGTTCCTTCCAGCAGTCTATTGTCAATCAGAGAAAACTCAGTGAGATCAGCCTCCGTAGGTACTTCACTATAAACCCGTTCCTGGTCCAACCGCAAAGTGTTAATCCCCACCGCCGCTCCGATGTAAAACCTATCTGCAAAATTGGCTCCATACGAGAAGTTAGTTTGATAGTGCCCACCGCTAGTAGTGATTATTTCTTGTTGTAAGGTGGGAAATTCATCTGATGGAAAAGCAATCTGATTTGGATCGAAGATGTCGTAGATGTTGCGGTCATAAAAAAAAGTAGTATCTCCCGGCGCATTTGCTTCAAAGAACCGGTCGATCAAGGTTGTTTGAAAAGCTAGAAATGGGAGTTCTGGCAAAAAATCAGGATTGTCATAGGCATCCATGCCTAGAGCGTTGGCATCATCAACCGCAAAGTCTATAAAATCCTCCACGGTATTGAAACCCTGATAGGTAATGTGGTTTTGAAAATTAGCTATGCGAGAAGTGCCAAATCCGAAAGTGCCACCTTTAAAGCCTCCGGAGCGCTGTGAAGAAGGACTTTTATGTAATACCACTCCAGCGTTAGCAAGGTAAAAGTTGCTATGACTATCGTCAAACTTGGATCCAAGATAGCTTGATGTACTGTTAATGAGCATGTACCCTGGGCTAATGGAAAATTCCGATGAGTTATAGAATCCTAATCCCGCAGGATTGCCTGAAATGGAACTAATATCACCTCCAAGTGCAGTATTGACGCCCCCAATTCCCTGAATTCTGGCGGTACCATGAATTTCTTGTTGACTAACAATACGGGCAATATCAGTATAATTTTGCCCATGTGCAGGGGTTTGGTAAAAACACACCAAGCCCGTGCTTATTATAATAAGCGTGTATAAACGTTTCATGATTTTTGGTTTTAAATGTCCCTGTTCGTAGCTGGATTAGGGAACCTAACTAAAAAGTTTTACTAACGTGTAATACTTCTGACAGACCTCCCACTGGTCCTGCTAGGCAGACTATTACTGCTGCGGCTGGGCGAGGGAGAACTACTTCGAATCCGGCTTGGTGACGAACTCCTACTAGGAGAACTTACCCTGCCCGAAGAAGAGCTTCTTCCATAATTACTGCTGCCAACTCTACTAGGTGAACTGCTGCGTGAATAGTTGCTCCTGCTCCTTACTCCACTGGAAGCAGGTTTTCGACTGGGTGATTTACCATATCTGGACGAACCGGAATTCTTTAATGGACTGGTTGAATAGCTTCTGGTACGATCTGCGGAACGCCGGGTTCTTAATTTTCCTTCAGGCGATCGATAAGTGTCTTTATTGATGGTGCGATTTCGATTTTGCACACTGGAATTTGACCCGCTACGTCCTTTAATGTTATATTCATTACTTCTGGAATCCAATGAATGAGTTCTGAACCTGTTCGCCTCATCATATGAATTGAGCTCCCTGGTGCGCAGGTTAAGATCCCTGGTACGCATATTAGTGCCAGACTGATCGCTTTGAATTATCCTGCCGTTACTAAGAGTCCTTTCAGAGACCTGCTTCACACTGCTGGCAGCTCTGGATCGAATCCTGCTATCGTTGGAGGTTGCATCAGCGGTATAGCGTTCTTGGATTTCGTTATTTACAATATAGCTGGATCCTCTGGATGACCTGGTGCCATAGCGTACATTTCCAGGATTGGTAGATTCAATATTGTTGATTACCAGCGTATTGTTGCTGCTTCCATAGTAAGATGGTGGACACCAGGTGTTGGCATAATATCTGTTATATGCACTGCCGTATCCATACCCATATCCAAATCCACTACCATAGTAGAAAGGATCGTAGTATCGACCGTAATATGATCCAAACCCAAATCTAAAACTAACCGACAAACCAGGTCCCCAGGGTCTATAAAAAGAACTGTAAGGACGATAGTATGGGCGATAGGCAAATGGACTGTACACTCCATAATAGGATCTGTATAGTGGATCAAATATGGTTCCTTGATAGTAGGAAGGATTACTCCAAAAAACATCATCAAAATTATTGTTATAACTGGGGCTGTTATACCGCCTGGCAGTTGTTGAATTGTTCCTGAGATAATCCTCTACGGCTTGCTTCATATATTCATCATCGTGGTTTTCCACATAGTATTCGTCCTCGGCATAATCAGATTCAGCCAGGGCATCTTGGGGAAGACCATAGTCCGGATTTAATGTCTTTGAATTATAACCAACACCTACACCTCCGTCTGTTTGTTCGGTTCTATGGACTAGCGTAGTGGTGCCATTGGTGTATACAACAGGGTACCTGTCACTCTTATTGAAATACAGGTCGTCATATTCAGAAGTTCCACTTTGAGCATATTTGCTTGATGAACAGGAAAATATGCCAATTGACAGGGCTAGAAGAAGTAGTTTGATCGATGAAAGAGGCTTCATAAGCTTTATGTTTATATACTGTAAATTACGAATTTAGATCGAGATAAGCTTTAAAAACTT
>CAZAWQ010000177.1:0-29854 GCA_964488585.1 uncultured Roseivirgaceae bacterium
GATAAAGATTATTAAGAGAGCAGTAGTAGGGAACAAATAATAATGGTAAAAATGAACCGCCAGGAGTTAAAGGATCCTTGTTAGCACCTGCATGCAGGAATCCCTGCAAGAATTTTAAAGAAATGAACCACCTGTTGATGAAAGCCTGCTAAAGATTGACCAGGCTAGGTATTTTGGGTGTGAGCAAGGTCACCATCCATACTTGGAAAAAGCAAGGCAAAATTCCATTTCATCGGATGGGTAGGAGGGTGTATTTTAAGAAATCCGAAATTCTCAAAGGCTTTTAATTGTAAAAGATTGATGTGACTCTTTGACATACAGAATTAAGTTTTTTCTGACCTTTCACGAATTTCACAAAATTCACAAGTCCTTTAACTAATCGTGAAAAACGTGAAAATTGTGAAAGCTAAAAAATACTTTTATTTTTGAATGAATCCTCACGCAAGCCTTTACAATCTCTTTTAGGTAAGATCTCAATCTTAACGTGATGCCGCTACATGGCTAATAATGGCCTAACTAAGCATTTGTTAGGCAAAATGTTAGGCACACAAATAAAAAAGCAGTTACAAATTGATGTAACTGCTTGATTGTCAATGTGGGCCCTGCTGGACTCGAACCAGCGACCACCTGATTATGAGTCAGGGGCTCTAACCAACTGAGCTAAGGGCCCGTATTGTTTACCCGCCGAAGCCAATGGCGAAGGAGGGAGTTTGAGTTTGAGGGGGAGTATTGAGTGTGAGTGTAGTGGTGCAAACTCAAACAGACTGCAATTTTAAGGATATTCGGCTTCATCCACAAGGTGGCGCTCTAAATAAAAAGAGACCAACTCCTGATTAAGATTTGGTATGTTATCTTAATTATTTGAGCGTAGTCATGCTTTCTTGCATCTTTTGAACCTGAGATTCTTGTGCACCGTATTCGCTTTCTGGCTCCGAAATGGAATACAGTAGGGAATTTGTAAGAGATATTACTGAGGAGGATGAGTATATACCAATAAGGGAACCTTGGTAACGATAATCTATGAGCGTTAATTTTACCACCTCATTTACCGCAAATTCAATGTAATGGCCGTACCTGATTAGCTTGAAGTCAAGCTTGTGTTCCTGCGAAGTATTGAACTGATTGGTTTGAAGGTTTTCGAATATAAAATTTTTGTGATTGTCAGTTTCATTGAATCCCCAACTGCGGATTTGAATCAAACCATAAACAAAGTCCAGTGAGATAAAATAACCGTTTCCGTCTTCGTCCCCATCCAAAATTAATCCACATTTTCCCATACCTTCCAGACATAAAGTACCTTCCCATATGATATTGACACTGGGTTTGGAAAAACAAAATAATTCATGTCCGCTTCGGCACTGGGTGGTCCAATGATTTTCTGCTGATGAAAATGAAGCAGTGGGGTTAGAAAACAACAGAGTAGGTTCTGGGAATTCGTCTAATGAAATCTTACTGGTAACTTTTTCAGGCCAGCGATAAAAACTTTTCAGTAATAGCCTTCCCTTGGCATCCACACTTAACTCTTTAGGTGGCGGCAGAACTCGAAGGGTATTTACATTATTACCGACATAATAATAATTGTAAATCAAAATATGTTCACCGTCCTGTACTATGCGTGCAGCATAATTTCCTTGTGGCATCAAAAGATTATCATGAAAAGCATGATACTCATCAAGCACCTCCGGAGAAAACCAATACCTTACTTTTATATCTTCACGGTTGGAGCCTATTAAGTAGAAATATCCATTCATTTTTACTAAAGAAGGGCACTCAATGTCATCATAAACATTGGATATAAACAGGGGTTTTCTATGCTCAAATTTTCCATTGACCAGTTCCATTAATCCCACGCACCCGCGTCTGGAGACCGGTCCTATACCCTGTCGACCAGAGAATAATAGAAGCTCTTTATCTTCAAAGCTAAATCGAAAAGGGTCCCTAAAACTCAGCCACTTACGCGGATTGTTGTTAACATCTTCATAGTGGGGGGCGGCGGACCCAACTGGCAGCCCCTGATATTCCGACTTTTCCCAGTTGACCAAATCTGAAGATTTTGCACAACCGATTTTTTGAATTACTCCGCGATCCCTGCGTTGCAAACCGGTATAATACATTAGAAAATCACTCCCATCCTTAAAGGTGTGCATGGTCCACAACATATCATCGTCCCATTCCCCGGGATCACCTACAAACAGGGCATTTTTAACACGCTTCCAGGACATCCCGTCCTCTGAAACGGCATGCGCAATGTAGTCGTGATTTGGAATGATCAAATGAAATAAATGGTATATTCCATTATCAATTATAACATCAACATCGCCTATCTCCCAATCGCTATACCCACTTCCTGAATACATATTCAAAATTTAAATCCATAATGTTCTAAGCCCTCCAAAATGCCCGCTGCAGCTTCTTGTGTGGCGATGTATATATTATTCTTTGGTTTTAGGTTTTTCAGCTCTGCGGAGTAATTGCCCACGATAATGCCTTTTACCGATCCCCTGAACATGTCCAAATCATTACCGGAATCTCCAGCAGCAACTACCTGGTCAATGGGAATGGCCCATTTATGACAAAGAAAGATTAGGGCATGTCCTTTGGAAGCTTTTTTTGGCAAAATATCCAGGAATGTCCCGTGGGATTTTATGGCGTTTATTTGGTGCCAATTCTTTGAGAGAACTTGTCTCAATTCATCTTCGTGGTAGTTCTTTTCTTCGTAATAATAGGAGATTTTGAATTCTTTTTGGGCTTCTTCCTCTTGGGGCCGCAGCCAGGAAACATTTTCCAGCTGCCGAAAAATGGCTTCTCGCTTCCAATGTTTTCTGAGAAAATTAGCCCAAGCTTTATCTTCTAAAAGGTCCGGACACCGGTAGAATATCTCGGACCCGACTGAGGAGATTATGATATCAGGTTGCGGAAATTGATATTTCTTGATGGCATCTTGCACTAAATCAGAGTGCCTGCCTGAAGCCACCGCAAAAACAGTCCCTTTTTTTCTTCGTTTTAAAGAATTGATCAGCTCCTCCAATCCCGGGTTTTGTTTTTCCGGCAAAATTAAAGTACCATCAATATCGGTAACGATCATTCGCTTTAATTCTCCGCTAAGATGTGAAGAATGAAGTTTTCGATGCCCGGTTTTATCCTGTTCCAGTAAGCCAATATTATCATTGACTAATTGCAAATAGCGTTCTACATGGCTTTCCCAACTGAAGTTTTTTTGAACGTTAATTATCCCATTATTAGAATATTGCTTCCATTGATCTTCATCGGTTAATATTTTTACCAATGCAGTCTTTATTTCCCGGGGATTCATAGGGTCTACCAAAATGCCGTTTTGGCAAATAGGGATAATTTCGCTGGGACCGCCGTTTTGAGTAATCACCACAGGTAAACCACTGGCCCCCGCCTCCAGAGTAGTTAGGCCGAAATTTTCATAGAGCGTAAGATTCACAAAAGCGCCCCGTTTCTCTGCACAATATCGATATATGGTGTCAACTTCATTTTCCACATCGTGCTTTTTAGGGATAGCCAACTTACCATATAGATCATACTTGTCCATAAGCAACAAGATGTTGGTCAGCACCTCCTTTTCTGACTCTGGCATTTTATTGATATCCTTTCTGATGCCTGCAAAGATTACCAGATTGGCCAGGCTTTGAAGTTCCTGGTCTTGTCCGTAAACATCGATAAGTGTATGCAAGTTCTTCCGGCGGTCAGGACGCGATAACGCCATAATAACCGGCTTGTGAGGATTTATCAGAAACTTCTCAATGTATTCACCTACCCAATATTTTCTTTGAAGTTCCTCAGGCTCAATGAGAGATTCGTCTATTTTTTCCTGATAGTAAGGGAAAAACTTAGTGGTATCAATACCCGGGGGAATTACGTGATACTGGGCAGAGGAATAATTTCTATATTCTTCATAAGAGGCAATTTCTTGTTCAGTAGATGTAATGATGAATTGTGATACCATCAGGGTGGCTTCCTCGGCGGCAATTCTCTTGGAAAATTTAAACTTCTTTTCAGCTTCCTGTTCGGACATTCCTTGCCCGATCAATTTATTCCGTTTATGAATCCCAAGGGAGTGCCCGGTATGAGTAAATGGAACGTTCAATATTTTGCTTAAATCTACTGCGACATACCCAGCGTCTCCATAATGGCTATGAATCCAATCCGGGTATATCTTATGCTCTTTTATATGCTTGATTGCTTGGTTGACAAATTCATCTAAATGATCCCATAGTTGTTCTTTTAATTTGTACTTTTTGCCCCCAAACAGGATGCGTCTAATATCCAGTTTAGGATTTAAAACTTCCAGGGGTGCCGCATATTCAGGCGATAAAGCCTTGTCATCAATCAGACGGGTAAAGATGTGTACATGCTTAATTTCTGGGCGCCTGGATAAGTGGTCGGCAAACTCAAAAACATATTTAGTCTGTCCGCCATTGTCCGCATCTCTGCCGATCTCCAACCCACTGCCTTTCAATAATCCATGTACATTTACCAGAATAATACAAAATCGATCTTTGGAATCGGGCATGGAAATTAAATTAAATTATGTCAAGATAACCAAATCCACCTGAGACTCAAATAATACCAGATAAACTATAGAATAGAGATAACAATTGCAGATATTTGCTTTTCTGCAAAAAACTATATAGTTTACTATTGAGTTAACTATATAGTTTATGGGACGCAGAAAAATCGAAGACCGGAACATTCGTAACCTTCAAAAAACCGCAGGGGGCAGTACTTACATAGTCAGTTTACCCATTGAAACTATTCGGGAACTAGGCTGGAAAACCAAACAAAAACTGGTTGTGAAGAAGTACGGTGACGGCATTCTGATCAAAGACTGGAAACCGAAATAACATATTCCCTTGCCTCCGCAACTTCCGGTCTATCACTGTTGGATGACTCAGTCAGTGCCAGCAACATCTCAAAATACATCTTGGCTTGTTCCTGATCACCAATACCGTTTGCGGCAACCGCGGCGCCGTATATACCATTAAATCTATACGGATGCTCCCTTAGATTCAGCTCATAGGCTTCCAAAGCTTCCGTTGGTTTATTCGCTGACATCAGCATATCCCCTAAGAGTTCTCTGGCAGGTAGTAGTTCACCCGGGGTTATTGGATGCTTTTCAGTGCTGTCCTCCATATCTGCTGATTCCTGCATCAGAGTCAGGGCCTCCTGTTTGTTCCCTTTGGCAAACTCGATCCATGCCTGCGAGGCTTTGACCTGTATCATCACTTGTTTTGCTTTGTACTTATCCTTCAGGTTTTCAAGGTCTTGTTGCAATGCTTGCAGGGTAACTAATTCTTTTTCCGCCAATTCGATGTTTCCCACACGGGATGCTCCCAGTATCCTGGTGAAATGTATTAATGATTGTTCCCATGGATAATCTTCCCATTGGTATTCCGAATCGTGCATTTTAAGCTTAGCGGCATTAGCCCATTGTTTATTTTCCAAGACAATTCGTGCAGGAATTGCTGCGAAATTGTATGGATCAAATTGTGAATTTACCTTGAATATGGTTTGCAAGTATTCATACTGGTTATTGGCATTTTCATTGTCTCCTTTTTGTAGATAAGCATACACCAAGTAATCCATGGCGTGGATTTCATCGCCCCAGTGGCCATCCATCTCCACCGCTTCAGCGTAGCAAACGGCGGAAGAAGCAGAATTTATGTTAGATTCTATAGATTCCTCCCATAGACCAAGCCGGGTAAAAATATGAGAAGGCATATGTTGCGCATGAGCAGAAGCTGGTGCGATGGTGGCATATCTTCGGGCAGACACTAATGCCAATTGAGCAAGGGATGGTGCATCATAGTTGTGAATGATATAGTGGGCTATTCCCGGATGATCGGGTTGGTTCGCGAAAAGCGATTCTAAAATGGTTCCAGCTTTTCTTCGAGATGCGTAAGTTTTATCTTCCGGATCAGCGGTGGTAAAAAGTGTCAATGCATATAATATAGCTGCTTCTTTATCCTCTTCATATCGTTCATATATTTCTTCCATCTTCAATTCCATCTTTTTGGACCGGGTATCGTGATCTGCCTCACCCCAGGAATCTTTATAGTAGGCGCCCACCGCTTCCAGATATTCTTGCTCCCGTAGGGTCTGTGGCATAGACGCTGCTATTTCCAGAATTTTAGATCCCTGCTCAAAGGAAGTACGAGTTGGCATAAACTTTGGATGACCGATCTTGCACATGGCCAGTCCCCAATAGGCCATGGCGCAATCAGGATCCATATCTACTACCTTGGCAAAAGCTTTCTCAGCTTCTTCATGTTCAAATGAATGCAGCAAAGATACCGCAAGATCAAAGGTCTCCCGAATGGCATAATTACAGGATAGGGTAAAACTAACCTCACCAAATTCAGGATTTCCGCAAAGTGCGATATCGCCTCTCAGAAGTTCAATGGAGGCTAATTCCGGATTAGGCTTGGGCTTCTTGTTTTGACATCCTACTAAACAAATAAAGACAAGGCCGCAGATAAAGAGGGTAGTGGCGGTGAAATTTTTCATTGTCGTTTAAGGAGTAATTTTTGTAATAATAATTAATGCTCTGACTATTGAATTTCAACCATCTCTGGAGTTCAGATTTATACCGTATCCTCACTCTCAATCCCAATATCAAAATATTTGCAAGCTAGTTCAAAATTCCTTCAACTTTTCTTTAAGTAGTGCTTTGATCCAGCCCATGACTTTTTATTTCGTTTCAATTCTAATATCTAAGTTCAAGTCCTTAACTTTACCGCCTTTGTATCTATTGGTAATCATATATTTTGGAACTTAATAATATTAACAACCTGATCTTTGATCTTGGCGGGGTCATCATAGATCTCGATTTCCAAGCCTCTTTTCAAGAATTCGCCACCCTGTCCGGATTGTCTGCCGATGAGGTGGCCCAACGCACAGATGGCTTGATGTTTTTTACGGAATACGAAAAGGGCCTGATCTCTTCACAACAGTTCCGAGAGCAGATCAGTGATCTGCTCCAGTTTTCTGCTCCTGATGAGACCATCGATAAAGCCTGGTGCGCCATGCTTGGTGGAATGCCTGCGCCTCGACTCCAGTTATTGCAGAGGTTAAAGAGCAAGTACAGGACCTTTGCGCTAAGTAATACCAATGATATTCATGTAAAAAAATTTAACACTATTGTAGAAAAGTCTCTGGGAAGTGTCCAATTATTCAACGAACACTTCGAGGAAGTCTATTTTTCTCATGAAATGAAGATGCGCAAACCTGATCCGGAAATATACCTGATGGTATTACAGGAACAACAGCTTAATCCAACAGAAACTTTATTCATCGATGACAACCTGGACAACGTACAAGGAGCAGCTAAACTGGGTATCCAAACGCTGCATTTGCAGAACCCCCAACATCTAATATCGTATTTCAATGGAACCCAGTAATCCTTGGAAGACATATGGGATCCATATTGGATTGTTCATAATCTCATTGATTACCACCACACTGGCAGGGGGGGAGTGGATGTTTGGAAATTACATAATTTTGGATGACTATAACTGGAGTGATTTTACCGCTGGTTTTGCCTTCTCTATTCCTTTCTTATCATTTCTTACCCTACATGAATTCGGCCATTATTTCGTTGCTCGTTATAACAAGATAAAAACTACTTTACCCTATTACCTTCCATGTTGGTTGGGTTTCGTGCCTGCCCCTTCAATCGGTTCCTTTGGCGCAGTGATCAGGATCAAGCAGCAGATCCAATCTAGGAGAGAATATTTTGATATTGGCATAGCTGGCCCAATTGCCGGATTTGTTGCTGCCCTGTTCATACTATTGTACGGTTTTACCCATCTACCCCCTCCTGAATACATATTCGAAATTCATCCTGAATATCAGGAGTATGGCCTTGACTATGCCGATCATGTTTATGGTTCTGAGCGTGGGGAACAGGGTATTGCATTTGTAATGGGGTCGACGCTGCTTTTTGACTTTTTTAAGGAGTATGTGGCGCCAGACCCTTCATTAGTACCAAACCCCTACGAAATCGCCCATTATCCCTGGCTGCTGGCTGGTTTCCTGGCTTTATTGGTTACTGCAATAAACCTGTTGCCTATAGGGCAGCTTGATGGGGGCCATATCATATATGGATTGGTGGGCGCCAAGTGGCACGGGAAACTATCTACTGCGTTTCTTATAATACTAATATTTTATGCAGGTCTGGGAATGATTACTCCCGCCCACCTTAACGGTATAGTACAGTTTAAGCCGGATATGTGGTGGCAGGGGCCTTTATATTTTTGGTTTTTAACCATAGTTTTATATAAAGTATTCCCAAGTAATCAGCTTCGCCTCCTGTGGGCTTTGGCAATTTTCGCAGGCCAAATACTTCTGCTATTACTATTCAAGGGAATAGAGGGGTATTCTGGCTGGTTGCTGTTCGCTTTTTTACTGGGCAGGGTCATGGGTGTGCATCATCCCGAGCCACCTGTGAATCAACCCCTTGATTTTGAAAGGAAAATTTTGGGTTGGTTCGCGATATTGATCTTTATTTTGTGCTTTACTCCAGCACCCTTTGATCTGGCGGTGTTGGGCGATTAGGTTAGATCTAAGATCTGAGGTCTAAGATCTTAGATCACAATTGGAACTCTTCAATGCCTCCCAGTAGGTTCCGGACTTTATTAAAGCCCTGCTGCTGTAAGAATTGTTTCACTTTTCCACTTCTATTGCCTGTACGACAGTAAACAATTACTTCCAGCTCTTTCATGGATTCCAATTCACCCAAACGAGTGGGCACTGTTCCCAATGGGATGTTTAAGCCGCCGATATTGTTTTCCTGGTGCTCCCAGACTTCCCGGACATCTATAACATTAAGTTTTTCCGTAGCATCTTTTCGTTGTCTTAGTTCGTCAACTGTTATGTCTTCCATATTAATCCAGTAAAATTAGTCTCTTAAAGTATATCTTATTTGGGGTATATAGTTGTATCACATAGATACCATTCAATAACGCCGAAAATTCGATAACTTTTTGGAATTTATCAAATCTAGAGGAAATTTCCCTTCCTGCCACATCGAATACCCTGATTTTTTCAATTTGACTTAATGGCCCTTCAATGCTGACTCTGGATTTATGGGCCGGGTTGGGATAAAGCGTTAGTGCTGTTGATGGGAATGGTTCATCGACTGAGGTGAGAATATCGTCTGTACTGCCAAAAACTGGTCTCAGCATCAAACTACCCTGTATGGTGGTATTGACTTGCCAAGACCCTGAAGTGTTGAAATAGATCCGGTCTCCACTATGGTTGTTTTTATCTAACCCAATGAATATCGGTACCAGTCCTGTTTGTTGGATCCCAATAAATAAGCTATCACCCAATAATAATGCTTTGGATAGAGGATAGTTGGTGAATTTATCTAATGAGTCAGACGCACTGATAAAGATTGTTTGTGTATGGGTAACCGTCTCTTTATTACTAAGCCGGCTCCATATCTTTAATCGCAGGCTTTCATCAGCCTGATCTGATTCCACGTTGGGGAAATAGATTTGAATATCGGTCAGCGTGTCTCGTACTGGCAGTACGTATAGGTAGGCCAACTGTCCATCCTTGGCGTTCACACCTGCAGCGGTTTCCGCACTCCCGTCGTCATAGGCATAATGTCGATCCAGCGTAACCAGAGTGGTGGCCGTATCATTTTCAGTCAGGTCCACGTTATCAAAAAACACACTGTCTCCGCTTATAGGGTTTATAAAATCAAACATAAGGGAGTCTTTGGTCCTTATATAGAACTTGGTCAAAATCACTAAAGAAGAATCAGTTTTAGCGTTGTTTAGGGCGCTGGTGTCAATAGCATTGGCTTGCAAAGTAGTAAACTGTTGTCCATTGAACAGTAATCCATCCTCGTCGGTATTGTTCATTTCATCAATGAGCATGCCGGATGAAGCATCAAAAATCTGAGCGGCAAACCGGATCGATGCTGGGAAACCTACCGGCGGTTCAAGACTAAAGCCAACGATGGAAGTACTGTCGCGGAAAGCTTCAGCCCTTCCGCAGTAATGTTCAAAAGGTATCGCTGTAAAATCTTTGAAAATGGAGGTAGGATAGGTACTTAGTGTACGGTCCCGTAAATAAAGATCATTTTCATCTCTTTTGGTTCGGAGCAGAATATAATCGATATGCCAGTTGTCATATCCTCCAGTCAGTTTACCGTAAGATTGGAAACGAAATTGAAACCCGCTGTGCTGAAATGGACCTGGAGGAACTTGAATGATCTCTTGCTTAAAAGAGTCAATGTACAAGGTATCACCACCAATAGCGCTCCAAACGGTGTTCCAGGCGCCGCTCATATCTTTAAACTGTAATCGCAGTGAATCGATTTTTTCAGGGATTTCTCCGTTACCTTTTTTTTGCCAGAAAAAACTAAGATACAGAGTGTTTTGCAATCCCAGTTCAATATTGCTTAGGTCAATGGGTTGAGATACCAGACTATCGGCTTTGCCCCAGATACCAATATCACTGTAAGGAACTCCATACCGGTCTGTACCGTCGAAAGTAGCTACATTAATCGAAGGGGGATTTAAACCACGCCCCCGGTTTATATTTACATTTTCACCAATTACCCATTTTGAGCTGTCTGGGACTAGCGCGCTGGTAGAAAAATCCTCCCAGAATGGCAGGGCCAAAGTATCGATTATTTGTGTTTTTTGGGTACGAAACGTTTCAGATCCTGAACGGTGTTTAAGAGGCACTTCTATTACTTGTGCCCACAGTACACCGCCCCAGGTCAATAGGGCAACAGAAAATATTAGTTTTCTGAGATCATCTAGCATTGTTCAAACCGTCTGAACTAGCTCCATAGTCTACTTTTTGGGTCTCTTCATCATAGCCAATTACCCAAAGGTCCACATCTTCGCCAATGCGAATTGACTCACCAGCTGCAGGGATTTGCCTGATCACAACACCAATTGGCAATGTATCTACGGGCTCTGCCGTAAGTACGCTCCCCAGTCGTAATCCTGAACCAATAACTGTAAATTCCGCATCCTCGAAGTCCATACCAAACAAGGCGGGTACTTCTAACATTTGGTTGCCTAACCCATCTCCTACAATAAGATCTATCCTGGATCCTTGATAAATGGAATCTCCTGGTTCAATCAGTTTTCCTTGCAGTTTTTGCTCCAAGACCGCGTTCTGGGCCAGGTCTGGTAGATATTCTATATTACCTAGTTCCAACCCGTAGCTTTCCAACACCATTTGGGCACTTTTTACCGAACCATCGATAAGGTTTGGCATTATGACTTTTCGCGGAGTAGTCTTGTTTAGATTTATAAATAGTTTTCGGTTCGCTTTTACCTTCGAACCGGCAATAGGATATTGTTTCAGCACGGTCAAAGGTGGTAATTCAGAACTGTATCCTGAGTCTTCTTCTACTTCAAATCTCAATTCACGTTGAACCAGATAATTGTCAAGCTCCTCGTATGCCAGTCCAGTAAGGTCCGGAACTGTAATTGTTTCACCGTGATTGGTATAGGAAGGAAGAAAATAGTAAAAAAATATCATCATCATCACCAATCCTATTGCCAGCATGATACCAAGGTGGATTCCAATCTTTTTCATTAAGAGTAGTCCCTATTAAGTTTCTTCTTGGATTCAAATCTTTCCATCGCCAAATTTATGATTTTTGTGATCAAATCACTATAGGATATTCCGTGTTGTGCCCATAAGGAAGGAAACATGCTTGAATTGGTAAATCCTGGGATGGTATTGATTTCATTGATATAAATGGACTGATCGTCTTTTAAAAATAAGTCGACTCTGGCAAAATCTTCGCACCTGAGGGCTTTGTATGCTCGTAGAGATAAGTCCTTAATTTGTTCTACCATTGAGGTATCCAGCACAGCCGGTATCTTGATTTCTACGGCGTTGGGGTCTTCATACTTGGCTTTGTATGTATAAAATTCATATTGAGGGCTAACAATGATTTCTCCCGGATCTGATGCTTTAGCCTGGACATTTCCCAGTATAGCACACTCAAGTTCACGTCCGGATATGAATTCTTCCGCTAAAATTGCCTGGTCATATCGCGTAGTCTCTGCTAATGCCTTGGTGAATTCCTCTTCACTTGCCACCTTGGATATACCCACAGATGAACCCAAAGAGATGGGCTTAACCATAAAGGGTGAACCAAGGCTATTAATCACCTGCTCATAGGAGATATTTGAGTTTTGACCCTTAATAGCCACAAACTTACTAGTTGGAATGCCCTCATTTAACATAATATTCTTGCTCATAAGTTTATCCATGGCAACTGATGAACCTAGTACCCCAGAGCCTGCAAACGCAATATCTACACTTTGAAGCATTCCCTGAATACTTCCATCTTCCCCGTCAGTTCCATGTAGCACCGGGAATATAACATCAAGTGGCCCGGTCCCGCCCTGGTTGTCCGTAGTAGGAAAAGTATGTTTGGAATGACCTAATGATAAGTTAAGGGATGGCGCAGAATTTATTGGATGATCCATATCTTCCACCAGGTGCCAATGTCCATCTTTGGTAATCCCTATGAGAACAGGGTCAAAAAAAGAACGGTCGAGGTGTTGAAATACATTCCGTGCAGATCTGATGGAAATTTCATGCTCTACAGACCTGCCTCCAAATAACAGCCCTACTTGCAGTTTTTCCGCCATATTTTACAAAAAAATTATGTTTCCTCAAATAAAAAGCAAAAAAATGAGAAAGTGTTTTATTGTACCAATATTATCCTTCTGGTGCCCATGAATGTTTGGCCCGTGGCTTGCAAAATATAGACACCATTGGCATAAGGCAGTTCAACCCCAAAGGTCTGATTTAATATATTGGGTAGTTGCTTGTACCATACTACTCTTCCCATGGGGTCAATTATTCTTAAATCAACAGTGGAGCGATCAGCGAGATTGAAAGTCACATAAAAGTCGCCCGATGACGGGTTAGGGTACACAATCATCTGGTTTTCATCCAGGTTCAGGCTGGTGGTCTGGTCTGATATAAAAAATTGAATATTATCAACAAATAGATTGTTACCAAAATCATTAACACCTACAAACGCCAGTCGAATCCCGGTTTGCCCTGCATACTTTGTCAGGTCTATCTTATGTAAAGTCCAATCTTCGGAATCGTTAGGGAAAAATTCATTGGTACTGGACGCTGTGGACAGTTCTGTTCCAAAGGCCTGAAACAAGGTATCGTGATAATTAACCCCACAATCCGTCGATGCCAGGATCAACAATCCATCGTCAAAGTTGATACCACCGGCATAGGCCAGGTTAAAGGTCATAGTGGGATTGATGGTGCCTGCCAGATCCAGCACCGGGCTAGTCAGGTAGTCGATTGCCCCCTTGTCTTCATAATCAAAGAAATTAAGGAATACTGCCTGGTTTCCGGTATTTCCAACTCCGGCAGCTCCAGTTACTGCCCATGAAATAGACTCATCAAGACTTAAGAATCGCCAGTCAGTAGTTTCCAATGGCTGTTCGAAGGTCTCAATATTTGGAACCAAATCTTGTTGATCATCAATAATGAATGGTTGCTCCATGGTGTTGTTGTCCACCATTCCATCGGTCCCCTGACCTTCCACCTGGTCAATGGAGACTACTATTTTATTGGACCCAATTGCTACTTCTGTGTCAGCAAAGGTTATGGTAGCAATTTCTCCTGTTTCAAGGGAGGGGCCATTATATACAAATTGATCGGACCCTCCCGATTCCAACTGATATGACAATTCAAAACTACTAACCGGGTTTAACCCGGTATTTTTGACCACTACCATGGGAATTAGGTTGGTTTCACAAGACACTACACTTGGTTGTGGTATTTCTATGATTGCCAGGTCCAGATCGGGTATTCGGGTACCGGAAATGCTGATATTATCAAGGTATAAATTGTTTCCGAAATCATTAACACCTATAAAAGCAATTTTCACCTGTTTCAGCCCAGCGAACTGATCCAGATTAATGTCCTCGGTACGCCATTCACTGCGGTTTGCTGGCACAAACGATCCAGCATCAAAAGGAGCGGTTGCCAACGCCTGACCCTCTTTTTGGTATACATAATTTTGAATAGGAAAATTGTTCCCGCAATCAACCGAAATTGCCACGATCAGTCCGTCCCTATCACCGAACGAAAAAGGGGCATAGGCCAGGTCAAACTCTAATGAAAGGCCAGTAAAAGTGGTCAGATCAAGTGCAGGTGTAATCAGATAGTCGTACTCTCCCTTAGCATTGCCATAACCGAAAAAATTCATTTGGGCAGCGGTATTTGAAGGACTGTCAGAAGGTGCGGTTACCACCTTCCAGGTAAAACTGTTATCGTCGTTGCGAAGGTCCCACCCTATTGGTAAGGAAGTGAAGCCCTCCATAATGGGCAGACTGGCAAAGGTTTGGGTACTAAGCAGCAGGTCTTTTTTATCATTTTCAGGGTTACCATCAATTACACCATTGGTTTCCAGTATGGATATTTCTACTTTCATCATGTCCGTTACAGGTACGGCGCCGAAGTTGACGGTAGTAATTTCCAAAGCATTCAGATTTTGAACAATCAACAGGGATTCTACTGGCGAGTCGTTTATCGAAAGTTGGGCCTGGAAGGAAGTGATTTGGTTGGTTCCTGCATTTTGAATAGTCGCGCTTGGTACAATGTTATCAATACAATTATTATTAAGTGGCATGTTTATTTCGCGTACACCGGCGTCATTGTTTACCATTACCGGAGGTAAGGCTCCAGAACTAGTTGCCAGACTGGCTCTCCGGGGGCTATTGGTCATAACCACCCGGATACGGTTTTTCTGACAAAGGGTAAACAAATTCATGCAAAGGTCATCTGACAGGTCCATATAGTTTTCTACCATGTCATCGCTTCCGCAGGAATTGGCGTCAGGGCAGCCGAAATTACTGCTATTTGATAGCGGAGTGTCACTACAAAAATCATCAACACCGCATCCACCATCGCCCCAAGTGTGTCTCAATCCCAGATAATGGCCAACTTCATGAGTTGAGGTTCGGCCAATACTTTCAGGAGTCAGTCCAGGATTATTGCCAAAATAATCGGTATCGATCACTACTCCATCGGTCAACCGATTTTCGGAGGCGATCTCCAGGCCCCCAAGGGATGATACAGGAAATTGAGCGTAGCCAAGCAGACTTTCCAGTTGTACAACCCAAATATTCATATAATCTTCAGCAGGCCAATAGCTTAGGGCTTTGAGTTCGGTATTGTGGACCAGATCATAAATTGGACGGCTACCCTGGACCCCGATAATCCCAGGGGTAGAAAGACCGTAGGGGTCACGTTTGGCAAGGACAAATTCAATTTCAGTATCAGCTGCTACATTCAAATATTCCCCTGGTGTATTTACTGTATCTGCATTTAATCGTCTAAAATCTTTATTCATCCTTTGAATCTGCTCAACAATCCGGCTATCTTCCAGGTTACTGCCGGAACCTACGGCTTCCCCGCTGTGGATAATGTGCACCACCACCGGAATGGTAATTACCTGGTTCAGGGATGATGATGCGGATATTCTATTGTTAATAGATCGATGTTCTTTTAATTTACGAGACATCCAGGTTTCGAAAGATTCCTTGGTTTCGTAAACGGAGCGTCTCTCTTTCAATTGTTCCTGATAAGTTACCGTACCACAGGATTTTTGACCAAACATTTCCACCGATGAAAACGCAAGGCAACAACAAAGCAGATAAAAGAACCGTGTCGCCATTTATTGGGCTAGATGCTTAGGACTAGAAATATTGTACAGGACGGCAAAAAGCAATAAAATGCACCCAGGCTACCGTAAATTTTCAGGGAGTTTGGCATTGGGGTCATCAAAGGCTGTGATATTGATAGCTTCTACAGAAACAATTTCAGGTACTACTCGTTTTATGGCTTCTTCTACTCCCGCCTTGAAAGTCATGGTGGACATGGGACAATCCCCACAGGCGCCCAGAAGTTCTATTCTGACTACTTTGTCCTTGGTTACCTCCAATAGCTTCACATCGCCACCATCAGTTTGCAGGTACGGTCGGATGGTATCCAAAGCCTGTTCAATTCGCTCCAGCAACTCCATGCTCTCTGATATTCTATCTGTTAATTTCAACTTTTTTCGATTGTGGCAACTTTGCATTTCTTATAGCAATTTCACGTGCCAAGCTCTCTGCCAATGTCTTGAAAGACAACCCTGCAGCGCCTTCATTCAAAGCTATTGGATACCCACTATCACCACTTTCTCTTATTGGTTCCTCGATAGGGATTTGAGCTAACAAAGGTAACTGATGTTTTTCAGCCAGCCTCTTACCACCGTTTTCTCCAAAAATAAAGTACTTATTATCAGGTAATTCGGGAGGTATAAAATAAGCCATATTTTCAACAATACCCAATACGGGTACATTAATATTGGGTTGTTTGAACATTGCCAGTGCTTTGGTGGCATCTGCCAACGCTACTTTTTGCGGGGTTGTTACTATAACGGCCCCGGTTACCGGAACTGTTTGCACCAGGGTAAGGTGAATGTCGCTGGTTCCCGGTGGTAAATCTATCAGCAGATAATCTAAGGCCCCCCATGCGGTTTCTCCTATAAACTGCTTCAAAGCGGAACTTGCCATCGGGCCTCTCCAAATCACTGGATTATCCACGGGCGTTAGAAATCCAATTGACAGCAGCTTTACTCCGTATTGTTCAATTGGTACAATTATATTTTTTTCGCCTTTCTTGATAATTCCTGGCCGTTCATGAATGCAATTGAACATAGTGGGAATGGAAGGCCCGTATATATCGGCATCTATCAACCCTACTTTAGCTCCGGCTTTAGCCAATGAAACCGCCAAATTGGCAGAAACCGTAGACTTTCCAACGCCACCTTTCCCTGAAGCCACTGCTATGATGTTCTTCACTTCTGGTAGTAAAGGGGCATTAACTGCCCTACCTGAAGTAACATTACTGGTCATATTTATGGTTACCCTGGCATCGATAGAAACCAGTTTTTCTATAGCATCTACACAGGAATTTCGTATTACTTCTTTTAACGGGCAGGCAGGTGTGGTTAGTACCACGGTAAAACGAACATGGTTATCCTGGATCTGAATATCTTTAATCATATTCAGACTAACAAGATCTTGCTTTAAATCAGGATCCTGAACTGTACCAAGCGCTGCAACAACCGCTTCTTTGGATATCCCCATAATACATGCTTACACAAGATGCAATTTACCTTTAATCAGTTACTTTTTAAGGAATATTATTAAATAATAGAATGATATGAAGTGGGTTGAGGCACCCATGAATAAATGCATTATCTTTGAAACCCGTGGCTAAACCGTTCACTATTATTGACCCACATTGAGCATAAATCAGACATCCCTGGAAGAAATTAAGACCAGAATTGATATTGAAGAGGTGGTCTCAGATTTTGTTTCCTTAAAACGCAAAGGGCAAAACCTGTGGGCTTGTTGCCCCTTTCACGATGAAAAAACACCATCCTTTTCAGTGTCGCCCACCAAAGGGATCTTCAAATGTTTCGGTTGCGGAAAAGCGGGCGATGCCATTGAGTTTATCAAGGAGATTGAGGGGCTCAATTACATTGAGTCCATGCGATATTTGGGAAAGAAATACAGTGTTCAGTTAGAGGAAGAGGAGGACACTCCTGAAGAACAGGAAAGACAAAGCCTGCGGGAAGGCCTGTTTATCGTACTTGGATTTGCCAAAGATTATTTCCATGACCTTTTGTTAAATCAACCTGAAGGACAAACAATTGGGTTAAGCTATTTTAGGGAACGTGGTTTTAACCAACAGATCATTAAGGATTTCGAATTGGGATATAGTCTGGACAGATGGGACGGCTTGCTCCATGAAGCCTTAAAAAAAGGGTATAAAAAGGAGATACTGTTAGCCGCAGGGTTAATCATCGAAAAGGAAGAAAAGACCTATGATCGCTTTCGAGGAAGGGTAATATTTCCAATACACAGCATTACCGGCAAAGTGATTGCGTTTGGTGCCCGTACCCTCAAATCGGACAAGGGGGCCAAATACATCAATTCGCCTGAAACCGATGTATATCAAAAGAGTAAGGTTCTGTTTGGTTTACATCAGGGGCGTAACGCCATACGACGAGATGACAACTGCTACCTGGTGGAGGGATACACTGATGTGCTGTCATTGCACTTGTCTGGTATTCAAAACGTGGTGGCTTCTTCTGGAACATCCCTTACAGATGACCAGATAAAACTGATAAAACGATATACCAACAATATCACAGTGCTTTTTGATGGAGATTCTGCTGGAATAAAGGCTGCTTTAAGAGGTATTGACATGATTCTGGCCAGTGGGGCCCATGTGCGGGTGGTGGAGTTTCCTGAAGGTGAGGATCCGGACAGTTATGCCCGCAAACTGGGAACGGATGAATTTCAGAAGTTTTTGCAAGCTGAAAAAACTGATTTCATAAGCTATAAAACTCAATTATTCCTAAAGGAAGCGGCAGAAGACCCTATTGCCAGGGCAGATACCATAAAAGAAGTTGTACGGAGTATCTCTAAAATTCCCGATGCCCTCCAACGGGCGGTATATATTAAACAATGCAGTGATTTGTTGGAGGTGGATGAGTCTCTGCTGATAAGTGAACTAAATAAAATACAACTCCAGTCGACCGGAAGGTTCAAAGCGGCCCAACCATCCCTGGCCACGAACCTGATTGCTGAAGAAAAACCCCGTTCAAGTGGGCTGCCAGATGCAGTTGCCAGACAGGAAAGAGAGAGTATTCGGTTGTTGTTAAATTACGGAGACCGCAAACTGGAGGGAGGGACCAGTCTTCATCAGTATTATTTCAGTGAACTGGAGGAGGTAGAGTTTACAACATCCGCATACCAACAGATACTGAGTTTAATAAGGGCTGAATTGGACAATCACGGGATAGTGGATACTAAGCGGTTGATGGAGCAAGTTACCGGAGAGGTTAAAACGGAAATGATAGATCTGCTAACCGAACGGTATGAAATCAGTAACATGTGGATGGAAAAGTTCCGGATCTATGTACCGACGGAGGAGGATATACTATCCAGTGTAGCCTACAGCAACCTGTTGAGGTTAAAGTATCGGGTTATTAAGAAGTTGATTACGGAGAACAGGGAGGAACTGAGAATTGCCAAACCTGAAGAACAGCAAAATCTCCTTCAGGTGGATGTAGCATTAAAGAAATCCCGTAATGAAATAGCGAGTCATTTGGGTATTATCATTTCGGACTAAATCAAGTTTTAAGCGATAGATTACTGATTGGGTCCAAAATAGGGTATTTTTAAAGTCTTCGCAGAGAAAGAAAATTAATAATGAGTGAGCATTTAACAGCATTTGACTCCATCGAAAATGCCATAAACTCTATTAGAGAAGGCAATGTCATTATAGTAGTAGATGATGAGGCCAGGGAGAATGAGGGAGATTTCATTTGCGCTGCAGAGAAGATCACTCCGGAAATTATAAATTTCATGGCTACCCATGGAAAGGGGTTAATATGTACCCCATTAAGAGAAGATCGTTGTGAGGAGCTTGGGCTGGATCTGATGGTGGGCCGGAACACTGATCCACTAAAAACTGCCTTCACGGTTTCGGTTGACTTGAATGGACAAGGCAATACTACAGGAATATCCGCCAGCGATAGAGCCAGGACCATTCAGGCGTTGGTTAATAAAGGAACCAAACCGTATGATCTTTCCCGACCCGGTCATATTTTTCCATTACGAGCTGAAAAGGGAGGAGTATTACGAAGAGCCGGTCACACTGAAGCATCGGTAGACCTGGCACAAATGGCAGGCTTAAATCCCTCCGGAGTGTTGGTAGAGATAATGAAGGATAATGGGGAGATGGCACGGCTACCGGACCTAAAAAAAGTGGCACAGCGTTTCGGATTGAAAATGATCTCGATCAAGGACCTGATCAATTATCGCCTGAATAAAGAAAGCCTGATCCGAAGAGAAGTAAAAGTAGACCTTCCAACTGATCACGGAGACTTTCAATTGATTGCTTATACGCAAACCAACACCGGTGATTCACATCTGGCTTTGACCAAAGGGACCTGGGAAAAAGATGAACCAATTCTGGTTCGTGTCCATAGTTCTTGTGTTACGGGTGACATATTCGGATCCTGTAGATGTGATTGTGGAGGCCAACTGCGCAAGGCCATGGAAATGGTGCAAGCTGCGGGACAAGGAGTGGTGCTGTATATGAACCAAGAGGGTAGGGGAATTGGTTTATTAAATAAGTTGAAAGCTTACCAATTACAAGAAGATGGAATGGACACAGTCCAGGCCAATCTTCAACTAGGATTTAAAAAGGACCAACGAGATTACGGAGTAGGTGCTCAGATACTCAGAGATTTGGGGGTTAGGAGAATGAAATTAATGTCAAACAATCCTAAGAAAAGAGCAGGTCTGATCGGTTATGGCCTGACTATTGTAGAGACCATACCCATAGAAATATCGCCCAACAGGCACAATGAAAATTATTTAAAAACCAAACGTGACAAATTAGGGCATACCATATTGAGAAAAAGCGAATAGCCATGAGAATCTGGTGTCCATTGGTAATGATAATGTTAACCATTCAAGCCACCGCCCAAAATTTTCCATCTCAAGTGTGGCATAAGGGAAAGGTGGTGCTGATCACCAAAGAGACTTATAGCGGTCTTGTTAAATACGATCTGGAAACCGACATAGTCCAGATAAATACGGATAATATTATCCAGACCTTTTCCTCTAAAAAGATTCTTTATTTTGAAATATTCGACGAGATCTCTGATAGCTTCCGGCAGTTTTACGCATTGCCCTATACCGTAAGCCAAGGATATAAAACACCTATCTTATTTGAGGTGCTTCATGAAGGCAGGCCTTTAAGTTTGTTAGCGAGAGAGGACATTACCACTGAGTCCATCCCACAATACAGCTACTATTATGGGAGAAGCAACTATTACAGTCGTAACAAACTGGTTTACCAATATTATTTCTTTAGCGAGAAAGGTACCATTCAGCGCTACAACCTTAAGAAAAAAAGCTTGTTGCAGTTGATGCAAAGGAAATCTGCTGAGGTTCGTAAATTCATCAATGAGCATAACCTGAAAGTAGATCGTCGTCGTGATCTAGAGCGAATAACAGCATATTACAATTCCCTTTGGGATACCTGAAGAACTAGTTGATGTCAAAACCTTTGATTCTGGTAAGTAATGACGATGGAATCTCCAGTCGTGGAATCCGTATTTTGGTAGAGCTGATGAGCGAGTTAGGTGAGGTAATAGTAGTTGCCCCTGACAGCCCTCAGTCCGGGATGGGGCATGCGATTACCGTTGGTAATACCCTCAGACTGGATAAAACAGATATTTTTGGATCTGTGCCAGCCTACAAGTGTTCCGGTACTCCTGCTGATTGTGTTAAATTGGCCAAACATCATTTACTGAAAAACCGTAAGCCTGACCTGGTGGTAAGCGGAATCAATCACGGCAGTAATACATCTATTAGTGTATTGTATAGTGGTACTATGTCTGCTGCCATTGAGGGTGCCATTGAGGGTTTGCCAGCTGTTGGTTACTCCTTATGTGATTATTCGTCGGAAGCTGACTTTACACATATAGGTGAGTTTGTACAAAAGATTGCTTCAGAAGTTCTTAAAAAGGGATTGCCCATAGGCGTCGCGCTCAATGTCAATTTCCCTCCAAAGCGTTATGAAAAAGTAAAAGGAATGAAGGTCTGCAGACAGGCAAATGCCAAGTGGGAGGAGCAGTTTGAAGAGCGCAGGGACCCAACGGGCAGAAAGTATTTTTGGATGGCGGGGAATTTTGTGAATTTTGATAAGGGGGAGGATAATGACGAATGGGCAATTGCCAATAACTATGTATCAATCGTACCCTGTCAATACGACCTAACTGCTCATTACGCCATTAGTATATTAAACGAGGAGTGGGAGATCTAATGTCAGAGCATGTGTGACATGACACTAATAAGGATCAACATCAGGTATGACTCGAACTGAACGGAAAGCAGCATTTGAAGTCAATTTTATCAACTCTTTGGATAGATTCATTTTGATCATCTCCATGGTCTCCTTACTTTTTTCAAGTTTGATGTATAATTCCATTAAAAATAGATTCCTAATCTTGGAGATTACCGGTTCCTGCGGCCCCAGCACCCGGGATTTCCCTAATCCAAGAACCAGTCGTTTGGCCAACTCCTGAGAAGCACGGTAGCCTAATTGCTGATCTGGGCTCTTTACAGTGAGGCGGATCAATCTTACAAATGGCGGGTAGAGGTATTTTGACCGTTCCTGAATTTCACGTTGATAGAATTGCTCATAATTATGATCGCAGATAAACTGTAACAGTTGATGCTTGACATTGCTTGTTTGTACTAGAACCTGGCCTTTACCTGAACGCCGTCCAGCACGGCCACCCACTTGAGTGATCAATTGAAAAGCCCTTTCATGGGATCTGAAATTCGGAAAATGCATGGCGCGATCTATATCCAATACCCCCACCAAATCTACCTTATCAAAATCCAGTCCCTTAGACACCATCTGAGTGCCAATTAATATGTCTATATTTCCGCGTTCAAATTGATCAATTATTTGCTGGTAGCTATACTTTCGCCGGGTTGTGTCAAGGTCCATACGTTGTATCCTTGCTTCAGGAAATAGATGTTTTAAGTCCTCCTCAATTTTTTCTGTTCCAAACCCAACCAGATCCAGGTCGTTTGATTCGCATTTAGAACAGATATTGGTCATTTTTTGTTTATACCCACAATAATGACAGCGTAGTTGGTTATAATGTAAATGGTAGGTGAGGGTCACCGCACAATTGGGACATTGCGGTATATGTGCACAAACCTGACATTGTAAATACGGTGCGTATCCACGCCTGTTTTGAAAGATTATTGCTTGTTGGTTTTTTTTCAGAACCTCCTCCAATGTTGTCACCAGCTCAGTGGTGAATATTCCTTTCATCTGTTTTTTCAGGTGTTCCTTGCGGGTATCAATTAATTTATATTCGGGCAAGGCTACTTTTCTATATCGTTCATTCAGACTGACCATTGAGTACTTTCCATGCCGCGCATGGTAGTAGGACTCCATTGAAGGAGTTGCTGATCCCAATAACGTTTTTGAATGATGAAGTCTTGCCAGTACCAAAGCTACATCCCTGGCGTGATAACGGGGGGCTGGATCGAACTGTTTATAGGAGAGTTCATGTTCCTCATCCACAATTATTAAACCCAGATTATCAAAAGGCAAAAAGACTGCAGAACGGACTCCTACAATAAAAGAAAATTTTCCCTCAAGTATACCACGCCAAACTTCAACCCTTTCATTGTCTGAAAACCGGCTGTGATAAATACCCATGGAATTTCCAAAGATCTTTTGCAGCCTCCGGACGATTTGAGTGGTTAAGGCGATCTCTGGTAATAAATAGAGTACCTGAGCCCCGCTGGTCAAAACTGCATTTATTAAGTCGATGTATATCTCAGTTTTTCCACTACCGGTGATCCCATGGAACAACACCGTTTGTTTCCTCTCAAATCCCTCAAGAATAGCATCTCTGGCCTGACATTGCCCGGCTGTAAGTACAATTTCATGCTCATCGGCGGTAAGGGAGTCCAGGTCCTGAAATCTACTTACTACTACTTCAAATTCTTCCAGAACACCCTTTTTTACAAGCGTCTTTAGACTGGAAGGAGAGATTTCACCTGATAGCAGCTTGGTCTTGCTAAGGCCTTGTTGATTAATGTCTTTTTCTTTTAGTACGGGAACCTGCTGCAAATATTTTAATAGTATTTCAGTTTGTTTGGGCTTTTTATGAAGTTGTTCAAACTGAGCTTCTAAGGCCTCGGCGGAGGTATGTGAGAGGGTTAATCGAACTCGTCTCTCTTTTTTTGGTTGATATTTTTCTTTTACTTCTTCAAAAAGTATTATGGCATTTTTTGCCAATAATGACTTGATTATTTTGTGTACATTCTTAGTGCTAAGTATGCCGGCTACCGCGGTATAATCAAGGGCACCGTTGCCAATAAGTGCCTGCATTAATATCGATTCTTGATCATCCAAGGGATACGGATTAGCTTCCTGGCCGTACTCCGGATGGATTTGTATTCTTGACTGACTACTGAGTTTTAACCCGCTTGGTAAAGCAACTTGCAAAACCTGGCCTTCAGCGCACATATAATAGGAAGCCATCCATTCAAACAAGGATAATTGTAAAGTGTTTATAATAGGTTGTTCATCAAGAATATCCAGAAGATATTTTACCTCATGGGCCTTAGGTGGATTTTCGTGTACTGCTACAACCACCCCAGTCAGTATTTTTTTAGGTCCAAACTGGGCGATTACCCGTTGACCTATTTGAATAAGCTCATTCCATTGGTATGGGACTCTATAAGTATAATGTTGTGGAACAGGTACAGGTAATAAAATATCTGCAAAAAGAGTAACTCTTTCCTGGTAGCCGGTACTATGTTTGACCAATTGACCCAATGGCTTAGTAGGTAAGTTGCTGTATGGCAATTTCAGGATCGGTAGTGGGTAATTGACAGGTTTGTTGGTAACACACATAAATTTTCGTATCGTTTGCAACGATTCTGTTCTTTAGTAGAGGAAGAGTGCTTTCTTCTTTAGATCCGATCATGATTTTATGTGGATGGAAGTGGGCGGCGATTTTTTTTCGATGGCTTTCTGCCAACTTACCTCCAATCACCACTTCTGCAAAAGAAAAGTCAGAAAAACTATAGGCAGTAGCCCAATTGCTCAAATACACAGGATCCGATGAGATAAGTGTACTAACTCTAGTGATCATTTTATGGTAAATATCCAGGTAGGATTTACGGGCTAGAATGGATCCCATGATCAGTAAATTACCTGCCATCATGGAGTTGGAAGAGGGAATTACATTGTCAAACAGCTCTTTCTTTCGGGCTATCAGCGAATGACTTTGTTTGTCAGTATAGTAAAACAATGAATCCTGCGGGTCATAAAAGTTTTCAATGACAAAGGACATAAGGTTTTGGGCGCTAAATAACCATTTTTCCTCAAACGTTACCTGATACAAACCCAGGTAACCGGATATAACCAGGGCATAGTCTTCTAAAAAGGCAGGGACCAATTCCTTTTTATTCTGGTAGGTTCTATATAATTGATCATCTTTCCGCATAGACTGTTCCAGGAACCCTGCACATTCTATGGCAAGTGTAAGAAATTTTTCTTCTGTGAATACAGCATATGCATCTGTCAGAGCTTTGATCATCAGGCCGTTCCAGCCACAAATGATCTTATTATCCAATCCTGGCCGGATGCGTTTATGTCGTACCTCCATCAGCTTTTCCTGGAACTCCGGAAGTATATTTCTTGCCCACACCGGGTCCATCCCATGGGTTGAGGCAAAGGTTTCCAGATTATGTTTGCAGTGAAGAATATTTTGTCCCTGCTCCCAGTTGCCTTCAGGGGTCAAGCCATAAAAATCTACCAAGAATTCACCATTTTTTCCTACTATATTCTGGAACTCATCATAGCCCCAAACATAGTATTTACCCTCTACCCCCTCGCTGTCGGCGTCCAATGCTGAGTAGAAAGCACCTTCCTGGTTGCGCATCTCCTTAGTTAAAAATTCAATGGTCTGATACACTACACTTCGATACGTTGCATTATTTGACTTGGAATAGCCGAGCGAATACAGGCTGATCATTTGGGCATTGTCATACAACATTTTTTCAAAATGAGGAGCAAACCACTTTTCATCTACAGAATACCGGGCAAATCCACCACCTATTTGATCGTATATACCGCCATGGGCCATTTTATCCAAGGTTAGATATAGCTGATTTAGCAGATCAGGTTCCGGGTATCGGGCACAATAGTGCAGCAGGAAGTTCCAAATCACCGGCATGGGAAATTTAGGCGCTTTGTCCATACCGCCATCGACCTGGTCGAAATTAGAGGCTAATGTTTGTATGGCTTGGTTGAGTAACCCTTCTTCGGTATTTTCCTTGTTTAGTCCATACTTTTCAACGATACCAATATTGAGTGTTTCTCTGAATTTTTCAGCTGATTCTTCCAATGCCTTCCTATTATCTCTGAACGCCTTGGAAATGTTCTGAAGCAGCTGACTCCAGCGATTTGGCGGGAAATAGGTGCCCCCATAAAACGGTTGCTGATTTGGTGTAAGAAACACATTCAGTGGCCACCCTCCGGAGATGCCCATGGCCTGAATGGCCTCCATGTATATTTGATCTATGTCCGGGCGTTCCTCCCGATCCAACTTTATGCAAACAAAATTCTTGTTCATTATGCTTGCTATGTCTTCATTTTCAAATGACTCGCGCTCCATTACATGACACCAATGGCAGGCACTGTATCCGATGCTGAGTAAAATTGGCAAATCTTTCTGTTGGGCTTTGTCCAGTGCTTCTTTACCCCAGGGGAACCAGTCCACGGGGTTGTTTGCATGCTGAAGCAAGTAAGGGCTGGTTTCCAGGGTTAGCCGGTTGCTATAGCTGGTCATATCAGGTTTTTCTTTAGCAACGCAATCTCCTTAGTGGTGTCAATACTAGCGGGTAATTGTTCAATATTCTTTAAAGCTTTTTGTAAAAACTCCTGATGGGCTGGAGTATGGGGATGAAAAGGACGATGTTCCAAACTAAGACAGATTTTTTGCCATTGTTCAATAAATTCCCTGGCTGTCTGATCAAGGTAGTTTTCTTTAAACAGCTCCCAAATATAATTCCTGGCAGTGTCATTTGGGTGAATCATATCACTTTCAAAGAAACGGTAGTCCCTTAAGTCGTCTATCATTATTTCAAACCCAGGAAAATAATCTACCATGGTGTTGCTTTCGACCATTTGTTCGCAAGCCACACGAAGCGTCGATTTGCTAACGCTGTTGTTTAAAAGGCCTTCCTTAATATGTCTGATGGGACTGACCGACAGGATCACCTGTGGCCT
This sequence comes from uncultured Roseivirgaceae bacterium, assembly GCA_964488585.1. Lineage (GTDB taxonomy): Bacteria > Bacteroidota > Bacteroidia > Cytophagales > Cyclobacteriaceae > SZUA-3. The sequence goes on from CAZAWQ010000177.1 coordinate 26,962, forward strand.
GGAGGCACCCCAGTCCGACCATAATTTACGGAATGCCTGGACTATTTTGTCTATAGGAGTAAGGGCCTTATCAAACTCCTGTGATGGTACTTTATGGCAATTGGCAACTACCTGACCGGTCTTCAGGTGTTGGTATTGTATGGCAGTCCCAAATGTAAGTAGCAGGAACTCCAATTCTTGGAGTTGTTCTTTCAATTCTTGCAAACGCAGCTTGACCAGTTTTTCAAGATCAACCCGCGAAGTATGAGATATTGAACCGTGAAATAAGTAATTATACCAAACTCCCTGATTACAGATATAGGTATCCTCTGGCGGCTGTTTCCCCTTTAAGGCCAAACTAATGATATTAAACTGAGCCAAAGGATGAAAAATGACTCCAAATGGATTGACCAAAATATTGAACTTGTTTTTAACCAGTCGTCCTCCAATAAAATCCGCGAAACAACTTCCCAGAGAAAGGACCTTACTGTTCATGGTTATAGGATGAGTTGAAGGTACCAGAGAAAGGGGAGTACGAAACATAATTCTAAGTTAGTAAAGGACCTATAATAAAAAAACCCCGACGGAGCCACGTCAGGGTAGTTGTTTTGGTGTATGGATACAGCTAGCTCCTCTAGGCTTTGACTACCGTAAAAGAAACTTCAGGTTGTACTTCCCGGTGAAGATCAATTACCACCAAATAATCTCCCAAAGTTTTCACGGGGGTTTTGAATGATATTTTCTTCCTGTCCACTTCAAACCCTTTGCTTTTTAGTGCTTCAGAAATTTGCAATGCAGTAACAGCGCCGAATATTTTTCCATTTTCCCCTGCTTTAGAGGATATCTCTAGTACAACTTCACCAATTGATTGCGCTAAGGTTTCAGCATCTTGTTTGATCTTCGCAGCTTTATGAGACGCTTGTTTTACGTTCTCTGCGATCCTCTTCTTATTTGATTCACTGGCAACTAAGGCCAATCCTTTAGGTATCAAATAATTTCTACCATACCCTCCTTTAACATTGACCAGGTCGTTTTTATAGCCCAGGTTCTTTATATCTTCTTTTAATATAACTTCCATTCTTTCAAAAATTATAAACCAGGGTTATTTTAGAGAATCAGTAACATAGGGTAATAAAGCAAGGTGTCTGGCTCTTTTTACTGCCTGACCCACCTTTTTCTGAAACTTGAGACTAGTACCGGTTATGCGACGGGGAAGTATCTTCCCTTGATCGTTGACAAATTTCAACAGAAAATTTGCATCCTTATAGTCAATGTACTTGATGCCATTCTTTTTAAATCGGCAATACTTCTTTTTGTTATCTGTCCGGTTGACCGGTTCGTTCATTAATGTCATTTTGCCACCTCCTCTTTTTTCTTATTGAATGCTCCTTTTCTTCTTTTCTCGTTGAATACCAGCGCGTGCTTGTCCAGAGATACTGTTAAAAAACGCATGACCTTTTCATCACGGCGGCTGGCTAATTCGAAAGCTTCCACTGCTTTTGGTTCTGAGTTGAACTCAAATAAATGGTAAAAACCAGTGGTTTTATGCTGAATTGGATAAGCTAATTTTTTTAGTCCCCAATTTTCTTGATTGATCAAATCGGCTTGATTATCAGTAAGGGTCTTTTTCAATGCGTTGACTGTATCCTTCATCTGAGTTTCAGATAAAACGGGAGTTAAAATGAATACAGCCTCATAACTTTTCTTCATAATGTAAGATCACTGTTTAAAATAAAATACTAAATCCTTTAACGGCCTGCAAAAATAGCCATAAAAAAAGTATCTGCAAAATTATTGATTAATTATGAATGGGAAGCGTGTGTGGGTTACTTAACAGTAAATGACTTACGTCCTATAAGGTCCTCATCTGCATAGATTTCAACTACATGATCACCGGTGATGTAATCGCCCCCTTTGTCGTATAGAAAAGTAATTTGTTGCATTGAATTGTCAAAGAGGATCACCTGACTGGCGGTATAAAACTCTTCTCTGTTCTTTACCATAAATGTGCCCGAGCCATGTGCCACATCAAAAAGCACATTTCCTTCAGGTTCTATAATACGAATCCTAATATCTTTGCCCTCAACAGGAGCCACGGTATTTTCTGCCAGGTTGAAGCCGACTTTCAGGCTCTCTATATGTCGATTTTTAAACTCACCTTCTTTCTCCCGACCTCTTTTGTTTACAGCGCTTATCTTAATGTTCTCAGCCTTAAGAGTGCTGGCAATAGCGACCTTTTCAACCAGCCTCTCAGAGGTTTCAGCCAATTCCTGAATTGAGTCACTCATTACGTTTTGAGTAACTTTAAGATCAGTGTTTTCGGACAGCAACTCTTCGTTAACAGCCTTCAAACGCTGTATTTCCGCTTCTTTTTCCCTTAGTAAGGTTTCGTAGCCTTCTACTTTATCTCTTATTTTATACAATCTGGCCCAACCCACGTCCGATGATTCCTGTAATTTTTCCTTTTCGGCCTCTAGTTCCTCCTTTGCCAATCGCAATTCTTCAACGTCACCACCCAGCTTACTAATTTCTTCTATTTTAAGTTGTAGTTCGTTGCTAACGGATTCAAGTTTATTAATGGTTTCCTCCAACTCCACATCCCGGTTAGCCAGTTCGGTTTTAAGTTCATTTTTTTTCTGGTGATCCAGGTACCACTTAACACCCTGAATGATTACCAGGATGGCCAAAAAAGCAATGATCAATCCTAGTTTATTATTTGTCTTCTTTTCGGTTTCGTTTATCTGTTGGGTCATACTTAGAAGTCCATTTGACAGGGTGAAACTAAGACATTATTAAAAATATTCAACGTTAAGTCAATAAATTCGCAATTAAGTGCGACCTTTTAACCTTTGGTCAGACTTAAGCAAACACTACCTTACAATGCCAGGGCATGATGGGATTTGCTCAAATTTTG
>CAZAWQ010000178.1:0-3262 GCA_964488585.1 uncultured Roseivirgaceae bacterium
AGGAAGAATCGTCTATATCAGATTAAGCTGAATGATGCGGGAAGTACATTTTTTGATCCGATTCTGCTTCGTTCCCTTCCTTTTGATGCGCAGGTAGGAATATTAGCGCATGAACTGGGCCATGTGGCTTACTACCATCAATTAAACCTGTTTCAAATTGGCAAATGGGGGTTTAATTATCTCCAAAGTGATGAATTTCACGCCACCCACGAACGCACCACCGACCTGATGCCGGTCTACCATGGATTGGCCAGTCAGATCTATCAATATGCGTACTTCGTTCGCAATGATCCCAGTTGCCAGGATTTTTACAAGAAAGGAAAAGAATTTATGGATAAGTTTTATATGACTGATAAAGAACTGTTGGAAGTGATTAGTAGATACGAAAAAATTAACTAAGTTAATAGTATGAATATGAGTAAAACACCCCCTCTAAATCTTACAGTTTTCGCCTTAACTATGCTCATTTGCTCCAGTTTAATTGCTCAGGACCCGGATAATTCGGGATTCATTCCGCTCTTTAACGGCGAGAACCTGGATGGTTGGGTTGGAAATAAGGAATCCTATCGAGCTGAAAATGGCATGATCGTGGTAGACCCTGAAGGTGAGGGGAGTGGGGGAAACCTTTATACCATAAATGAATACAGCGACTTTATTTTTCAGTTTGAATTTCAGCTTACGCCGGGGGCCAATAACGGTCTGGGAATTCATGTCCCATTAGGTGGGCACGCAGCCTATGATGGAAAAGAACTGCAAATAATAGATAATACAGCCTCCAAATATACTAACCTGGAGCCCTACCAATACCATGGATCGGTGTATGGAATCATTCCTGCCAGGCGTGGTTTCCTGAAACCTGTGGGAGAATGGAATCAACAGGAAGTAATTGTTCAGGGGTCAAGTATAAAGGTAATCTTGAATGCAACCACTATAGTTGATGGCGATTTCATTGAAGCCAGTAAAAATGGCACCATGGACGGGAAAGATCATCCCGGACTTCAACGAACCAAAGGTCATATGGGATTCTTGGGGCATGGAGATGTGGTAAGGTTTCGGAATATTCGCATCAAGGATTTAAGTGAGTGACAAGACGCTATCATTGGAAGTGCTCTTACTGCTCACATATTCATCGTAGGTTCCCAATTTGTCAAGGAAATTTTCCGGGTTGATTTCAACAATTCGATTGGCAATAGTTTGCACGAAAGTATGATCATGCGAAGTGAATAATATGGTCCCTTTAAAGTTTCTTAGTGAATTATTTAAAGCAGTAATTGATTCCAGGTCAAGGTGATTAGTTGGTTCATCCAATATCAATAAATTGGGCTCTTGCAACATCATTCTCGAAATCATGCATCTTACTTTTTCACCCCCTGATAAAACGTTGGTCTTTTTTAACGATTCTTGTCCGGAAAACAACATTTTCCCCAGGAACCCTCGAATATACACCTCATCCTTTTCTTTATCGCTGTACTGCCTTAGCCAATCAATTAATGGTTCATTGGTGCTGAAATAACTTTCATTTTCATTAGGTAGGTAGGCTTTGGTTATGGTCTGTCCAAATTTAAAGGTACCGGAACTAGCCTCTAATTCTCCAACTAATACCTGAAACAAAGTAGTAATTGACAGGCTATCTTTGGATACAAAGGCAATTTTGTCTCCCTTGTTTACAAAAAGGTTAATATTTTTAAATAATGATTTGGCTTCATTTTCTTTGCCCAACGACTTAATTTCCAAGATTTGATCACCTGCGGGTCTGGATTGATTAAAAATAATGGCAGGATACTTTCTTGATGAAGGTTGGATCTCCTCTACGCTTATTTTGTCTAACAACTTTCTTCTACTGGTAGCCTGACGGGATTTAGAGGCATTGGCACTAAATCGTGCGATAAATTCTTGAAGTTCCTTCTTCTTTTCTTCCGCTTTTTTGTTTGAAACATTTCGCTGACTTAAAGCCAGCTTACTGGATTCATACCAGAAAGTGTAATTACCCCTAAATAGTTTGATCGATGAGAAATCTATATCAGCTACATAGGTACAAACGGTATCCAAAAAGTGTCTGTCGTGTGAAACAACTATCACTGTATTCTTAAAATCTAACAGGTAGTTTTCCAACCAGGTAGCTGTATGAATGTCTAAGTCGTTTGTTGGCTCATCAAGAATCAATACATCTGGATTCCCAAAAAGCGCCTGAGCTAGTAATACCCTTACTTTCTGATGACCATTTAAGTCTTTCATCAATTTAAGATGAAGGCTCTCTTCTATGTTAAGTCCACTTAACAGGGCGGCCGCATCTGATTCAGCATTCCAGCCATCTATTTCAGCAAACTCAGCTTCCAAATCGGATACTTTGTTCCCATCCGCTTCCGAAAAATCAGCTTTGGCATATAGGTCCTCTTTTTCCTTCATAATGTTCCAAAGCTTCGAATGGCCCATGATCACAGTATTCAATACCGGAAATTCATCGTATTCAAAGTGATCTTGCTTGAGTATGGCCATTCTTTTCCCTGGCTCTATACTAACACTTCCGGAATTTGGACTAATTTCACCAGACAGTATTTTAAGAAACGTTGATTTTCCGGCACCATTAGCGCCAATAATTCCATAACAATTTCTGCCTGTGAATTTGATATTGACATTGTCAAAAAGAATTCTTTTGCCGTATTGAAGGGAAATGTTTTCAGTTGCTATCATTTGAATACAAAAATTTGAAGCGCAAAAATACATAAGAAAAAGCGTATGTTGGAATCCGTCATTCGGTTTAGCTTAAAAAACAAGCTGATTGTTTTATTATTTACCTTTTTTGTAGTTGCTTTTGGCATCTACGCCCTGATAAATATTCCCATAGGGGCGGTACCTGACATTACTACTAATCAGGTTCAGGTTATTACTACCTCCAGAGACCTGTCGACCCAGGATGTTGAACAATTTATTACCTATCCGGTGGAGTTGGAGATGGCCAATTTGCCTGGAGTAACCGAGATTCGGTCAATTTCTAAGTTCGGACTATCAGTAGTGACCATCGTGTTTGAAGATAAAATGGGTACATATCTTCCCCGGCAGCTTATTGCTGAAAAGATAAAAAGAGCATCCGAACAAATTCCCGAAGGGTTTGGCACCCCCGAAATGGGTCCTATTACCACCGGTTTGGGTGAAATATACCAATACGTACTCGATGTTGATCCAGCCTATAAGTCAAAGTATTCAGTGATGGATTTGCGCACAATTCAAGACTGGGTGGTCAAGCAAAAGATCATGGCACCTA
>CAZAWQ010000179.1:0-3537 GCA_964488585.1 uncultured Roseivirgaceae bacterium
ATCAGGAACCGGAACCGTTCCAAAATACATCTGATCGATGTCTCCAAAGTTTTTTAATAGTATAGCTTTCAAATGAGTGTACGACCCATCACTTCCACTTGATATTGCAACCAACCGAGGGCATTTGTTCACTGGGAACATCTTTACCGGCGATCAGACAATCCAATGCCTGTCTTAAGTCCTCTCCGGTAACGGGCAGCCCATTTCCCGGCCTACTGCCATCCAATTGCCCCCTATAAATCAGCTTCATATCAGATCCGAATAAATAAAAATCTGGTGTACACGCCGCATGATAATCACCAGCCACTTGCTGAGATTCATCATATAAATAGGGAAAAGTATATCCTAATTCCTGAGCTGTTTCCCTCATCTTATCAGGGCCATCCTGAGGGTAACTAACTGCGTCGTTGGAACTGATGGCCACAAAAGAAACATCCTGGCTCTGATAATCGGTTGCTAACTTCACCAACTCCTGATTAATGTGCTTTACGTAGGGACAGTGATTACAAATAAACATGATTAGGGTAGCTACCGACGATTTTAAGTTGTCAAGGGAAACGGTATTTCCGGACACGGTATCCGGTAGCATGAAATCGGGGGCCACGGTTCCAAGTGGAAGCATGGTTGAAGGTGTAATAGCCATGATAAAAGTGGTTTAGCCAGGATCAGCCTGGCCCATAAATCCTGTCCAGGCATATCTTTTCCGGCGGTTCAAATATTCTATGTGTGACTCATAATAGTAAGCCTCTCTTTCAAAACTAATATTGCGATAAGCCTTTTCAAAGTCTTGGTACTGAATAATTCTGTAAATAAATTCCACAAGGTACCATAGATAAAACGGCAGAATTAAAGTTTCCAGTTGTTGTTTCAGATGAATTTTTTCGTGATTCACCAGGCTTTCGGTAATTTCGATATCCTTTCCAATCAAAACGAAGGGATATAAGCACATCCCGTTGGCAAATCCAAATGAAAGAACCCTTACTAATCTGGTCTTAATAATCATACGGTGATGTTATAAATTACCCCCGCAAATTGCAACTAATAAATGTTAATCTCTACTTGAGGAAATTTTTCTTAGTTTTTTACAACTTTGACAAACCACAAATTTATCACAGATACATTCAATCATTCTATCCCTCAATCATTCAATCATTAACCAATGACCATTGGTATAATTTCTGACACTCATGGCTATCTGGACCCTAAAGTCAGATCTTATTTCGATAGTTGTGATGAAATATGGCACGCTGGAGATATAGGTACGCTTGCGGTACTAGAGGAGCTTGAAAGCATAAGGCCTACTTTCGGGGTTTACGGAAATGTCGACGGGCAAGACGTTCGTCTTAGATGGCCAAAAGATCTTTGGTTAAATAGATCAGGTGTACGAATACTGATCACACATATAGCCGGAAGGCCTGGTAGATACAACAAACGGGTCAAATTTATGTTGGAACCTTCGCCACCAGATGTACTAATCTGCGGTCATAGTCACATGCTCAAAGTGATGAAAGATGCTGAGTTCAATAATATGCTGTACATTAACCCAGGCGCTGCCGGAAAACAAGGGTTTCATCATATTAAAACCATGGTAAGAATGACCCTTGAAGAAGGCAAGGTCACGAATCTGGAAGTGGTTGAAATGGGTAAAAGAGGAAGTATCTGAAGAACAGGGCTATTCTTCTTCTTGAGCAACAATAACCTCTACTTGAGCAACAGTAACCTCTGGGGTCGCTTCCAATTTCTTAATTACAGGGCGTCTACTTAATTGCTTAATTCTCTTGATTCTATTGGCTGCCTTGGCCTTGTTTCGACGGTCTTTCCTTTTTAATCTTGTAACTCCCATGATCCTGTAAATAAAAATCGAGCTGCAAATTTAGTAGTTTCAGGGGAATAACCATATACCAATGCAATATTTTCCATCCACTTTTGATTTTAAACCCAAATCGTTGCTTTTTTGTACTTTGACATTAGAGTTTTTATGAGTTCAACCCACTTAGGCATTCCCAAAGGAACCCGCGATTTTGGTCCACAGGTGATGGCCAAGCGCCAATTTATTTTTCAAAGTATTCAAAGTGTTTTTCAAAAATTTGGCTTCCAACCGCTGGAAACCCCAAGTATGGAAAACCTGTCGGTATTGACCGGGAAATACGGGGATGAAGGAGATCAGCTGCTCTACAAGATTGTGGATTCCGGGGATTTTATTAAGAAAGCATCTGCAGAAGATTTTGAAGCCGGATACAAGAAGTTATTACCCAAAATTGCCTCCAAAGGGCTACGGTATGACTTAACAGTGCCATTTGCAAGGTATGTGGCCATGCACCGCAACGAGATTGCTTTCCCCTTTAAACGGTATCAGATGCAACCGGTGTGGCGCGCAGACCGTCCGCAGAAAGGCAGATATCGAGAGTTCTATCAATGCGACGCCGACGTAGTGGGTACTTCTTCTCTGTTGTGTGAGGCAGAGATTATTGCCATGATCCATGAAGTGTTCGCTTTGTTAGGAATTAAGGATTATACTATTCAAGTGAACCACCGGAAGTTGTTGAAAGCAATGGCAGAAGCCATAGAAGCTCCAGGAAAAGAAGTGGAGTTAGCCTCAGCTCTTGATCAAATGCATAAAATTGGGCAACCAAAATGGGAACAGGAATTGCTTTTGAAGGGATTTTCTCCTTATTCTATTAACCGACTTTTCATTATGACTGGTTGGCGCGGTGATTGGTCCAAGCACAGAAAAGGAGTTTTAGAATGGACCAAGTTTACATCGGATAAAAAAGGAATCGAAGATTTAGATAAAATCTTTGATTATTTAGAAAAAATGGACATAAAGTCTTGCGTAACTTTTGATGCAAGCCTTGCCAGGGGGCTTGCCTACTACACCGGGACCATCTTTGAAGTGGTAGTTAATAATGTAGAGATGAGCAGTGTATGTGGTGGTGGCCGGTATGACGACCTCACCGGAGTTTTTGGCCTGCCGGATGTATCGGGAGTAGGCATCAGTTTTGGGGTAGACCGCATCTATGACGTAATGGAACAATTGCAATTGTTCCCTGAAGAGAAATTGAGTTTTAGTGATGTATTACTGGTGGCCCTGGATGGCGAAAGCGAACACTACGCATTGGCAGTACTTTCAAATCTGAGAAAAAACGGGATTGCATCGGAACTATATCCGGACCGCAGTAAACTTAAAAAACCACTCAACTATGCCAACAAAAAAGGGGTTCCATGGGTGGTGTTAGTAGGCCCTGATGAGATATCAAGTGGAAAATTAACTGTTAAGCACATGGCTAAAGGAACTCAGGAACCACTAACTGAGGAACAACTAGTCGACTTGTTAAAGAAAAAAGATCATTGAATCTGATTAAAGAAACCAAAGAATACTAAAATTCAAAGCGCGTAATAGCGTTTACTAACCAAAATACCGTGCAATTACCATCTATTACCCCATAGTTCCCCGTCCAGTAGGTAGACTTATGCGCAAATTTCTTTTCCATATTTTCTGGGTCATACTACTGGGTTTATCCGTTCCAGGATGGGGCC
>CAZAWQ010000180.1:0-2506 GCA_964488585.1 uncultured Roseivirgaceae bacterium
GTAATTAATTCTGCATCTCCAATTGAATTTGTCCAGCTTGCATTGGTTACTTTTAAAGTTTTATTTGGGGTACTCATGAATATAAGCTAAGTTGTTATTCGTAAACTGTTATTTAATTCCCCGGAGTATACCAAATTGGAGAAGTATAAGCTCTATCCTGGGTGATCATATCAACTTCATCTCCTACTTTTACATCAAAATATTTGGCATCGTATGCGGTCCATCGAGGAGTAGGAATTTCCAGTACCCTGACATAGTAGAAAGCCCGCTGCCCGGCATCAAAGTCAGGGTCAGTCCACACTGTGATTAATTCAGGTGCACCAATTGTATTTGTCCAGGTGGCTTTTGCTACATCTACCGTATTTCCAACAGCGGGAAGTTTCCCATCTCTGCCTGGCTTCCTGTCTCCTCCCCAGGCCACATCATATACTTTCTCCTGGGTATTTCCGCTTTTATCCTGCCAGCCTTTGATGATCTGGATCCTATCCAAATTACCCCCAAGGGCATCCTTCTGAGCCGCCACCAGAAAAGAAGGTGCTTTTCCTGAAGGGGCGTTGGTTAAATCTCCTCCCATCGGAACCCCTTTCATATAACCGATGTCTGCTGGCAGCCGGTTATTTGCATCTTCCTCAGTAAAGTTCCAACCTCCAAAGAAACGTACCAGCATTCTGGAGCCGGTGGTTGCATAAACTTCCCGGCGTTCCATGGCATCAAAGAGGGCTTCCCTGGTATTCTCTTTGGCCCATACAGCCGCTAAGCCTGAAGCCACCATCTGCCAACCCATTATAACTCCTTGATCAGTTTTCATAAATGGGTGCATCATCCGTTCGGCGTTTGGCTCAGCTCCTGAATGTTTTCCAAAGAAGTTGTCCTCCTGAGTAGTGGCCAGTGAAGTGTGACTATCGGAAGAACCGATCATTCCAAACTTATATGGATTGATTCCCAGTTTTCCTTCGATGATCAGTCCGCGTTTTAGTGCCTCCCGGGCATACTCGCCAGGAAGCATCTCTTTGGTTTTTGCTTCCGATACATCCAGATTGCCGATATCCCAGGTTTCATAATTGGCAAATTCGTCATTAGGAGAGAGAAAGGGATGAGTTTCCCCGTCACCTTTTATCTGGGTAGCCTCATACAGTGGTTCCCAGCGGCTTCGCTGCTGTACGTAAGCTTTGTCTAATAGTTTGCCGTCATATTGTGCCTCCAGAGGAAACATTATCCCATTGGACAAATTACCGTTGTGAGCTATTGCCAGAACCTCTCCCCCGGTTTCGCTTTCAAAATTTTTCAACCAGGCCCATAAGTCTCTGGGGTTTGTGCTTCCAATTGGAGGAATGGTAGTGTATGGGACCATTTGTAAGGCTTGGTCCTCACCATCTCGGTATATTACCACCCGATGCATGTTAGCTCCTTTCACCAGAGAAGTCCATTCGTAACCGATAAATGCCGTGAAAGTCCCTGGCTCATTAAACTGTTCAGCGGCTTTTACAGTTTTTGCCCAAGCGTCCTTATAAGGTTTGCTGTCTGGGGCATAAATCAATGCTTCTGGAAACTGCCCTTGAGAGAATTTACTAATTAATTCCAGAGCTACTCCAACTCCTTCACCAGCCATTACCCTATTGTACCAATCTTTTCCGGTAGGGTCCGACAAAATGTGAGGAGCTCCTTCAAATAAATCAGGGAAGAAGCCCATATTATCAGAATGGTCGGCGATCACCAGAAAATCAAGAGGCCTTGACAAACGAATATTCATTTTGTTGGAGGCAGTAATCTCCTCACCCCTGGCAAACCGGTATGCTTCCTCAAGACCCAGGCGGTTACCAAACGCCCCCGCATCCATGGAGATGTCAGTATGTAAATGAGTATCCCCCCAATACACTGCAGCAGGAAAATTTCTCCCAGCATAGGGCGAATAACTTTTCTCATTAATTGACTGATTTATATCGTTTTCAGTGATGGGAACCTGGGCATATATCTGGATCGATAGGATAAAAAAGAAAAGTGAAAGTGCAAAAATAGTAAGTCGTGATATGGATTTCATGTTGCTTTTGAATCAAATGTGAGATAATTCTATAGATACTAACTAAATTCTGAAAAATCAACTGCCTCACCCCAATAATCAAAATCCCGCGAGTGTCCTGGGTCGACTCATCAGGCTATAGTTTTTTATTTAGTAAATAACTGATGGTGCATTAAGCATGACTTAAATTGATCGGTTTTTTCAATTAATGTCTTAGGATATGCAGTTATACCAATGATATAGGATTTTTATCGAATGATCGAATGATAAAAGGATCGAAGGAATGACTGGTAGCCTCAAAGGAATGCCAGGAAGGAAACCAGCCCATGTAGTGCTACCCCGAGAATCACGGAACCAGCAAACCTCGCCTTTGAGAGTTGTGACTTTGATGATCGGAGTATAATTATGCTTAATGGGAGGTATAATATCAGTCCGGTGATTGTACCAGGTGAGTACAAACCTAAGCCTAAGGTAGCCAATGTATGCACT